>JAAELU010000120.1 GCA_024226255.1 bacterium | reverse complement strand
GAACGAGGCAAACTCAATCTCACCAGGTCAGGCATTGCCCTAATGATCGTGGCGGGTTTGTTCTCCGCCGCGGCCGAGTCTATATCCGTAGTGCTCGGCGCGTGGTTCGAGGACGCCTTCGCCATCAAGCTCGGCGCCATCGCCGGTCTGACCGCACTCATCGGCCTCTTCGAGCTGTCCGGCTCATCGCTGACGGCGCTCATCACCGACCGCCTGGGCAAAAAACGTGCCGTAATGACCGGACTCATTGTTGGAGCGACCGGATACGCATTGATGGCCGTCGGCCGCGACAGCATTGTCCTTGGTGTGGGAGCAGCTCTACTGGCCTTCGCCGCGTTCGAGTTCACCATTGTTTCCATGTATCCGTTGGCTTCGGAAGCGGTGCCTCACGCCAGAGCCCGCTACCTGGCTTGGCTGCTGGTGGTGGTCAGCGCCGGAAGAACCGCGGCCGCGTTCTTCGGTACTCGGATTTTCGTGAGTGTCGGTTTCGGCGCCAACGCGATGCTGGCGGTTCTGATCAACGTGGTGGCGCTCGCTCTACTCACGTGGTTGGTCGTCGAACATGGCGACGAATCCGAGCGTGAGCCGGCTGCCTAGCCGCCGAATGTGGCTTTCTCTAAGAGGCCGTCGCTGCGGCGGATTCGAGGGCGCCTTCAAGGGTGGTCCACGGGAGGTCGGCGCACTTCACCCGGACCGGGAACTTGCGTACTCCTTGCAGCGCCTCGAGGTCGCCAAGAATTGAGCCCGGGCGCTCCGGATTCACCGGATTGTCGCCTTCGCCGATGCCCATCATCGCCTTGAACTTGTCGGTCATCTCGGTGACTTCCGGCAGCGACTTCCCGATCAGCGCCTCGGCCATCATCGAGCCGGAGGCCTGGGAGATCGAGCATCCGATGCCCTGAATGGCGACATCGACGACCACGTCGCCCTCGACCTGCAGATCGAGCGAGAACTCGTCGCCGCACGAGGGGTTCTGCCCCTCGGCGTGGATGTGATCGCCCTCGAGTACGCCCTTGCGCCGGGGATTGCGGTAGTGATCGAGAATCACTTCTCTATAGAGCTCGTCTAGTGCCATGGTGCTTTCTTTGGTGCCTATTGGTAACGCTGTCGCAGTGGTGGCATTCCCAACGGAGCTGCCCGAAGCGACATCCTATTGCAGTCGGAGCGGCTATCGACCGGTCCAGCGCGGCGGGCGCTTCTCAACGAATGATCTGGGGCCCTCGGCGGCGTCATTGCTCACGAGCATCGCCTCGTAGATATCGACATCGCCGGATCGCATCAGAGTGAGGCCTTGTTCGATGCTGAGATGCTCGGTTCGCTCCACCAGATCGAGGATGGCCGAGACCGCCAACGGGGCAACGTCAACCACGGACTGTGCCAGCTCACGGGCGGCACTCATCAACTCCGGCCCCGGAACCACACGATTAACCAGGCCCCACCTCTCCGCCTCCGCCGCACCCAGGCGGCGCCCGGCAATGAGGATCTCGGTGGCCAGCTGCCGCGGAAGCATCTTCGGCAACCGGATGCTGCCCACGTCGGGGATTATCCCGATTCCGGTCTCAGGCAGGAAGAACACCGCATGATCGGCGGCGACGACAAGGTCGGCGGCCATTGTCATTTCGAAACCGCCGCCTACTGCCATTCCATTGATGGCGAGAATCACGGGTTTGGTGAGTCGAGGCAGCTCGCCGAAACCGCCGAAGCCTCCGGCCCCGTAGTCCGACTCGAACTCCTCACCGGCGGCAGCGGCGTTCAGATCCCACCCAGCTGAGAAGAACCGGTCGCCGGCTCCGGTAAGAATGGCGACTCGCAGTTCTGGATCGTCGCGAAACTTCTCGAATTCGCTGCTCAGCCGCTGACTGGTTGGGGCGTCGATGGCGTTGGCCTTGGGGCGATCGATTGTGATCTCGAGGATCGCCCCATTGCGCCTAGTGAGTACGGGGTCGGGTTGGGTCATGGGGTCTCCTCTCCCAGGGTGATCAGAGCGTCGACGGCTATGGCCTCGGTCGGGGTCGCCAGCAGCGGGTTGATCTCGATCTCAACGATATCGGGGCGGGCCTCCATGAGTGCCGCCAGATGAGAGATCGTGGTGGTGATGGCGGCTTCGTTGGCGGCCGGGTGCCCCCGGTGTCCGGCGAGGACGGTTCCGATCTTGAGTCGGCTGAGCAGATTGCGAAGCTCTGAGTCGCTGATGGGCAGCAATGCTGTCGCCGTGTCGTCAAGTACCTCGACCATGGTGCCTCCGGACCCCACGATGAGCGCGGTTCCTATCGGGTGTTCGCGGCGCACGGTAACCAGAAGCTCAGCCACAACATCGGTCACCTGTTCTTCGACGAGGACCTCACCACTCAGTGTGGCGAGTCGCTCCATAGCGGCGCTGAGCCCGACCTCGTCGGCTATACCGACGATGACGCCGCCGGCATCGGTTTTATGGGCCAGTCCCGAGGCCTTGGCCACGAGCGGGTAGCGCAGTTCGACGGCATTGATGTCCTCCGGGAGTCCGCGGCGTGAGCGAGGGACGGTCAGGCCCGCGGCTGCGAGTAACGCCTTGGCGTCGGCCTCGTCCAGTGTTTCCGTAGCGTGCTGGTGGAGCGGAGCCGCGTCGTGGAGGAGCGGAGGCGGGCCCGCCAGCCAACGTCCGGCGGCGGCGGCTCCGGCGACCGCTTCGAGTGCCTCGTCGACCGAGTGGGCCACCGCGATCCCGTCCTGGTTGAGGCGTTCGCGGGCCGGCACCGGCATGTTCTCGGGCAGGCTGGCAGCAACAAGCGTGGGGGTGCCGGTTGCGCGGTGAGCGGCGGCGATTGCCTCCAAAGTGGGGTACCACGTTGCGGCGTCACCCGATGTCGGCCAGTCGAGTACCAGCACTGCGGCGTTGGCCGGCCCATCCAACGTGGCGGTAAAACAGGCAGTGAGCTTCTCCTGGTCACCCCAGATGAACGTGTGATAGTCAAGGGGGTTGGTGATCGCCACCAAGTCCGACAAAGTCGCCTCGATCCGGCCCGCCTGTTCGAGGGAGAAGCGGGCGAACTCGATTCCGTGGGCGGCCGCTCTATCGGCGACCAATGAGGCCTCTCCGCCCGAGCAGCTCAGCGAGACCATGCTGGCTCCCTCGAGAGGTCCGACGGTCGCCAGAAGGCTCAGCGTGGCGGCAAGCTGATTCACCGAATCGACGGTGATGATGCCGTAACGGTCGAATAGAGCTTGATAGACCGCCGCCGGTTTGGCGATCGCTGCGGTGTGCGAAGCCGCGATGCTCGTTCCGACCTCCGACACGCCGGTCTTGAGCATGACGATTGGGGTGCTGTGGCGGTGCGCCAGGATTGCCGCCTCTCCGAATGCGACCGGGTCGATGATTGATTCGGCGTGGACCCCGATCACGGCGACCGCAGGGTCGGCGGCGAGATGGGCTACACAATCCTCGATGCGAACTCCCGCCTGGTTTCCCAGCGAGAGGACGTACGTGAAGTCGAGGCCTCGGGTGTTCATCGTGAGGTTCAGGGCGATGTTGCCCGACTGTGTGACCAAGGCGGCCCCGCGCTCAATCTGCTTGCCGACTCCGTGGACGTCCGGCCACAGAGCAGCCCCCAACTTGCCGTTGATGATTCCGTAGCAGTTCGGGCCGATCACGGGCATGTTGTGGTCGACCAGCCGGCGCTGCAGGTCGATCCCTTCATCCCCGGCCTCGGCAAACCCGGCCGCGTAACAAATGGCACCGCCGGCTTCCAGCCTGGCGAGCGCCGTCACGACTTCGACGGTCTCATGTCGGTTAACCGCAACGAATGCGGCGTCGGGCGCTCTGGGAAGCTCGTCCACCGAGCGGAAAGTCGGGCGACCCGCCATTGAGGTTCGTGTCGGGTGCACTCCCCAGATTTCACCGTCGAATCCGAGCATGTCGCACTGTTCGATGGCGAGTTCAGCCTGGCGGCCTCCGATGAATGCGATCGAGCGCGGGTTGAGGACTCGGTCCAGGTTCATGGCGCCGAGAACAGATCGTCCAGGTCGAAGCCGTCGGGGATCTCCCGCACATACGTGAACGTGCCTTCGTCGAGGATCTCTCGGGCGCCGCGCAGCAACGCAGCGAAGGAGGCCACGGCCAAAGCACCGCCGATGCTGATGCGCTTGACGCCGACCTCCTCGAGTTCACCTACGGTCCAATGGGGGCGGGCCAGCGCATTGACGGGACGGTCTACGGCAGCGACGAGCTGGCGCATAGTGTCGATATCTGCAATTCCCGGCGCGTACAGGACGTCGGCTCCAGCTTCCTGGAACGCTTGTAGGCGGCGAACCGTGTCATCGAGATGGGGCCGGTCGTGCAAGAAGTTCTCCGCCCGAGCGGTCAGAACGAAGTCCGTGGGAATGCCGCGGGCGGCCTCGACCGCCGCCTCGATGCGCTCCGTTGCCAGGCCCAGGTCGTAGATGGGGTTGGCGGAGTCGCCGGTGGAATCTTCAATCGATCCGCCCGCCAAGCCGGCAGCAGCAGCCAGCTTGATCGTCTCAGCGACTTCCTCCGGCGTGTCGCCGTAGCCTCGTTCGAGATCTCCGTTGATCGGCAGCGGTGTTGCCGCGCTCAGCTCAGCGGCGTGCTGCAAAGCCTCGTCGCGGCTCACGGCGCGGACTCCGTCGGCCCGCCCCATCGAGTACGCGTGGCCCGAACTGGTCGTCGCTAGCGCTTCGAAGCCCAGGGACTCGAGGAGTCGGGTTGAGCCGACGTTCCAGGGGTTCGGCATGACGAACGCGCCGTCCCGTTCGTGGAGCGCTCGGAACGTGGTGGCAGCACTCATCTCAAGCCCCCAGTGGGCGCAACATCGAGCGCGAGATTATGTGGCGCTGAATCTCGGACGTGCCGTCCCAGATCCGATCGACCCGAGTGTCACGCCAGAACCGTTCCAGAGGCAGTTCGTCCATGAGGCCCATGCCCCCGAAGATCTGGATCGCTTCGTCTGTCACGAACTGGCACATTTCAGTAGCGAACACCTTCGCCATCGCGGCATCGCTATCTGTCATCGTGCCTTGGCCATCTTTCCATGCAGCACGAAATGTGAGCAGCTCGGCAGCCTCGTACTGCGTCTGCATGTCGGCGAGCTTGAACGAGACCCCTTGGAACTTGCCGATCTTCTGTCCGAACTGTTCGCGCGACGCCGCCCACTCGGTCGACAGCTCGATGGCGCGACGTGCCCGCCCGAGGCAGATGGCGGCCACCTGGAGCCGAGTTGCTCCTAACCATTCGTTGGCGACGTCGAATCCTTTGTGCTCCTCGCCGAGGACGTTGGCAGCCGGAATCCTGCAGTCGTCGAAGTTGAGGATGAAGTTGTGGTAGCCCTTGTTGGAGACCGCGTTGTAGCCGGGGAGCATCTCGAAGCCGGGCGTGCCCATGTCGACCAGGAACGATGTGATCTTTTTCTTGATGCCTCGGGGTGTTTCCTCTTCGCCGGTTGCTACGAACAAGATCACGTAGTCGGCCATGTCGGCGTGGCTGATGAAGTGTTTGGTGCCGTTGATGACGTAGTCGTCGCCGTCGCGAACCGCGGCACATTTCATGCCTCGGACATCAGACCCGGCATCGGGCTCCGACATCGCCAAACAGTCGTAGCGCTCGCCGGTGATGGTGGGGATCAAGTAACGCTCAATCTGCTCGCCCTCGCAGGCCAACAGGATGTTCGAGGGCCGGGCCACGATGTAGTTGAGGGCGTAGCTGGCTGCGCCCAGTTCGCGCTCGACGAGGGCCATCGTGAAGCTGTCGAGACCGCCGCCGCCGTACTCCTCGGGCATATTGGGCGAATAGATCCCAGCGGCAATCGCTTTGGCCTTGATCGACTCCACGAGCTCCGCCGGGACGTGATCGTTCTTCTCCACGTCTGCCTCGTGCGGCAACAACTCCCGCTCCACAAACTCCCGAGTTGTCTGCACAATGAGCTTCTGTTCGTCGGTCAGATCAAAGTTCATGAGCAAGTCTCTCCCCCCGTGACACGTCGCTCTGGACGGGTCACGCTTGGGGGGAGTGGCGAGGCTTTGCGAGCCGAGGGGGGCCGCGGAAGTAGTAGACAAGGTGGACGTTGCGTCCTGTCGCGAAGTGCCTGTGGGCCGAGAACTGGCGGCGGTCGGGTGTCCGCCGACCCGCAACACGGTGTTGTCGCGCCCCTAGCTTCCCCCTCCCAAGCTGCCCGCAGGGCAGCCCACCTCCCCCAAATGTTGCCCGCCCAAAGCGGCGTGCAACGGGGGAGGAGACGGTCACTGGCGTCCCGATCCGCGCGTCCACGTGCTTCGTAATACGACTTCCTCACTTCGGTACCTCCATAACTCGCCCAACATTCTCAGGTCTTGGGAGGTGCTGGTGGCTGTCCCATATCGCATCGAGCACCTGCTTGGGTCCCGGCTGGATCGGCGCCGACCGGGCCGTGCCCATATCAACGTGAACCAGCATCTGTTCGGTGGTGCACAACAGCTCGCCGGTGTCTTCGTTGTACATCTCGTGAAAGAAGTGGAGCCGTTTGTCGTCGAGTCCAAGGATCTGCGTCGTGAATCGCAATGGATCGTCGAGGAGCGCTTCCCGCCGGTAGTTGATGTGGCTCTCAACGGTGTAGAACGAATTCTCCGCCGCTCGATAACCCTCGTCATCACCCATGTAGCGGAAGAGCGCGTCTGAGGCCCAACCGAACGCAGTGAGGAACGCCGCCTCCGTCATGTGATCGTTGTAGTCGACCCACTCCGGTTCCACCTGGCAGCGATACAACTCCAGTGGTCCCTCGATGGTGTCGCCCGGTTGCCACCGGACCGCGCCGTGGTCGAAACGGCGCGCCTCACGTTGGGCGAAGATCTTGCCGGCTCCGATGTCGACCGCCCGCAGCGCCTTGGTGACGGCGATGAGGGAGTCATCACGGAGGCGTTCGAGTTCTTCGATCGACCGTCCGGCCGCCTGGACTTGGGTGCCATCGACCATGGCATCGATCAGTTCATCAGTTAGCTCTGGTGCCTCCATGTTCGCCCAGGGCAGCTCGAGGGCCGGGCCGAATTGGTGAAGCATGTGTCGCATTCCGTCCTGCCCGCCCGCCAAGTGGAAGATGAGGTTGGTTCCCATGGCCGCCCAGCGCAGACCGGGTCCGTAGACGACGGCGTCGTCGAGTTCGCCGGTGGTGGCAGACCCGTCGTTGACGATGTGGAGGATCTCGCGCCACATGGCCTCCTGGAGCCGGTCGGACAAGTGCCCATCGATCTCATGGCGTACGTGCAGCGGCTTCATGTCGAGGAAGTCGTACACCGCCATGGCTGCCGCGATGGCATCGGGAGCCGTGTTCTGGCCTCCAACGACCTCACACAGGGGGAGGAGGTACACCGGATTGAAGGGGTGGCCGACGACGATCCGTTCGGGATCGGCGCAGTTGGCGGCCAGCTCACTCATCAAGAGACCGGAAGTGCTGGTGGCGATGATCACATCCGGGGGAGTGTCGGCGTCGACTTCGGCGAGCAGCGTCTGTTTCAGCGTCGTGTTCTCGGGCGCAGACTCCTGGATGAAGTCGGCTGCGGCACCGACTTCGGCGATGGAGTCGAGGAAGCGGATCCGAGTCGGGTCCGCACCCGGGTATGTCCCCATCTTGCGTACGGCCGGCCAGGCTCGTTCGATGGCGGCTCTGGTCCGTTCCTCGGCGTGCGGCGCCAAGTCCCACGCGACCACGTCGATACCGCGCCCGAGTGCTCTTGCGGCCCATCCGGCGCCGATGACGCCACAGCCGACCACGCCGAAAGTCTCGATCTCGGTTCGATAGGCCACTGCTAGAAGTTCACCGCGTCGAGACCCTTGAGGTCGAGGCGTTCCCTCGTTTCCTCTGGTGTTGCCGGCTCGCGCGACAGTTCGCCGAGGATGCGGACGATCTTTTCGACCTGCTCGGCGTTCGACTCGGCCAGCTTGCCCTTGCGCAGATAGAGGCCGTCCTCGAGGCCGACGCGCACGTTGCCGCCCATGGTGGCGCCTGCGGTAACCAGGTCGAACTGATGACGGCCGCCGCCGAGGATCGACCACTCGATGTCCTTGCCGAACAGCCGATCGGCCGCCGTCTTCATCGCCACGACGTTCTCGATGTCGGGCCCGATGCCGCCGAACGTTCCCATGACGAATTGCACAAAGATGGGACCCTTCACCAGGCCCTGGTCGGCGAAGTAGGCGAGGGTATAGAGGTGAGAGATGTCGTACGCCTCGAACTCGAAGCGACACCCGGTCTCCTCGGCGAGCTGCGTCAGCATGTACTCGATGTCGCCAAAGTTGTTGACGAACGGCTCCCACTTGGTGCTGGCGAGGAACGGCTCTTCCCAGTCGTACTTCCAGCGCCCCTCGTACTTGGGGATCATTTGGAACAGGCCGTAGTTCATAGTGCCGAGGTTGCAGGTGGCCAGTTCGGGGCGCAGCTCCTTGATTACCCGGAGCCGCTCCTCGATGGTTTGGCCCGTAGCGCCACCGGTTGTGATCGAGATGACGGCGTCGCTGCGTTCCTTGATGCCGCTGCAGTACTCGCGGAAGACCGCCGGATCCGATACCGGCCGTCCGTCGTGGGGATCTCTGGCGTGAATGTGTATGACCGAGGCGCCGGCTTCCGCTGCAGCCACGGATTGATCGATGTGTTCGTCCACAGTGATCGGGATGTCGCTGTTCATAGTCGGGGTGTGCGACCCCCCGGTGACTGCACAGGTGACGATTACGCCGCTCATGGTCCTCCTCCTCTGCCGTTCGTTGTGCTTAATCAGGCCCGCACCGGGCGTTCTCTGCATGCTCGTTTGGTGTGGCCGATGCCGCTGGTGAACAAAAGTGCACTAGCCGTCCCCATGGGGCTTCTTCAATCACAACGAACACGTTCCGCAATGCGGAATGGTCTGCTATGCAGAATCCTGACTAAATTAGGGCCAACGAGTCTTGGGTGTCAACGAGTTCTGATGGAACGCTCAGATACGATCCAATCGGTGGAGCGAGCATTCGCCGTTTTGCGAGCTATCGCGTTGCACGGCGCGTCGGTACCTCTTGCGTTGGTGGCGAAGGAGACGGGACTGCCGAAGAGTACTGTCAGTCGGCTTCTCTCCACGATGGTGGGAGTCGGCGTCGTCGACAGGGTGAGCGAAGGCCTGTATTCGATCGGCCCCGAGATGCGTGCCATCGTCCAACCGGCAGTGGGTGTCGCTGAACTCAGCGCCATCGCTCGGCCCTATCTGCGTCAAATGGTCGATCGGGTCGGCGAGGACGCCGGGTTGGCCGTCCCCGACGGCCATTCGGTTCTCTACGTTGGTCAGGTGCAAGGCTCTCACCCGGTCCAGGTGCAGGATTGGACGGGTCAGCGTTTCGCCGCCCACACGACGGCCGCCGGATACGTGCTCCTGGGTGGCCTCGAGATCGAGGCGCTCGACAGCTTTCTCGCAGGTGATTTGGAAAAAGCCACGGCCGCCACGGTTGTGGAGCCGACTCTCTTGAAGAGTCTGATCCAGAGTGCGGCGGCCGAGGGGATTGCATGGACCTACGAGGCCTGGGCCGAGGGCATCAACGGCGCCGCCGCGCCGATCCGTGACGCCAGTGGTCGGATTGTCGCTGCCATCAACCTCTACGGTCCGAGCTACCGATTCCCCGGCGATGCAGATCAAGAGGCCATTGGCCGACATCTGATCGAGGCCGCCGAAATGGTGTCCCGCCATTTGGGGAGCGGCGCGCCATGAGATGTAGCTAACGCGGGCGCCTAGCTAGGCAACTGTCGAACTCTGCGCATCCAGCTCGGGGCTGGGTTCCGGGCCGGCAAAGAGCCGTCCGCGTTCCGCCCGCAGGATGAAGCCGAAGGCGAGCACCCCGAGAAGTGCGAATCCGAACACCAGCGGACTCACGGATTCCTCAAAGCGGCTGTCGATGACCGATCCAATCAGAGCGCCGCCGGCGAGCGAGATTGTTCCAACAACCGCCGATGCCGTCCCGGCAATGTGACCCATTGGGAGCATCGCGATCGTGTTGAAGTTGGGGATGAGAAGTGCGTGGAGGATCAGCATGGTCAATAGACCGGCCATGAATATCCAGAAACTCGGATTGCCATCACTCGACACCGTCACGAGCGTCCACAGCAACGCCACGATGACGTAGCCGATCAGCACAATGTGGACGATGCGGCGGGCACCGATCCGTTCGACCAACCTGGCATTGGTGAGGATCCCCACTCCCATGACCAGAGCCGCCCCGCCAAAGATGAATGGGAACAGGTCGGGCTTGCCGTAGATCTCGCCGAAGATCCGTTCCGAGCTGGCGAGATAAGACGAGAAGGCCCCAAACGTCATGGTCATGGCCATGGTGTATCCAAACGTGTGGCGATTGGTGACCACGTCACGAACCGCCCCTGTGATCGCCGCCCTGTCGATGGGGAGGCGATTCGCTGGATCGAGTGTTTCGGGAAGAACTCGCGTCCACACCGCCATGACGACAACAAAGACAATGCAGAACACGAACACCGACTGCCACGGGAACACCGCGATGAGGCCGGCTCCGACGCTCGGGGCCAGAACCGGCACCATGATGAAGACGGCCATGATGTACGACATCGCCTTCGACATCTGCTCACCGGAGAACGAATCTCTCACAATCGAAATCGCCACGACCCGCGGCCCCGCCGAGCCTACGCCCCACACAAAACGGCTCACCAGCAACAGGTCGAGTGTGGGAGCGAACAGGGACCCGAGCGCTCCGATCCCGTAAATCAGAAACCCGGCGTACAGGACTGGCTTGCGGCCGAAGCGGTCGGCGAGGGGACCGTAGAAGAACTGGGCGAGGGCCATCCCGAGGAGAAACGTCGTGACGATCTGGGCGGCTCGCGTGGAGTCCGAAGCCAGACCGAAGTGATCGCGGATCTCGTCGAACGCCGGGAGCATCAGGTCGATGGCCAACGCCCCCATGGCCATGACCATCGACATAACCGCGGTGAAATGGCGGCGGGACAGTGCCGAGTGTTGGGTTGTCGAAGCGGGCGTGGACATCTATTGCGTGTTCTGCTGGGAGCCATTCACGGTAGTAGGCCCTAGGAGATCGCCGTCACCGTGATGAAAGGCAGCGCCAGCGCCACTGCCCACGTAGTGGCGTTGCCGGCCCAGATGATTGCCGCGGTATTTCCCGGGGACTTTTCGCGTTGGCGCCACAGACCGGCGAAGGCCAGGCACGTAGCCGTGGCTGCGACAGCGATCAGGCCCGCCGCCGCAAGTGTGGGCTCGAAGAATGTGTTTTCTCTGGTGGTGACTTCTTGAATCAGCCGGCCAATCCAGATCCGCGCCAGCAACGTTCCGGCGAACCCGGCAAGTCGGATCAGCGCAGTCAGTCCGCGACCAGCCAGTCGGCGTCTTCGGTGACCTCGATGATCGTTGGACGATCGGCTCGCAAGGCGGCAGCGATCGCCGCCTCGAACTCGGCGCCATCGGCCGGACGCACTCCGTGGCAATGCATGGCCTGGGCTAGTGCCATGAAGTTGGGATTGAGGCCGCTGACGCCGATCGCCTCAATTCCCAGCTGCTTCATGTCTCCTCGGATCTGCTGATAGCCATGGTTGTTCCAGAGGACGATGGGAATGGGCAGGCCGAGCTCAGCTCCTGTCACGAGTTCCTGGACCGTGAACATGAATCCACCATCGCCGGCAATGGCGATTACCGGGGCGTCAGGTCTGGCGAGTTTGGCGCCGATGGCCCCCGGCAATGCCGGCCCGAGGGTGCAGAACCCGGCCGGGTACAGCCACTGGCGTTCCTCGTAGGCATGGAATCCAAATGAACCGGTGTAGGCCAGCTGAGTCATGTCCGCATAGACGATGGTGTCGACGGGCGCGGCACGCCGCAGTGACCCCAGAAGCCTGAGGTGTTGATGCTGTCTGAATCCCATCTCGGACAGTGCCGCGGAGCGGATCTCGGCGATCTCGCCGTCTCGGCTGCGCCGCCCGGGAACATCGGCCAGGGCGTGGCGCAGCGCGGCCACGATTGGGGGAGCGTCTCCAACGATTCCGAGGGCAGCGTCGTACAAATCGCTGATCTTGGCTGGATCGATATCGATTCGAATCAGCTCGCCGGTCAGCTCCAATTTGGTCCCTGCGAAATGGTCGGTGTTGCCGAGCTCGGTGCCGACAGCCAGTACAACGTCAGCGGCGTTCACAACGCGCTGCACCGTCGGGCGAATCACCGTTGTGCCGAGGTTGAGTGGGTGTTCGTCGGAGATGACGCCTTTGCCTCCGTTGGTGGTGACGACTGCCGCCTGCAGCAGTTCGGCGATCGCCTGAAGGTCCTTGCCGGCGCCGCGGGCCCCGCTGCCCAAATAGAGGAGCGGGTTGTCGGCGGATCGCAATAGATCGGCCGCGGCGGCCACCGCCGATGTGTCGACGTCGGGTGGTGCCGGCGGCTGGGCCACTCCCCATCCGTCACCTGCCTCCATGGCGAGTACATCGATCGGCACAGTGATGTGGACCGGCCGGGGACGCCCTGTGGCGAACAACGCGAAGGCGCGAGCGATCAGGTCAGGGACTTCGCCGGGCGTCATGGCGATCGCTGAGAATCCGGTGATGGCATCGGTCAGAGCCACCTGATCGGAGATCTCGTGGAGCATTCCCCACCCCTGGCCCAGAGTTTCCGACGGAGGCGAACTGGAGATGACCAGCATTGGCACTGAATCGGCGAAGGCTTGCCCCATTGGGGTCAGCACGTTCGTCAATCCGGGACCGGTGATCACCAGGCACACCCCGGGCCTTCCACTGGCGCGGGCATAGCCGTCTGCCATGTAGCCGGCTCCCATCTCATTGCGCGGCTGAATGTGGCGGATCGAGCTGGTGCCCAGGCCGCGATACAGATCGAGGGTGTGGACTCCGGGGATGCCGAAGACCGTGTCGACCCCGTAACCCTCCAGCAGGCGAACGATCGCCTCACCAACATTCATGAGTCCAGCTTGGTCCACCGGAAGGGCAGCGGCAAGGCACATTTGCCCGTAGTCCCGGCCGCGTCGATGACCGTGCCGCCCATCGACGTGCTCACTTCGTCCTCATGGGCCATACTCATTGCCGATGAGTATCCGCTTCAAACTGTCCGGGGCGCCGCTGGCCTACACCCTCGCCCTCGTCGATGGGACCGCACAGCCGTATAAGTCATTTGGGACCGCACTGTGGTCAGAGGACCGTGCAGTTCCCCCTCGCCTCAAGGAGCTGATCTTCCTCCGCAGCTCAATCGTGAACCGGTGCCCCACCTGAATGAGCGGGCATGTCGTCTCGGCGAGACGACGAGGTATTTCCGAGGCTGAGCTCGACGCTCTCAATGACCCGGAGGCTTGGATGGCGGTCTTCGACGAGCCGACCCAAGCAGCTCTGCATCTGGCAGACGCGATGTGCGGCGCCAGCCACGATCTCGACCCCGACCTAGTCGGCGAGCTTCGTGCTCATTACAGCGAGGCCGAGTTGGCTGAGCTCATCCTGGTCTGCGGCCAAGCCAACCTGAACAACAGGGCCGGCAACGCCGCCAAGCAGCTTCTTGGCCCGTAGCAAGCGTCGCACACTCGTCTGTTGTGCCTAGAACGCGCTATTGGCTCGCGATAAGCACAACAGACGAGGGGATCAGTCCAGGCCGAACAGCTTGCGGGCCGTCCATAGGCCTGCCACTAGTTGGTCGACGTCTTCTTTGATGTTGTAGACGTAGAACGAGGCCCGGGCAGTGGCCGGGACCTCGAGGTAGCGCATCAGCGGCTTGGCGCAGTGGTGGCCGGCTCGGACGGCTACCCCGTCTTGATCGAGGATCGTCGCCAGATCATGGGCGTGGATGTCGCCGAGTTCGAAGCTGACGGCACCGCCTCGCTTTGACATGTCGGTGGGCCCGTAGATAGTCAGGTCCGGGATCTCTTCGAGGCGCTCCATGGCGTACTGGGTGATCTCGATTTCGTGACGGCGGACTTCCTCCATCCCGATCTTGGTGAGGTAGTCGACCGCGGCCCCCCAACCGACCGCTTGTGCAATCGCAGGAGTCCCGGCCTCAAACTTGTGGGGCACGGGCGCATAACGCGACTCGTAGAGACCCACGTCGGTGATCATCTCGCCGCCGCCTTCAACCGGGCTCATCTCGTCGAGGATCTCCGGCCTGCCCCACAGTGCTCCGATTCCTGTCGGGCCAAGCATCTTGTGGGCGCTGAACGCCAGGAAGTCGACGTCGAGCTGTGACACATCGGTAGCGGTGTGCGGCACCGACTGGGCTCCGTCCATAACGACGATGGCGCCGACGGCGCGCGCCGCGGCCGTGATCTCGGCGATCGGTCCGATGGCGCCGGTCACGTGGCACCCGCCGGGGTTGCCAACGATCTTGGTGCGGTCGTCGATGACCTTCTCGTGCGCCGCGGTGTCGACCG
>JAAELU010000119.1 GCA_024226255.1 bacterium | reverse complement strand
TTGGGACCAACCACGCCGACGATCCCGCCCGGCGGCAGCTTGAAGTTCATATCCTCGACCAGCAATTTATCGCCGTAGCCTTTCGACACATGATCGGCTTCCACCACCACATCGCCCAGGCGCGGTCCCGGCGGAATAAAGATCCGCGCGGTACCGGAGGGCCGCTCGGTGGCCTCGATCAGCATGGTTTCATAGGCCTTGATCCGCGCCTTGCTCTTGGCCTGACGGGCGCGCGGCGACGCATTGATCCATTCCAATTCGTGCTGCAGCGTGCGTTGGCGCGACGCTTCCTCTTTGCCCTCCTGCTCGAACCGCTGCTTTTTCTGCTCGAGCCAGGACGAATAATTGCCTTTCCAGGGGATCCCGTGACCCCGGTCGAGCTCGAGAATCCAACCGGCGACGTTGTCGAGAAAATATCGATCGTGGGTAACCGCCACCACGGTGCCCGGATATTCGTGCAGAAACCGCTCGAGCCAAGCCACTGATTCGGCGTCGAGATGGTTGGTCGGCTCGTCAAGCAGCAACATGTCCGGGCGCGACAACAATAACCGGCACAGCGCGACCCGCCGCCGCTCACCGCCCGATAAAGTGGTCACATCGGCGTCGCCAGGCGGACAGCGCAGCGCGTCCATGGCGATTTCCACCGTGCGCTCGAGCTCCCAGGCGTTGGCCGCGTCGATTTGATCCTGAAGCTCCGCCTGCTCGGCGATCAGATCGTTCATCTCGTCGTCGGTAAGCTCCTCGGCGAAACGCATCGATACGTCGTTGAACCGGTCGAGCAACGCCTTGGTTTCGGCGACGCCGTCCATGACGTTGTCCCCGACAGTCTTGTCGGGATCGAGCTCGGGTTCCTGAGGCAGGAACCCAACCTTGACGCCGTCGGCGGGCCAAGCCTCGCCATCATATTGGTCATCGAGGCCGGCCATGATGCGCAGTAGCGTCGACTTGCCGGCGCCATTCAGGCCCAAGACACCGATCTTGGCGCCCGGCAGGAACGACAGCCAGATATCCTTGAGGACCGACTTGCCGCCGGGGAAGGCCTTCGACAGGCCCTTCATGGTGTAGATGTATTCGTAAGAAGCCATTGGGGAAGCCATCGCTCCGCTTCATAGGTTGAGGATTTGGCGGCTGTCTAGCCGAGGAGTGGCGCTAAGGCAATGGCGCAGAAAAGGGTACACCCTGAAGCCCTACACAAGACGCGGGCCGGCTGAACCGTTATTATTGCGTTCATGTCCAATTGGGTAGCTCTTGTCGCCGCGCTGTTCGGCTTTCTGTTGTGCGCCGGGATCTGGTGGATCTGGTATCTCGGCGTCAGACGCCGGGTTGATGTGTTGACCCGCGAGGTCGCGCGTTTTGCCAATGCGCCCGCTGCGGCCGACCCGCGCTTCCACGAGGTCGAGGGGTTGGGGGGTCTGCCCGACGCGGTGACCCATCTGGCCGAGATCCTGGGCCGTACCCGCCGCGAAACCACGGCCAGCATGGCCGCGGCGCGCGCCAATGCCGAGGCAACCGTGGCCCGTCTCGAGGCAGTGCTGCGTGATCTGTCCGAAGGCGTTATCGTTTGTGACATGGACCACCGGGTCTTGCTTTATAACCGCTCGGCCTTGTGGTTTGTCGACTCGCCCGACAAGTTGACCTTGGGCGCCAATCTCTACGACATTGTCGAGAAGGACGAAGCGGCGGAGGCTTACACCAACCTGATCGGCCTCGACGCGGCGAGCGGCAAGGACATCAACCCTCACACC
>JAAELU010000118.1 GCA_024226255.1 bacterium | reverse complement strand
CAGTAGCCGTTGCCGCTGGGGTGAGCGGCGCCTCCTACGACTGGCCCAGCCAGGGGTAGCGACGATACGTCCCCTAGATGCTGAGCAGATCCGTGAGTCTCGACTGTCCCGTCTGCATACGTCAGCCAGAAGCCGGAGCCGTCCGGGGTGGCGAATCCATTCACAATCTCGTGGGGCCAAGAATTGGCCGCTGCTCCGGCGGACGCCGGGGAGTGGGCGAGCAGCATCAGGACGGTCGCCAGGGCGAAGAACGCGGAGGCAACGGGTCGCAGGTCTCGTGTCATCGGATGCGATCTTGGCCTCTGGGGTTCGCTGGTGCCAACGCCAGCGGTCAGTCGGTCTGATTGATTGGCCCGCTGAAGTCGCCGGCCATGACCTTCTCGAGGGTGGCGCGGGCGTTGTTGATGTGGTCGTAGCCTTGGCCGCCATCAGTGGCGACGATCTGGCCGTTGGCATAGTCGGGATTGTCTACGGTGTCGGTGGGGCCCGCTCGCCGTGTCGTAGGGTCCCGCTGTGCCCCTGACGCCCGACGAAGAGGCCGAGATGCGGCGGCTCGCCCAACTGGCGGCCGACAGCCTCGAGACGGTCGCCCCACCCGATCGGACTCGACTTCGTTTCCTCGCCCGCCGCTATGCCCTGGACTGGCCCAAGGATCCCGCAACCCAGAAGTGGGCCGCCGACGTTGAGACCGCCATCAACCGATGCGACCCTGCCCCCCACCCACCCGATCTTTCTTGGGCCCAACAGGCCACCGGCAATGCGATTCCGCAGCCCCCTCCATCTCAGGCGAAGGACCTGGGACCGGCGAAGTGGGCGGCACCAGTCGGGTTCGGACTCGTGATCGTGGGATCGTTCGGCCCGTGGGTCACGGTGGCAACCGTCTTCAGCTCAATCTCCGTGGCTGGGACCACCGGCGACGGAATTCCGACACTGGTAGCCGCTATCGCCGGGGTAATGATCAGCTTGATGGCACCGTCTAGACTGGGTCAATGGGTCGCCATCGTGCTCGGCGCCGGGATCACCCTGGTGGCGGCCTACGACATGACGGACATTGCGCGGCTCGCCGCTGAAACATCCAACCAGTACGTGCGGGCGAGCGTCGGGTGGGGGCTGATCATGACACTGGTCGGCGGGATCATCGGTGGCGGTGCCCCCATACTGAACCTCTGGCCCCGTCAGTAGATGGAACCACCCCGCGGGGTCACTCCCGGCCTGGCGCACCCACGTCGTAGGATCCGACCGATGGGGAGACGATCCGATCCCAAGCGAGTCAGACAGGCTCAACTGACCGGCGTTTGTCGACGGCTCGATGATCTCCATTGCCAAGGCAAAGGCGACGACGATCCCGAAGTGGCGGAGGTTCTGACCCTGTGGGGGCCGAATATTGCGTCGTGGCTGGTCAGGCTGCGTTTCGGTACTCGTGGATGAGGCCGCCGCACCGGGTTGATTTCACGACTCGGAGATGACGAGGAGCCGGGGGACTTGATCGACTGCTCGCGAGCGGTGGTTGCTGGTTGAGAGTGCGGTGGGGCCGGTGGGTGTTGTAGTGCTCGATGTAGTCGATGACCAAGCGTTCGAGTTGGCCTTGGTTCCAGATGATGGTGCGGTCGAGGAGTTCGCGGCGGATGGTCCCGATCCAGCGTTCAGCGAAGGCGTTGGCCACAGGTGTGCGGACGGGCGTCTTGAGGATCTTGAGGCCCTCGGTTCGGAAGATCTCGTCGAAGGTGTCGATGAACTGGCTGCCCCGGTCTCGAACGAGGGCTCGTGAATCGGCGAGATGGTCGGCATGGCGGAGGAAAAGGTTTCGGGCGGCTTGTGTCGTCCGGGCTCCCGTCGGGTTGGCGGTGACACCGGCGTAGAACACTTGCCGGGTGGGGACGTGGATGAAGAACAGCACGTAGTAGCGGCGGAGCAGGGCGGTGTCGACGGTGAAGAAGTCGCAGGCCACGGCGGCCTGAGAGCGGAGGAACTGCGACCAGGTGACCTCGGATCGCTCCTGCGCTGGATCGATGCCGCTGGCTTTGAGGATCTCCCACACGGTCGACGAAGCGATCCGGTGGCCGAGGCCGGCCAGTTCGCCGTGGATGCGGCGGTATCCCCAGGTCGGATTCTCGGCGGCGAGGCGCAGGACGAGTCGGCGGACCTGGTCCGAGGTTCGTGGGCGTCCCGGTCCTCGCGTGGCATGTGTCCAGTGACGGGCGATGCGGCGACGGTGCCACTTGAGCAGGGTGTCGGGTGTGACGATCCAGCCGGTTCTTCGTGGCCGGGGGAGAGCGGCGGCGATGGCGCCGAGCAGGGTCCGGTCGTCTTCGTTGATCGTGGGTCGGTTGATCTGGCGACGTAGGACGGTGAGTTGGTGGCGGAGCACGATGATCTCGAGTTCTTTGGAACGACCAGAGCGGACCGCGAGACAGGCGAGCATAGCGATGAGGCGGTAGAGAATACGGGACACAGTCGGTTAGCCTCGGCTGCGTTTCCCCTGATCAGCGCCTACGACCGGATATTCGGCCCCCACAAGCTGATATCAGTGGCATCTCGACACCCCGCGCTACCTGGGTCGCGTCCAGCGAAACCCCTGTTCACAGCACACGGACGAGTTTTCGGCACCCACAGGGTGAAGCGTTG
>JAAELU010000117.1 GCA_024226255.1 bacterium | reverse complement strand
CTTGGGCGCGCTCGAGCCGTTCGGCGAGTTCGACTTGGGTGAGGTGCCGGTGCCGTCGTAGCTCGGCGAGATTGAACGCAACGGCATCCGCCCGGTACTCATCCTTGATCTCATCAATATCGGCACGACGATCGGGGCCGATCTCGCCAACGATGTCATTGAACTTGCGGTGTGCCATTAGTCGTACTCCTTTCATCATCCCGTTCCGTCGAGGGTCCCCTCGGCCCTCAAGTAGCCCAAATACTCTTCATAGAGTCGCTCCGCCTCAGGGATCGCCTCTGCGTACCAAGCATCCCAGTTGCCGCTCTTGTCGCCCCCAGTGAGCAGGATCGCCTCCCGCCTCGGGTCGAATATGAACAGCACCCGGAGATTCTTGGCCGCTCCCCTAGGCCGCAGCTCTTTCATGTTGTGGTACTTCGAGCCCTTGATTCGATCAACCAGCGGCCGATCGAGCCCAGGCCCGTGTTCGGCAAGGAGCTCAACGGCGGCGATCACATGGTCCTGGAGGGCCACGGGTAGCTCTCCGAACCATTCGGCGAACTCGTCGGTACCGTTGATTTCCCAACCCATACCGTCAATATAGAGCACACCCTATAATCGAGTCAAGTCGATATTGCCTCGACTAGCAAGCCCGGTCGAACCATCGTGTGTTTGTCCGATTTGTGCAGCCGGACCACAACGCATCCCAGG
>JAAELU010000116.1 GCA_024226255.1 bacterium | reverse complement strand
TGTCCATAACCCCATAGAGCCGGTTGGTCTCGTTGGTGTAACGGTCCTTGGCGTAGGTTATGTCCTCGGGCGCGTAGATGTTGAAATGATGGTTCTGCCCGGCCATCGGACCGAGCCCGCCCATCTGCCAAAACAACCATTCCAGCGTTGCTGCGCGCTTACGCGAATCGGTCGGTAGGAATTGGCCGGTTTTTTCGCCGAGATAGACCAGGATCGCACCGGATTCGAACACCGGGATTGGTTCGCCGCCGCCCGCCGGTTCGGTATCGATGATCGCCGGCATGCGGTTGTTGGGCGATATCTTCAGGAAGCCGGGTTCGAACTGCTCGCCCTTGCCGATATTGACCGGCTTGATCTCATACGGCGTGCTGGTCTCCTCGAGAAACATGGTGACCTTGTGGCCGTTGGGAGTGGGCCAGTAATAGACCTCGATCATGTCGCGTGTCCTTCCCGATCGTGCTGTTTTGTGTTGAGGTTAATCTCGGTAGCGCGGGCGGCTCCGTCAATGGCTAGCTTGGGAGGCAGCCATGCGGGACGGGGGTATGCGCGCGGAGCTTTGCCCTTCGAGACGCCCCTTCGGGGCTCCTCAGGATGAAGCTCCCATTATCCCCTCTACGCCTTCATCCTGAGGAACGAGCGTAGCGAGTGTCTCGAAGGATGGATGGTGGGTACCCGGTGCTCCCTAACTCGCCAGCTCCTTCAAATTCGCGAAATGATCGAGCGCCTCGGGGTTGAGCAAGGCCTCGCGATTCTTGATCGGTCGGCCGTGGACGATGTCGCGCACGGCCAGCTCGACGATCTTGTTCGACTTGGTGCGTGGGATGTCGGGCACCTGGACGATACGCGCGGGCACGTGGCGCGGCGTCGCGTCGGCGCGGATGGTTTTGCGGATCGTGTCCTCGAGCGCTGCGTCAAGCGTAACTCCCTCGCGCAGTACGACGAACAGCACGACCCTGGTGTCGCCTTGCCAATCCTGGCCGATTACCAGGCTCTCCATCACCGCGTCGATCTTCTCGACCTGGCGGTAGATCTCGGCGGTGCCGATGCGCACGCCGCCGGGGTTGAGCGTGGCGTCCGAGCGGCCATAGATGACCATGCCGCCGCGCTCGGTGATCTCGACCCAATCGCCGTGGCACCAGACGTTGGGATATTTGTCGTAATAGGCAGCGTGGTAGCGCGCGCCATCTTCATCGTCCCAGAACCCCAGTGGCATCGAAGGGAAAGCCCGCGTGCACACCAGCTCACCTTTGTCACCGCGCACCGGCTGGCCGTTGTCGTCGAACGCCTCGATCGCCATGCCCAGACAACGCGCCTGGATCTCGCCCCGCCACACCGGGCCGATCGGGTTGCCGCCGACAAAGCAGCCTAATAGATCGGTGCCACCCGATACCGATACCAGATGGGCGTCAGCCTTGATCTTCGTATAAACGTAATCGAAGCCCTCGGGCACCAACGGCGAGCCGGTCGATGCGATCGTCCTGACCGCCGAGAGATCGTGGGTTTTGGCTGGCTCGATCCCAGCCTTGTTGCAAGCGTCGATAAACTTGGCCGAAGTGCCGAGGAAGTTCATACCGGTGGCCTGGGCGAAGTCGTAGATCACGTTACCGTCGGGATGGAACGGCGAGCCGTCATAGAGCAGCAGCGTCGCTTCCGAGGCTAGAGAGCCGACCAGCCAGTTCCACATCATCCAGCCGCAGGTGGTGAACCAGAAGACCCGGTCGCCGGACTTGATGTCGCCCATCAGCCGGTGCTCGGCCAGGTGCTTCAATAGCGTCCCGCCGGCGCCGTGGACGATGCATTTGGGCGCCCCGGTGGTGCCCGATGAAAACATTATGTAAAGCGGGTGATTGAACTCGAAGGCGGGAAAGTCAATCTCGCCGGCCGCGTGGGGCGCGACGAAATCGGCCAGGGATACCGCCTTGTCGATGCCGCCAAGGTCGGGGATTTCATCGATATAGGGCACGACGATGGCGCGCTCGACCGAGGCCATGCCGGCCAGGATGTCGGGTAGTTTGTCGAGCGAGGAATGGCTCTTGCCCGCGTAGTGATAGCCGTCGGCGCAGATCAGGAATTTCGGTGAGATTTGCCCGAACCGGTCGAGCACGCCTCGGACCCCGAAATCGGGTGATGCCGAGGCGAAGGTCGCGCCCAGGCTGGTCGCCGCCAGCATGGTGACCACGGTCTCTGGCATGTTGGGCATGTAGGCCGCAACCCGGTCGCCAGGCACAAGTCCGGCCGCGCGGAACGCCCGCTGCAAGCGCGAAACAGCACCGTACAGCTCGGCCCAGCTCATCTCCCGCTTCACCTGGTCCTCGCCCCAAAACACGATGGCGACACTGTCGTCGCGCCGGCGCAACAGGTTCTCCGCCCAATTCATGCGGGCGTCGGGGAAGAAGCGCGCACCCGGCATCTTGT
>JAAELU010000115.1 GCA_024226255.1 bacterium | reverse complement strand
GGAAGTGTGTCGGATTCTGCGGGTCTATCGACATCGCTGGACAGGCACGGAGACCTATCATCGGGATGGCAAGCAAGAGCTTGGCATGGGAGACTGTCAGCTTCGCAGCGGCCAGGGCCAGACACGGCACATGTACCTGGTCATGCTGGCGTACAGCCTGCTCACTAGCCAACTCAAACAGGGCCATGCGAAGGACTGGGCTCTCTGTCGGCTGACGACCATCGGCGAAGCCTGTCGCGCCATGCTCGGCGAGACCCTGCGGACTACACTGGCCTGGGCTATCGAGCAAGTTACCGAGAAATCGCGAAGCTATGACCATGTCGTCGCCAAGTTGGGATTAACCTGAGTTTGCAAAAGCTCAGTTAGTAGTTGTCAGGCTGCCCGCCTGCGGCGTTGCCACGCCAACAGCCCCGCCGAGGCGATGGCCAACATCAGCACCGTGGCCGGCTCGGGAACGTAGATCAAGTCGACCTCGGCGCCGCCCGGCACGACCTCGGTCACGGTCAGATCTCCACGCAAAACGTCCTCGGGTATGCCGGCCTGCAAGAGGCCGAGCAGCCCGTCCTTCAGCGGTGCGCTGAACGAGATTGCTCCGTAGAGGTTGGCGTCGAGCTGGATGAAGTCGCCGATCGCCGCGTTCTGTGAGCCCTGCTCGAACAGGCTTCCATCGGAGGTGACGAACAGCGTCTCCAGATCACCCTCGTTGGCCAGGGTCAGCTCGCCGGTGGCCGGGTCGTGGGTCAACGTGGCCTGGCCGTCTCCTTCGACGCCCCGCTCGGGAATGTCGGCATAGGCCCCGGCGCCGAACAGCCCGTCGAGCTTGATCTTCAGGATGTCGAAGATATCGACCGTGCCG
>JAAELU010000114.1 GCA_024226255.1 bacterium | reverse complement strand
TGGCACGGTGGCTTTGATTCTAGCACTGCTCGCTTCGCTCAGCGCGAACGCTGACTCTAGCAAGGCACTCAAAGGCACCAGGCCCAACATCATCCTTATCCTCTCCGATGATCTCGGCTGGGGCGACCTTGGCTGCTACGGCCAGGAACAAATCTTCACCCCTAACATCGATCGCATCGCCGCCGAGGGCATGCGCTTCACCAACGCCTACGCCGGCAACTCCGTCTGCGCACCCTCGCGCTCCTGTCTCATGCAGGGTCTCCACCCCGGCCACGCCCGCGTCCGCGGCAACGCTTACAAGGGTTACCGTGAAGGCCTCTTCAAGGACGACGTCACCGTTGCCGAAGTTCTCCACGAGGCCGGCTACGCCACCGGCCTCTTCGGCAAGTGGGGCCTCGGCCTCTCCGGCCAACCCGACGCCGTCCCCACCCAGCAGGGCTTCGACGAATTCTTCGGCTACCTCAACCAGCGCAAGGCGCACTCCTACTATCCGGCCTATCTTTGGAACGACACCTCCAAAGTCGACTTCCCCAAACACGCCGGCCACGATCACAAGCCGCAGAGCCCCTACGACGACCAGGGCCGCGTCCGCCCCAACGGCATCGAGAACCCCAACGACGCCCAGTATTCCTTTGACCTCATCCACGCCAAATCCCTGGACTTCATTCGGCGGCATGCCAAGAAAGATCGGGCGCAGCCCTTTTTTCTCTACCTCGCCCCCACCATTCCCCACGGCCCCCTGATCGTCCCCGAACTCGGTCCCTACAAAGATAAAGACTGGGCCATCGGAGCCAAGGAATGGGCTGGAATGGTGACCCGCCTCGACGACGCCGTCGGCGATGTCCTCGCCCTTCTCGAAAAACTCGATCTCGACGACAACACCCTCATCGTCTTCGCCGCCGACAACGGTCACTGCAACGACGGTTACGACCGCGACAAATCCGTCACCACCATCGGCGATCACTTCAACAGCTACGGCCCCACCCGCGGCCTCAAAGGCGAGAGCTACGACGGCGCCTTCCGCGTTCCCGCCATCGCCCGCTGGCCGGGGGTGATCGAAGCCGGCCAGGTCAGCGACCACCCCTGGGCCTTCTGGGATTTCCTCCCCACGGCCGCCGAAGTCGCTGGTATCCCGGTCGCGGACCTCCCCTCCACCGACGGCGTCTCCATTCTCCCCACCCTCATCGGCAAACCCGCCGCCCAAAGACAACACGAATACCTCTACTGGGAATACGGTGGAAGCCAGGCCATCCGCACCGGAAGGTACTTCGCCCACCGCACGAAAGGTGGCGCCGTCGAACTCTACGACCTCGAAAAGGATCCCCAGCAAAGGAACAATCTCGCCACCACGAAGACCGCTCTCGCCGCCAAAGTTCTCACGTGGATGATCCGCTCCCACACCCCCAGCACCGTCTGGCCCACCCCCGGCGAGACCCCAACCGAGTACCAGGCCCGCCTTCAGGCCGCCGGAATCCCGCCTCACCCGGTGAACATCGATGGCTGACTAACTCCTCGCACCTCAAGGTGGCGCGACCCGAATGACAATTGAAGATTGACCAATAACTAATGACAAATACCGCGCATACCGGAATCAGATTGGTCATTAGTTAATTGTCATCTATCATTTCAACTCCCTCCAAACCCTCCCGCATTCCCTCAATGGCATCAGCGAGCGCTCGTCTTGCCACGCTCACACCGGTCACGTCGCGACGATAGGGCCGATCATTCGCCGGCTGGACCCGGGGCCAACGACTACTTGGACGGCGGCACCGAGGGCGATGAACTCCGAGGAGGGATCGACAACGATACCCTCATCGGTGGCTACGGGAACGACGAGATGTTTGGCGATGACGGGCACGACAATCTCTACGGCGGAAGCGGTCACGACCGAATGTTTGGCGGCGCCGGAATCGACTATCTCGAGGCCTACCATGGCAACGACGAGCTTTATGGCGGGAGAGGCGACGATACGCTTCGAGGTGGCGTCGGCGACGACCTGCTCTACGCCGGTTCGGGCAGCGATAGCCTCTACGGCGAAAGCGGCAAGGACAGCCTGGTGAGCATCGACGCCGATGCGAGCGACGCGCTCTGGGGCGGAAGTGACGCCGACGTCTTCTGGTTCGACGAGGAGGGCCTGTCGTCGGACCAAGTAAAAGACGCCGACAGTGACGAGCAGGCACGGAGCGTCCACGCCGTTCGCCAATTTGCCAACGGCGCGGACAAATCCCTCGATGGCGATCGTCTCGACC
>JAAELU010000113.1 GCA_024226255.1 bacterium | reverse complement strand
GAGCGCAGACGGGTCACGGTGGAGTCGGCGAAGAATCCCTCGTCGCCGGCGCCGCCCGCGTAGGTACCCAGGTTGGTGGCCCAGCACTTGGGCGAGTCGCCGTTGCCGGTGGTGACATCGCCGCCGGCACCGCTGGAATCCGGGCCACCATGCGCCCAGGGGGTGCCCGAGTCGGTGGCCACGGTGAAGCTCCCGTCACCACTATCGAAGTTCTCCTCGAGCAGCGGTGGGATCGGCTCCTCGATCAGCACGAAGAAGCGGGTCGGGCCGACCTGCAGCACGCCGGAGAGGGTGGTGGTCGTCCCGGTGGCGGGGATGTCCTCGTAGGCGGGGTTGACCCCGTCGTTGTAAGGAAGCCAGGTGGTGGCGGGATCGGTCGTGAGGTCGGTGCTGCTGAGCAGGTCGTATTGCATGCCGTCGAGGCTGTTCCACTCGAAGTCGAGGGTTCCGCCGCTCTGGCCGATCTTCAGGACCAGGATGGCGTCGGGGCCCGGCGTCGCGATTACCGCCACCTCCGCATCGCTGAGCGCAGTGTCATAGATGCGGAAGTCTCCATAGATTCCGTTGGCACCGCTATTCCCGTTGGAACCGCCGATATGCAAGGCACCCACAGAAGCTGATGGGGGACCTGTGTCGGTATCAATTAGCGTGCCATCCAGGTATCCCTTGATGGTGACAACGCCGGCCGTTTCTACCCAAGTAATGGCGTAGTGATACTCCTGATTGAGTGCCGACCCATTATTTGGATCGACATAGCCGGTGATGCCGTCCTGGAGGACGCGTGCCCTGACATTGCCAGTGTTCGGACTGG
>JAAELU010000112.1 GCA_024226255.1 bacterium | reverse complement strand
TCTCCACCGACAACGGAGCTACCTGGACTCCAGCTACCTGGAACGCCGCCAACTCACGCTACGAGTATCCCTGGGACACCACCGTCGAACCCGACGGCCCAGGAACCATCGACGCCCGCGCCACCGACTCCGACACCAACACCACCAACGCCACCCAAATCAACGTCACCATCGACAACATCGCTGATCCTGCGCTGTTGGTCACGGCCGGCGACATCTCCAGGTGTGACCTGACTTCGGATAACGCGACTGGAGCGTTGCTCGACACGATCTTCGCTGCGGAAACCGGGCTCATCGCAACTCTCGGCGACACAACGTACCCCAACGGTGCCCCCGCCGAATTTGTCTGCTTCGATGACGCTTGGGGCCAGCACAAGGCTCTCATCAACCCCGCAGTAGGCAACCACGAATACCTGACACCCGGAGCCACCGGCTATTACGGCTACTTCGGAACTGCGGCCGGGGATCCGACGAAGGGCTACTACTCGTACGACATCAGCCCCGAGTGGCACGCCATTGCGCTCAATTCCAACTGCACTCAGATCGCCGGCGGCTGTGCAGCGGGTGGCGCTCAGGAGCAATGGCTGCGAGGAGACCTTGCGGCCAATTCGGACAAGAACGTCGTGGCCTATTGGCACCATCCGCGCTGGTCCAAGAACGCCTACACGGACAACGTCCTCATGCAACCGTTTTGGCAGGCCCTCTATGAGCACGGGGCCGAAATCGTCCTATCGGGGCACGAACATCACTACGAGCGATATGTTCCGCTCGATGCGTCCGGAGCAGCCGACGCAACCAACGGCATTCGCGAGTTCCTCGTTGGAACCGGCGGCATAACTCCGCGCACCGAGCTGCAGTCGGCCTCGCCGCTCTCGGATGAACGCCACTTCGGTGACCACGGTGTCCTCAAGTTGTACCTACTCCCTGACAGCTACAGCTGGGAATTCATCTCAGTCTCCGGGACCTACACAGACACGGGCACGTCCCCTGTCCACGGTGCCCCCGGAGTCAACCCGACTGTCACAATCACCTCGCCGGCCGGGGGCTCGGTGGTCTCGGGAACGACGACCATCGCAGTGAACGCAACCGACGACGACGCCGTTGGGACGCTCAATGTCGATGTTTCCACCGACGGGGGCACGACGTGGACGGCAGCGCCCTGGAACGGTGGAGCCTTCCGCTACCAACTTCCGTGGGATACGACCACGCTTCCGGATGGCCCCGCCACTGTCGAGGCCAGAGCCACTGACTCCGATACGAATACTGCTTTCGCCGCCACCATCAACGTCAACATCAGCAACAACCCGACGGGCTCTTATCCCGACACCGTCGTTGCTGACGGAGCCAACGTCTACTGGCAACTTGCCGATACTGCAGGGACAACGGCCGTCGATCTATTCGGCACCAACAACGCTCAGTATCTAGGTAGCCCCGGGCTTGGTGCCTCCGGCCTGATCGTTGGAGGTGACGCTGCCGTTGCCTTCGATGGAGTCGACGACACGATTCACCTGGTCAATTCAGCCGAGATCAATCAAGGCGGACCCTATTTCACCAAGTCGATCGAAGTGTGGTTCAACCTCAACTCGACGACGCCGCGTCAAATGCTCTATGAGCAGGGTTCCATCGCGCGAGGCCTCAGCCTCTACGTCTTGAATGGTTTCCTCTACGCAGGGGTCTACAACACAAACGACAGTGGCGGCGACACCCCCTGGGGGCCTGTCTTCCTGTCCACCCCGGTCAGCTCCGGGTCAGCCCATCACGCCGTGATTGTGTTCGACCAACCCACCGACACCTTCAGCCTGTACCTGGACGGCAGTCTTGCCGACAGCGGGAACGGCGTTGGCGAGCTGCACAACCATGGCCGGTCGGCAATCGGAGCCCAATGGGACTGGGCTCGCTACCACGACGGCGCCAAATCCGGCAATTTGTATTACGTCGCAGGCACTATCGATGAGGTAGCCCTCTATCCGATCGCGCTGGACGCCACCGCTGTCGCCAATCATCACGCTCTGGGCGCCTCTACGGGACCAGTGACTCCGTCGGTGAGCATCACTTCTCCTGCCGGAGGGGCGACTGTGGCCGGCTCAGTTGCGGTTCTGGTCAACGCCACGGATGACGATCCGATCGGGACGCTCACCGTCGAAGTCTCAACCGACAGCGGGGCCACCTGGAACCCAACGACATGGCTCCCCGGGATCTCTCGATACGAGTACGTCTGGGACACAACCGCCGAAGTTGACGGGCCGGCCACCATCACCGCCAGGGCGACCGACTCCGATGTCACCACCAGCACGGCCACTCCCGTCGCGGTAACCATCAACAATGCCGTTGGTCCACCATATCGAGACGTCGTTCTAGGCGACGGGGCCTCGGTCCACTGGAGGCTCGGCGAGGCTTCAGGAACTGCAGTCATTGATGAACTGGGCGGCAACAACAACACGTACATGGGATCGCCGACACTCGGGACGACCCCTTTGATTTCAGATGCAGATACTGCCGCTTCCTTCGACGGCATCAACGACACGATCCACCTGGTGAACTCGGTGGAGCTCAACCAGGCAAGCCCGGCGCTGACCAAGACCATCGAACTGTGGTTCAACGCAGACGATGTCGCCGCCCGTCAAGTCCTGCTTGAACAGGGATCGATCTCGCGAGGCCTCAACATCTACCTGATGAATGGGCAGATCCACACCGGCGCGTACAACACGTCGAGCAGCGGCGGCGATACTCCCTGGGGACCGGTCTTCTTGTCATCGCCGGTGGTGGCCGGTGCGACATATCACGTTGTCATGGTGTTCGATCAGCCAACGAACACTTTCAGCCTCTACGTCAACGGGGCACTGGCCGACAGCGACAGCGGCGGCATCGGCCAGCTCTACCCGCACGGTCGCTCCGCAATCGCATCTCAATGGGACTGGGCTCGCTATCACGATGGTGCCCGCTTTGGAGACCAGTACTACTTCAGCGGAACCCTCGATGAGATCGCCGTGTACCCGAGCGCGTTGAGTTCGGGAGACATCTCGACGCACTATCTCGCCGGCCTCTAGCGGTCGCGCTAGCACGGCAATTCGCCGCGGCACCAGAATCTCGCCTGCCCAAGGAGCGGTTATTCGAGGCCGCAAAGCCGCTACCGCCATCCCGCGGAGCACCGACGAGTATCCATTGGTCCTACGCTTCCGACAC
>JAAELU010000111.1 GCA_024226255.1 bacterium | reverse complement strand
GAGGGCATGGAGACGATGGCGTCGAGCCTCTGCTCCTCGATCAGGATTTTCCGCAAAGTCTTGTGCGCCTTGCTCGATCCAAAGAGCACCCCGTCGGGAACGATGACCGCCGCGCGGCCGCCAATCTGCAGGAGGCGCAGGAACAGGGCGAGAAAGAGTAGCTCGGTCTTCTTGGTCTTGGCGATCCGCTGCAGGTCTTTGGCGGTGGACTCATAGTCGAGGCTGCCGGCAAAGGGCGGATTGGCAAGGATCAGCGAGTATTTCTCGGCGTCGTCGGCGTCGGTCTGGGCCAGCGAATCCTTGTAGCGGATGTCGGGGTTTTCCACGCCGTGCAGCAACATGTTCATACTGCCGATGCGCAGCATGGTGTTATCGAAATCGTAGCCGTGGAAGGTATGGTCGTTGAAGCGACGACGGGCGGCCACATCCTTGTAGATGGTGTCGCTGTGATGCTCGACCAGATGCTCCGAGGCCGCGATGAGGAAACCGGCTGTGCCGCAGGCGGGGTCGCAGATCACGTCTTTTGGCGTGGGCGCGGTCATCTCCACCATCAGCCGGATGATGTGGCGCGGGGTGCGGAACTGGCCGTTCTGCCCGGCGGTGGCGATCTTGCCGAGCATGTATTCGTAGGGGTCACCCTTGGTGTCGCTGTCGGCCATGTCGATGCCGTCGAGCTGATCCACCACATTGGCCAGCACCCGGGCCGTGGGCATCATGAACAGCGCGTCCTTCATGTGGTGGCTGTAGGTGGAGT
>JAAELU010000110.1 GCA_024226255.1 bacterium | reverse complement strand
GGATTTGCGGGGAGGGAGTCGAACTCCCTCCCATAGGGAAGGATCAGCCAGAAAGTCCAGCCTCAGGCTCGAGTTTCTGGGGCGGCATCGATTATCCTGTGGGGGCGATGTCAAACGCCAAGGAGAGGTTGCGGCTATTGGAGTCGGCGGTTGAGCAATCCACCGACGCGATCATGATCTGCACCGCTGATATTCACGATCCGAGCGGCTCGGTGATCGTCTACGTCAACACGGCGTTCACCGAGATGAGCGGCTACACCGCCGAGGAGCTCGTGGGGCAGTCGACTTCGATGTTGAAGAGCCCCGACCTCAGTCCTGAAAAGGCGAAGCGTTACTACACCGAGCTGACCTCGGGCCGTACGCTGATCGGCGAGCACCGCGCCACTGCCAAGGACGGTACCGAGTTGGTGATGTGGTGGAAGGTGCAGCCGTTGCGCGGCAAGGGCGGCGAAGTGACCCACCACGTCGGCATCCAGAGGGACGTCACCGAGCAGCGACGGCTGGAAGATCGGTTGCGCCAGGCCCAGAAGATGGAATCTCTGGGGCGCCTGGCCGGTGGCGTAGCCCACGATTTCAACAACCTCCTGACCGCAATCCTCGGTTACGGT
>JAAELU010000109.1 GCA_024226255.1 bacterium | reverse complement strand
GTCGGCTTGAGCTTCTTTACTGCCATTTCAGACCTCGAAAATGTCGATGGAGTCGCCAATGGCGAGCGTGACAAGTGCTCGCTTGGTACTTTTGCGCGTCCCGTATTTGTAGCCGGTGCGCTTGCGCTTTCCCTTGCGGTTGATCGTGTTCACTGACACAACCCGAACGTCGAAGATCTCGGCAACAGCCTGCTTGATCTCCGTCTTGTTGGTGCGTGGGTCCACGATGAACGTGTAGGTGTTGTAATCCTGGATCAGGTCGTAGGACTTCTCCGATACGACCGGTTCGAGGATTACATCGCGTGGGTTCTTCGTCTTCATGACTCATCCCCTTCTGTGTCCGGGGAATCAACAGAGTCGGCGGATTCGGCCGTGTCCGGTGAATCAACACTGTCCGGTGAATCAACACTGTCCGGTGAGTCAATCGAATCTTCAGAAACTGAGGCGTCAGCTTCAGCCACTTCGGCTTCTGGCTTCTGACTTCTGACTTCTGACTTCTCCTGGGCCTGCGCGGCGTGCTCCTCGGTTCCCCGGGGTGCGGCCTGACCGAGCGCCAATGTTCCCTGGCTCATGATGACGGTGTCGGCCCACAGAATGTCGTATGTGTTGGCCTGGCCAAGGTTCGACGCGATGACGTCGCCCAGGTTGCGGAAGGACTTGATAGCCACCCGCTCATGATCCTCGGCGATGAGCAGGACCTTGCCGGTGAGTTCCATGGCTTCGAGCAAAGCGACTGCGTTCTTGGTTTTTGGCGTCTCCCAGATGTCGAAGGTTTCGACAACCTTGATCTTGCCGTTGGACGCCCGATCCGACAGAGCGCTGCGCAAAGCGAGTCGCCGCATCTTCTTCGGAGTCCGTTGCGAGTAGTCGCGCGGCTTGGGACCGTGAGCCACCCCACCGCCGGCCCACTGGGGCGAGCGGATCGAACCGTGACGGGCACGGCCGAGACCCTTCTGACGCCACGGCTTGCGTCCGCCACCACGAACTTCCGACCTGGTCTTGGTCGAGTGGGTACCAGCGCGGGCCGCGGCCAACTGGGCCGTCACCACTTGGTGCATGACAGCTTTGTTGGGTTCGATGCCGAAGATGGCCTCGTTTAGCTCGACGGTGCCTTTCTTGGCTCCGTCGGCGCTGTAGAGGTCTGCGGTCAACTCAGCCATTTGCCTTCACCGCCTCACGGATAACCACGACTGATCCTTTGGGGCCCGGAACGGCGCCCCGGACCATCAGCAAATCACGTTCGGCATCGACCTGCACCACGTCGAGGTTCATGATCGTTGTACGCTCGCTGCCCATCCGGCCCGGCATTCGCTTGCCCTTGAAGACCCTCGCCGGAGTTGCGCAGGCGCCGATTGCGCCAGGAGCACGGTGGACCTTGTGAGCGCCGTGGCTGGCAGGCTGGCCCTTGAAATTGTGCCGCTTCATGACGCCGGCAAATCCTTTGCCTCGCGAAATGCCCGTGACGTCGGCCTTCTGTCCGGCCGTAAACAAGTCGCCAACTGAAATCTCTTGGCCCAGCTTGTACGAGTCGATCTCTTCGACCGGAACTTCGACGATGTGCTTGGCCGGTGTAACTCCGGCCTTGGCAAAGTGCCCCGCCTGGGGGCCGTTCACCTGGGCGAGTTCCTTGAACGCAATCTGGATAGCGTCGTAGCCATCTGTGGCGGCACGCTTGATCTGCGTGATCCTCACCGGTCCAGCCTTGATGACCGTTACCGGGATGGCGCTCGACTCGTCATCGAAGATCTGCGTCATACCGAGCTTCTCGCCGAGAATCGCTTTCATGTTTTGATCTCGACTTCCACGCCGGCGGGAAGATCGAGGCGCATCAGGGAGTCAACTGTCTTGGGGGTCGGCTCGAGGATGTCGATCAGGCGCTTGTGGATGCGCATTTCGAAGTGCTCACGGCTCGTCTTGTGAACGTGGGGTCCACGAATGACCGTGTAGCGGTGAATTCGGGTCGGCAATGGCACCGGGCCCTTGATCTTGGCCTGCGTGCGAAGCACCGTCTCGGCGATTTTGCGCGCGGATTCGTCAACGACGCTGTGGTCGTAGGCCTTGAGACGAATTCTGATTCTGTGCTCGTCTGCCACTTTGCGAATCCTGACTATCGGTGGGTTGGTCCCCGCCCAGGCGTCGCAGCGAGCCGTAGCTCGATCCGACCACCTGGTGAGAGGTGCCCCCAGGGGGTACTTCACGGGTTTGGTCTCGGGCAGCGACGGCACGACTGCAGCCGCTGGCTAGTTCTCAGAAGTAGTGCGCGCCAGCGGGATCGCTGGTGCGCGGAGCGAGATAATAAACAAAGGATCAGGTTCTATCAAATCAGGGGTTCCCCATTCGGGGAACTTCGGAGCGGCGGTGCCAAGGGAGACGGGGGATGCTCAATTCTGCCGATCCGGGGGATCGTCGGGGTGTCCTAGATGCCTCGTTCGGCGATGGCTTCCAGGAGGCGGGAGCCATCGAGTATTGAAACGTATGGCAACAGGTCGCCGGACTCTTCGAGGACGTAGTCGGTGAGTTGTTTGCTCACGACCGAGATGAGGTCGGCGCCGGACCACGGTTTGGCGACGTAATAGTCGAGACCGGCCTGGTTGATTGCACGAATGGTGTCGTCATGTCCCGCCTGGCCTGTGAGCAGGACCTTCTTGATGTGCTTGCCCTCGTCAGACTGATTGACCTCAATCAGGAACTCGGTGCCGTGCTGCCCGGGAAGTAGGTGGTCGGCGACGATTAGCGCCACCCGGACGCCGTCGGCGGCGCACTCCTCCAACGCAGCCTTTGCATCAGTGGCGTCCTCAGCTGGTTCGATTCGGAATAGTGGCTCGAACGATTCAAGATCGCGGATGACCGCATCCCGCACCCCCGGCTCGTCCTCAACAACAAGAATTACCAGGCTGCTCACGTGTCCACTCCTTCTGAGATCGTGTCGATTGGTGCCGGGCGAGCCTTCCCGATCGGGAGGACCACTGTGAAACAGGTACGACCAGGGCGGGACTCGACAGTAACCGTGCCCTTGTGGCGGTCAACGAGATCCCGAGTGATCTGAAGTCCAAGGCCGAGTCCGAACTCAACGTGGCCCTCCCTAGTAGTGAACGATGGTTCGAAGATCCTCTCGAGATTCTCCTGCGGGATTCCACAGCCCGAGTCGATCACACGTACCTCGATGGAACCCGAGTCGACCCTTCGTGTCTCGATGCGCAGGGTCCCGCCCGAATCCATTGCTTGCACGGCGTTGCTGAACAGGTTGGTCCAAACCTGGCTCAGCTCACCGGGCGATCCACTGATCGCGGGCAGATCCTCGTAATCACGTTCGATTGTCACGTCGCGCATCTCGTGGCTGAGAAGCAACAGCGACTCCTCCATGCCTTCGTGCACGTCGAGAGAGTCGAGCCAGCGGGCGTCGGTCCTCGCCAACGCCTTGACGCCGCGCACCAGTGAGGCGATCCGCTGCGCAGACGAAGCAATGGTGCGCAAGGACGAACCGAGCCGGTAGTGATTCTCGAGTTCCGTCAGTCTGGATTCCTGATCCGAGAAGCCGGCCACGGCTGCTTCGTATTGGGCAGCCTCATCGATGCCAATCCGGACGAGTCGCCCGGCGAGCGCCGAGTCGTTGAGAGCGGCGGCCAGCCTGCGGCGGGAGGCTCTCTCGTTTGCTGTCGAACGAGGAGCTTGATCGAATCCGGCATGGAGCATCGCCGCCAGATCGGTGCCATCACGTCGAGCGAGGGCAATTGCCTCAGCATCGACACGGACGTAGGCGGCGGCCCGCGCTGCAGCCGCGGTCGGATTGTTCAGCTCATGCCCGATTCCCGCAGCTAGCTGACCGAGGGTCGCCAACTTCTCAGATTCGATCAGGCGTCCTTGGGTGCGGCGCAGCTCATCGAGCGTCGATTGCAGCCGGTCCTTCTCCTCGGCGAGGGAGGCAGCCAATTCCCGGACGAGCGTCTGCAGCTCAACGCTACGACGATTACGTCGCGCCATTGACCGCAACAAGACCGAGACGAAGTGAGAGGCAAGCGATGGATTCGATACGAGAGCGCTGTCGAGCTCCTGAGCGGTCACCTCGAGAAATGCCAGCTCCGTTTTGGCCGTCACAGTGAAGAATGCCGGCGCGCCGTATGGAATCGACATCAATCCGATGATGCGACCTGCCGTACGGGAGTGGAAGGTCGTGAGTTCGTCATCGATCGGGAGCGAGAGCCGCACACTTCCCGACACAACGATGCGGATAGCGTCTACCCCGTCCCCCGACCGCAGGATCACCGTGCCGGCCGGTACGTTGCGCCGCTCCAGGTTTCCGAGCACTGCGTCGAGCTCGTCGATCAGTGCCAGTTCGAGTTCCTCATCTGTCAGCTCGTGGTTTGACAGAAACCCCTTGAACGCATCGGTCCAGCCGCGATCGCTCATGTCAGTCCCACCGCCGACCAGAACAGCGGTGATAGCAGGAATACGACCAACCCCACAGCTCCAACGATGAGGCCGACCCGTGCCATATCACGGGTGCTGACTTCACCAGTGCTGTATGCCACCGCGTTAGTCGGTGTGCTTATCGGCAGCGCCATCGCCAAAGAAGCGCCTATCGCTATGAAGAATCCAGCCAGCAGAGGATCGACGTCCACGGCCGGAGACAAAGCCATGCTCAGACCCAAGGGCACCAACAGGTTGGCGGCCGCGCTGTTCGAGATGACCGTACTGAGGACCAGTGCCACAGCCGCCAGCAAGGCGACGATGGCAATCGAGCCGAAGTTCTCCCAGGCCACTCGGCCAACCAGCCACTCGTCGAGCCCCGATTGCGCCACACCGACGCCGAGCGCGATCCCACCAGCAACCAGCCAGAGCACATCCCACTGCACCCGCCGTAGGTCCTCGGCTCCAAACAGACCAGTCGCCAGCAACACGACAACGGGCAGGAAACCGGTCACGCCTGAAGGCAGGCCATGGACCGCCTCGGTGAGCCACAGGGCAACCGTGACGGCGAACGTCACGTAGAAGATCTTGGCCGCATTGGACCGATCGAAGTCGGCCTTCATCCCGAGATCGATACTCTCGGTCACGGTCGGGAATGCCCGCCCCATGAGCCACCAAGCGACCAAGAGAAGAACGACGACCCCGGGTACCGCCAGCGCCATCCACTTGGCGAAACTCACTTCGATCCCGGCTGAAGCCAGCTGCCCGACCGCTATCGCGTTCGGTGGTGTGCCGACCGGCGTGCCCATACCCCCGATGTTGGCCGCCACCGGTATCGAGAGAATCAGCGCCGGGCGCAGCCGGTCAGCTGGGTCCAGTTTGGCGACAACCGGCAGCACGACAGCGATCATCGTGGCGGTGGTCGCCATGTTGCTCATGAACATCGAAAAGCCCGCCGTGATCAACATGAGGCCGAGCATGATCATCGCCGGCCGATCCCCAAACGGTTTCAGAAGCACGCCGGCGAGGGCGCGATCCAACCGGTATTTGGAGGAGCCGCGAGCCAAGAAGAACCCTCCCAAGAACAACATGAGCACCGGATGAGCCAATGCATTGAAGAAAGTCCGGTACTCGGGAACCGCAAGTCCGTCCGGCAGGCCAACGACGGCTTGATCTGACACCATCACGATCTCGAGCAGAATCACAAGTGCTGCGGTCGCGTATAGCGGAATCGCTTCCGTCACCCAGAGCACGATCGCCAGGAGGAAGACCGCCAAAACCCGCTCGCCGGCTTCCGACAGATCAGGGATGTCTATCAGCAGCGGTAGAACGAAGGCGACCAACCCAACGCCGAGACCGACTCGCCGCCGAGTCGAGGCGCTCTCAGATGTCTTGGTGTCTGTAGCAGTCACTGTCGAGAGTCTAAGGAGACTCAGTGACCCCCGAGCTGACCGTTGTGGTCCCTGGCGACGGGAACGCCATTCGCAGAGTGGGTGGTATTCGGACCCCGGCTATCGTCGGAGCCGGAACCAGGTCATGCCCCCAGCAGTCGTCATCATCATCGTCGCCGCCATCCACCTCATCCCAGGCTGGGCGGTTGCGGCGAACATCCCCCTCCTGCGCGAGCTGCGGCCATTGTCGGCGCGGTTGGCGACGGCGGTTGCGCTCTCGATCGCCCAGATGATGCTCCTGGGTATGGGGCTCATTGCGATCGGTGCCGCCACGCCGACTGTGATTGTGGTTGGCAATGTCGCTGTCACCAGCGTCCTCGCAGTCACGGCGCGCACGGCGCTGCGGCGCGATTTCGCTATCGGCGTTGCCGCCGTCCGGGCGTATCGCTTCGAGTGGCCATCGGTGGCTGTGCTCTGGGTGTTGAGCGTCGTCGTCGCCAGCTACGTGCTGATCGCGCTCGGAGATCTGCCGGCGAGGGTGTCGTCGTGGGGCTATGCCGCGGATCTGGATGAAATCCTCACAGCCGGCGGCTTGCCCGCCACAACGGTCGAATACGGTGAGACGATCGACTTTGTGGCGACAAAGGTTGGGGGCTTTGCCTGGCTCGCAGCTGTGGGGGTCATGTCGGGCCTCGATTCACTCTCATCGGTACGATTCCTGTCGCTCGCCCCACTATTTGGGGCTCTGGTGGCGGCGTGGGCCATCTTTCGTACTTTCCTCGGCCGGTTGGGAGCGGCCGCCGGAATCGTGCTGTTCTTCCACCAGACGGGTCTCGGCCTGGTACTGGGCGAGAAGCTCAGGGTGCTCACTCTGGAAGGTGCCGGCATCACACTGGCGCTTCTTGCGGTCTGGGCAGTTGTTGCGGCGGATCAGCAAAGCAAACCACAGTTGCACTGGCTGGCAGCCGGGATGGTTGCCTTGGCCGGCTTCACCCACGGAGTCGTCGCCTTGGTCGTTGTGGTTTTCGTCGCGTGTTACCAACTGGCAAGAATCATTCTCCGCAAGCTGAGCTGGCGTCAGATCGCCCGCAATGCCGTGATTCTCGGCGTGGTTCCCGCACTGCTGATATTCGGTGGGCTACGGCTTCTGTTTCCGGCTCCAGGATTCGCCGTTTCCGGTGGAGAGTTCGAGTTGGTCGATGGTGACGGCGACCCCACTCGCGCCCTCTACGACATCCTGCAGGGCCGGTCGATCGACAACGTATCAGCCCCCGAATCGCCGACCGCCAAGGACTATCTCAACCGGTTCTTTTCGAGGGCATTCGTCGACAGCTCCGTGTTGCCGACGAGCAATCGGGCAGTCATGGCTCTCGGGGTTGTCGCTCTGGTCGCCGCCAGCTGGCTGCTCAAACGGCGACAAGCGGCGCTGACGGTGCTCCTCTTCCTCGTGGCATTGATGGGGGTAGCGCTGGCGTTCTCCTACCGGTACGAGCTCTTCATCTACACCAGCAACCCCTTGCGCCGACACTTCGCGTACGCCGGCGTCGCGCTCATGGGCCTGTTGCTCGTCGCCGTGTCTGGGATTCGCTGGCGGCCGTCCCGCGGCTCCAACACGATCAAGGTGGCACTCAGCATCGGGCTCGCTGCGGGGGTGTCGTGGGCGTTGGCCACCAAAGCTGACAGCTGGGCCAGCAACGGACTCAGCGGCCACGATGAAGCGGCTCTGGAATGGTTGCGGTCCTCGACTCCTCCGGACGCTCAGATTCTCACCAATGTCCGCACTACCGGTAGCTTCGCGCTGCTTGCCGAAAGATCGAGTCTCACCGAGGGCGACGCCGTCTACACCTTCCCCGAACGATTGACTATCGCTCTGGATGTGTTGAATTCAGCGCAAGGGTGGTTCGAGAACCCGTCACATGCCTACCTGGAAGCCAACGGCGTCGACTACGTAGTGGTCGCTGTCGGTCGACCTTTCCCTATGGCTGGGAATGCCTACGCACCGATCACGTCTCTCGAGCTCTTCAATGCCCAGACGTACCTGGAATTGGAGTCACGCAATGCAAGCATCGCCATCTACTCGGTAACGCCGTCAGCTGAGATTGCCGCAATGGCCTCAGGCGAGCTGGGCCAATTGATGCTCGAATCGAATCTTGGACCCACGGAGGCGCGCAAGGAGATGGTGCTGCTGGGCCGCTCTGCCTCTGAGGTTTCGATTGTTCTGACAGACGTCTACGGACTGAACAAACGCAGGGTTCTCGACGAGCTGGTAGCCGGGGGCTACGAAACGCGGGAGATCGTCGAGATCCTCGCGGAGGATGACGTCCCCCGATGGACAATGAGACGACTGGTCCAAGCCGAGGTCCCAACGAACGAGATCATCGAATCCTTTGCGTCGGTGTACAACCTGTCCGAAGGCCAGATCGCTGAGCTCGAAGCCACCATCGAGGAGCTCCTCGCTGACTCCTGATCTCGCGCTAATCCCGGACTGGGACGCCCGCCACATAGGCCCGAAGGCCATCAAGCATCTTCACCTTCCGATCTTCACCGACGAAGCTCGCTTCAATCGAGTTTTCTGCAACTTGAACCATCTGGTCTCGGCTCAAATCCAGGGCTTCGGCAACCGCGACGTAGTTGTCCACGATGTATCCACCAAAATACGCAGGGTCGTCCGAATTGATGGTGACCTTGACTCCGCGCTCGAGCAGCCGCCTGAGGTTGTGGTCGCGTATGTCGGGAAACACCTGCAGTTTCTGATTCGACAGCGGGCACATTGTCAGCGGCACCTGCTTGTCGACCAGGTGTTGGACGAGTTCCGGGTCCTTCTCCGACTGCACGCCATGGTCGATCCGCTCTGCCCCGAGGTTGTCCAGCGCCGACCAGACGTACTCTGGAGCCGCCTCTTCCCCAGCGTGGGCCACAAGCCGCAGACCGGCCTCGCGAGCTAGATCGAAGGCCGCCACAAAACGCTCGGGCGGGTTGCCGATCTCTGACGAATCGAGTCCGACGCCAATAATGTCGTTGAGATATGGCCGGGCAGCCTCGAACGTGGCGACCGCGTCGTCGGGCGACAGGTGACGCAGGAAGCACAAGATGAGCCCAGTCGAGATGGAGTCGGCAAAATCGTCCATCGCCTTCCTGAGGCCACCGATCACCGTGCCGATCTCGATGCCGCGTTCCATGTGAGTCTGCGGATCGAAGAAGACTTCGGCCCGCACAACCCCATCGGCGACAGCCCGTGCCAAATATGCTCGCATGAGGGCTGCGAAGTCGTCCTCCGTGATCAGTGCTGCCGCTCCCTGGTAGTAAATACCCAAGAACGACTGCAGGTCATCGAACTCATAGGCGGCCCGTAACTCGGCGATGGAGTCAAAGGGCAGGTCGACTCCGTTCTTGTGGGCTAACTCAAACATCAGCTCCGGTTCGAGTGTCCCCTCGATGTGCAAATGCAATTCAGCCTTCGGCAGACCTTTGATGAAGTCGCGCAACGAGCTTCTTCCCGTCCGGTAACAGACCTGTGACCTGCCAATTTAGCATTGCTCGGCCCTGGCGGGCCTCGCCGATGTCAGATGTGTGATGTGAGAAGGAAGGTGACGTCGCCGTAGCGCAGCCGAGTACGTTCAGGGTCCTGTCCGACCAACGTGAGGAACAAGGTGAGATGGCCGTAACGGAGCAGGGTGAGCCCGATGTCTTTCTCACATCTCACATCTGACATCTCACATCTCAACAAAAAGTGGGCCGCCCCCTCAGGGACGGCCCACTCCACATCAACAAACGACTCAGGTCGCGCTACTTGGTGATCTTGGTGACCCGACCCGCCCCCACGGTCCTACCACCCTCACGAATCGCGAACCGCAAACCCTCATCCATAGCAATCGGAGCAATCAACTCCACCGACATCTCAGTGTTATCACCAGGCATCACCATCTCCACC
>JAAELU010000108.1 GCA_024226255.1 bacterium | reverse complement strand
TAGGAGCGGCGACATGAGCGCGATACTCGAAACCCGGGATCTCCGGCGCGAGTTCGGCGCGCTCGTGGCTGTTGCCGACATGAGTGTGGAAGTCGAGCAGGGCTCGCTGCACTCGATCATCGGACCAAACGGGGCGGGCAAGACAACGTTCTTCAATCTGGTGAGCGGCACGCTGCCGGCGACGAGCGGTCGTGTGTTCTACAAGGGCGACGACATAACGGAATTGCCCGTCTACAAGACCATCCATCGCGGCATCGGTCGATCCTTCCAGATAACCAACATCTTTCCGAACCTGACGGTCCACGAAAACATTCGGCTGGCGTGTCAGGCGATGGGCGGTGACAGTTTCAAGCTGTTCCGGTCGCATCGGCGGTTCACGGGATATCTGGAACGAACTGGCGAGGTCCTAGAGCAGGTAGGGCTGACGAGTCGGGCGCTCCAGTTGGCGCGAACCCTGCCGCACGGCGATCAGCGCAAGCTCGAACTCGGGATGATCCTGGCGCCCGATCCTGAGGTACTGATGCTCGATGAGCCCACCGCCGGAATGGCAGCTGAACAGGTCCCAGAGCTGATGTCGCTGATTCAGCAGATTCAGGAGTCGGGCAGCAAGACGGTGGTCCTCGTCGAGCACAACATGAACGTGGTCATGCGCGTCTCCGACCGCATCACTGTCATGCACCAGGGATCCAAACTCGCCGAGGGGACTCCCGAAGAGATCGCAGCCAACGATGCGGTGCGTACTGCCTACCTGGGAGAGCTCTACGAGGAGGGGACGGCGTCGTGAGCTTTCTCCGACTGAACGGTATCCATACGTTCATCGAACAGTTTCACATCCTGCAGGGCGTGACCATCGACGTGCCTGAGGGCTCCATCGTCGCTCTGCTCGGGCGCAACGGTGCCGGCAAGACGACAACCCTCAAGACGATCCTGGGCCTTCATCCCGCCCGCGACGGTTCGGTGACCTACGAAGGTGCCGACATCACCCATCGCCGTAGCTTCGATATCGCCGCCATGGGCATCGGATACGTCCCCGAGCACCGTGCCATATTCGCCGACTTGTCGGTTGCTGAGAACTTGCGCATCGCCGAGCGCCGCAAGGGTGATTTTGCGGCGAAGGCGGACTTCATCTTCGGGCTGTTCCCCGATCTGGAACGGCTGATCGACTTGCCGGGAACCAACCTCTCGGGCGGACAGCAGCAAATGCTGGCCGTGGCCCGCGCCATGGTGCCGGACAATCGCCTGTTGCTCATCGACGAACCAAGTGAAGGCCTGGCGCCGGTCTTGATCGAGCAGATGATCGAGGCGATTCGAGAGCTATCGAGCCACACCACGGTCCTGCTCGTCGAGCAGAACTTCATCGTCGCCAGCCATCTGGCGTCGCAGTACGTAATCATCGAGGAGGGCCAATCCGTCAAGTGCGGTGCGATGGCCGACCTCGTCGACGATCGTGACACCATCGATCGTTACCTGGGAACCGGGTGAGCCGCATGAAGCGAAGGGCGAACAATGGCTGAGTGGCTCAAAGCCAACCGAGCCCGAGCTGCGGTGATGGCCGCTCTGGTGTTCCTGTTCCTAGTTGCGCTGGGTTTGATGGAGTCAGACGACATCTTCTCGACGATCATGCAGGGTCTGTCCGTCGGAGCGATCACCTTCCTCGTGGCATCGGGCCTTTCGTTGATCTTTGGCCTCATGGATGTGTTGAACCTGGCCCACGGCGAGATATTCATGCTGGGGGCGTACGCCGGTTGGACCGTCTACACCCGTTTTGACACTGCCCTCGACCTCGCCGTTCCGGCCTTG
>JAAELU010000107.1 GCA_024226255.1 bacterium | reverse complement strand
GGCCTCGAGGTAATCGGCGAGGACGTCGCCCATTCCGATGGCATCCGCGTAGGCGTAGTTCACCCAGGTGAAGACGCAGGAATAGGCCTGCAACTCCGCCAGCGTCGGTGTGGAGACGCGGGGGTCATAGTAGTCGCAAGCGCCGCCGCCGAGCGCCGCCACGTCCGCACGGAACGTGGGATTGTCAGCCTCGGTCGGTGCGTACAGAATGGCGCCGCCGCCACGACTTTGAGCCGCGGTCAGGACGTGACCGGTGAAGACCGGAAATGGAGCCGGCCCCCTGTTGGTCATTACCCTCTTCACCTCGCCAGACCGAGCGTCCGCCGCCGGCACATTGGCGGTGGCCGAGACTGGCTCCCTCAGCGCAGTGTTCGGCGTCTGGGCTGTCCTTGTCCTGACATCCGCAAGAGACAGTGCCTTCTGTGGTGAATCCTTCTCTGCTGACACGGGTGAATCCGCCACCACCGCTGCAACCAGAAGCAGCCCGCCCATCACCCCAATCACGATCGAAACTCTGCTTACCACGTTCATCTCGGCTCCTCCTTCAACTGCCCGACTCCAGGTATCGAGACGGGCAAGGACACCAATCGCTGCACTGGATATCGATGATCGAGAAGGCGTCCAATCCACCTTCGTCAATCGAGTTGTCGTGGGAGTCCGT
>JAAELU010000106.1 GCA_024226255.1 bacterium | reverse complement strand
CCGTTTTAGCGCCTACGCTCGTAACGACCGGCAATCCCGCCGGTAGCACGTTCTCCTGGACACCGAGTATTGCGCAGGAAGGCGATGCCACGGTTATCGTCTTTTCTGCTAGAGACAACAATGGGCAACAAGCCCTGTGCCCCATCACCATCTCTCTGGGTGCGCGGATGATCGGCGATTACGTCTGGGAAGATACCGACCAGGATGGCATTCAAGACCCTGGCGAGGGCGGCATTAACGGCGTGATCGTCAACCTGTACCAGGACCTCGATCTGGATGGCGCCCCCGAACCGGGCGGCGATGATGGCAGCCCGCTGGAAACTGTTGCTACTTACAACAACGGTACGAACGACGGCTACTACGAATTCGGCATGGGCGACGGGCAATACTTCCTCGAATTCGTGCTGCCCTCCGGCTACTCCTTTACCCCGCAAGACCAGGGCGGAGACGACGCAGTGGACAGCGACGCCAACACATCCACCGGCCTGACCGCCGTCTTCCCTATTTTAGGATCAGACGATGATACCCGCGACGCCGGCATGTACGGAACCCCCACCGCGCTGGTCAGCGACTATGTCTGGCACGACCTTGACCGGGACGGCATTCAGGATGGGACCGAAGTTGGTATCAACGGGGTTGATGTGACCCTCTACCAGGACGATGGCGACGGCCTCCCCGATCCGACCACCGATTACTACATTGACGCGACCACCACCGTGATCAGCGGCACGGCCGGCTACTACGAATTTGCCAACCTGGCCGAAGCCAACTACTTCGTGGCCTTCGACCTGCCGCCCGACTACATCCTCACCCAGCAAGATGCGGGCGGGGACGACACAATAGACAGCGACCCCGACCCGGCCAACGGCTACACCGACGTTTTCTTCCTCCTCGAAGCGGTTGTCACCGACACCATCGATGCCGGGATGATCGAAGTCTTTGACCTGGGAGATTACGTATGGGTGGACCCGGATGAAAACGGCATTCAGGGCGTGGGCGAAGGCCCGCTCGCTGGCGTGGTTGTCAACCTCTACGCCGACGTAGACGGGGACAGCCTCCCCGAACCGGGCGGCGACGACGGCGGGGTGGTCCTCTCCACCATGACGAATGCACTCGGCTTTTATGAGTTCACCGACATCGTTTCACAGACCTACTTTATCGAGTTCGAACTGCGTTCTGGTTATACCTACACCCTGCAAGACCAGGGTGGCGACGATGCCCTCGACAGCGATGCCGACCCCGACACCGGCCTCACGAGCGTTTTCCATCTCGCCGCAGACGATGCGACCCGGGATGCGGGGATGCTCCCCCTCCCCATCGTGGTAGACGACCCCGGCGACGGGATCGACGCGGGGACTTGCAGCGCCCTCACCTATGGCGACCTGCCCGGCCCCGACGGCGTCACCACCCTCCGCGAGGCCATCTGTGTGGCCAACAACAACATCGGCCTCGACCTCATCAGCTTCGACCCGGCGCTGGCAGGCGTGCCCATTGTGCTCTCCGT
>JAAELU010000105.1 GCA_024226255.1 bacterium | reverse complement strand
TCGAGCAGGAGATGTCCCTCGGAGAACAGCGCCACGAGCGCGTGCTCAACGATGTCGGGCTTCCCCTTGATCACCTGTTGGATGTTGGCACCCAGCTTCGCCGCTTCGCCCGCGAACCAGCTGGCCTGTTCGACACTGAGCCCTGTCATCTTCACCCCTCATCCCGACGTCGTGGCCTTCTTCCCTGGGCCCGACATCGGTTCAACCTTCATCGAAGCCTAGTAGGCACGAAACGAACCCCGTGTGGCAGACGTTGGACTTCCACCGATCAGAAGGTCCTGGAAACCTGCGTTTGGCTCCAAGGAGGCCGGAAGGGCGAAGATATGGCGGTTCCGGATGCCAGCATCGATGGGACGATAACTACCCCAGTGGATGCCCGCTATTCGGCCGTGGGTGGTGACCAGGCGCTATGTGCTGTGATCCTCATGCCTCGTGAATCGCCTTCTGTATCGCTTCCTGGTGGCGCTGACATCTCTGGCCGTGCGCTCGGGCCGTTCGAAAGATCTAGGGATCATCGTGCTACGTCACCGGCTGATAATGCTGCGCCGACAAAACGACCGGCGCAAGCTCACCGACGATGATCGGACCCTGCTCGGAGCCGGCAAATCCGGGCTTGGACACAGACACCGAGTTCGTAGTGGCCGCGACACAGGTTCTGAATGAACGCGTGCCTGCGGATCACCATCGACGCGCCCCGATCGGCTTTGAGACCGCGCATCGGTCTCAGCCTTGAGGGTGTCGACAACGCGTCGCTGCAGGTCACAGGCCTGACGGCCGGTACCATGGCCGGCCGTGTCTTCGGTCCTTTCGCACCTGTTCCGACTAGTGATCGCCCGTGTCGGCCTATTGTTGGTGTCTGGCGACAAGCGTGACGCCGAGATTCTCGCTCTTCGCCACCAGATCCTGGTTCTGTAGCGCCAGATTGACCGCCCTGCTTTCACCACGACGGATCGGACGATCCTGACAGTGCTCTCGCGCGCCTTCGATCGTCGAGGACTCAGCCAGGTCATGTTGATCGTGCGACCAGCGACGGTGATCGGCTGGCACCGCAAACTTGTAGCTCGGCACTGGACCCAACCACCCGCGGTCCGGACTGGACGGCCGCCCACGCCGACAGAGCTTCGTCGACTGGTGCTGCGGCTCGACGTGGAGAAGTCGAGCTGGGGCTATCGACGTATCCATGGAGAGATGCGCCGTCTCGGACACAGCATTGCCGCATCGACGGTGTGGAAGATCCTGCGAGATGCGGGACGTGAACCCACGCCCAATCGCGCAGGGCCAAGTTGGAGCAAGTTCATCGCCAGCCAAGCCCATGCCTTGGTCGCGACTGACTTCTTCTGTGTCGACACCGTCACGCTGCGACGGTTCCATGTGCTGTTCTTCATAGAGCACGACACCCGGCGAGTGCACCTCGCCGGAATCACCACCAACCCAACCGGTCCCTGGACCACCCAGACAGCCCGCAACCTCCTCATGGGCTACGACAAGGCCATCAGGTTCGTGATCCGCGACGGCGCCGGCCAATACACGCGCTCCTTCGATGGCGTCTTTGCTGGCATCGGCGGCTCAGTCATTGCCATCCCACCCGGCGCTCCCCGAGCCAACGCGTTGGCTGAGCGCTGGGTCCGCACAGTCCGCCACGAACTGCTCGACCAGACCCTCATCTGGAACCAACGCCAACTCCAACGGCTGCTCCAACAATTCGTCGAGCACTACAACGAACACCAGCCCCACCGCAGCCTGAGCCAACAAGCACCGAACGACGAAGCCGACAGATCCGCGATCGAGCCCGCCACACCAATCCATCGCAACACCACCTGCGCTGGACTCATCAACGAATACAAACCAGCGGCATAGACCGCGAACAGGGCGGGCCGACAGGCCCCGCTACACAGCTTCGCCGCGCCCCAGCCACGGCCTCTCCTCACTCAACACACGCCGCGAACCAATCCCAAACCGCCTCGACGAGTTCTCGGCACCTTCACGCTGGCATCTTGGACAGAATCTTGGATGGCTATAGCAGCAGACGTGTCGGAGGGATGTCTTGAACTGCTCCGGGCCTGTTTCGATACTCGTCGATCGTTTGAGTTCTCCCTGGTCAAGCAAGGACCTCGGGGTGAGCCCAATCCAATGTTTCGACGCGATTCCAGACCGCTCCCGAGGATTTCTGATGACAAGGTGACAACAGGCGACACACCCGGGATAGAGAGCCCTACTACCGGTCAGTTCCCAGCGACGCGCGATATGAGCGCCTGAATGCGCGTTTCCAGTGCAACCGCTGCTTCGTGCGAGAGGTTCTGAGCGCGCGCCACATCCTTGATTCCTTTGCCCCCTCGTCCAAACTGGTCAGCCAGCACGTGTCGTACCGTCTCGCTATCCGGACCGAACTCGGCGTCTCGCACACCAGCGGCGGCACAAACCTCCAGCGCTCGCCACACATCGACAGCATCACGATCCTCGTCACGGACGGTTCGGGCCATCACCTTCAAGACCAAGGCGCTGACCTCGTCAGGCAGTCGGACAGCAATGTCCACTCTCGAACCGTCCAGAAACTCCACATCAAGTGACAAGTCGACCGCCGGCCGCTGGAAGGCCGCGGCGAGCCCCGGCACTTCTGTGGTGACAAGGTGACGACCGAAGCTTCTGTTCTCTCGAATCCGACTGGTGTACGCCGGAATCAGAATGTCGATCGCTGACCAATGTGACTCGGCTGGCCCAAAGGCCGGCAAGCCATCGACCGGCTTCTCGAATCGGTTCCCGGCAGTCCTCTGATACCCGAGGTCGACCAGGCGCTCTGTGAGATCGGGCGTCTGCACCACCGCTGGCCGGACGCCTAGGTCAGCATCTTGGGTCACCCGGAACAGGTCGAGTCCCCACCGAAACACGTGGAGTGTGATCATGTGGCCGCCAATCACACGACCATCCTCTCCACTCATCGCAGTCGCAACGTCGCCCAGCGCTACGAACCCAAGATGCTCGGCCAGGGAATTGCAGCGCAGCTCGAGCTCGTTCAGTGGGAAAGAAGCCATGCCCTTACCCGCTCTGCGGCTTCCTCGCGGTCGGAGCCACCAAGACGCATCAGATCCCAGATGACTTGTGTCGGGTGAGCAATCGGCAGATCTCCAGCCCATCCGTCCTGGAAGACCGACACGTCGTCGGGAACGATTACCTCGACATTCCCGTCATCAGCCCCACGTGCAGCGACAACCTCGAGCCGGTCCTCATTCACCTCACCAGTCGAGTACAAAGTCACCTGCGTCGGTGTTCTCCAGGGAGCAAGCCGATCCGCCGCCACGTCACCCGAGATCACGACATTCTGATGGCTCACCCGTGACTCGATGGCTGCTTCGGCAACCCTTCCAGGAGGGTTGAGCGAATAGAACCACAGCGTTTCCCCACCCGGCCCGCGGTATTCCGACAGAAGTGCATCCAGCAGCGCTTCTCGGTCGGCACGCCACAGTGACCGCCCCTCGCGCTCCACCAAGTTGGCCTCCGTCAGGCGAGCCAGGATCTGGGAGGCACGCGGTTGACTGATACCAGCCCTCTTCGCAGCTGCCGTTGCCCCTATGACTACGCCGGTGACAACCCTGACCGGCTCCGCTCCGAAGCTGCCTGGGCTCACCTCTGTGGGGTGGCCCCTCTTGAGGCGTCATCGGGCAAGGTCACCCGGCATCGGCTCAACCGTGGCGGTGACCGTAACGCCAACCAAGCCCTCTGGCGGATAGCGCTCGCCCGGATGAGTAACGATCCCCGCACCCGGGCCTACGTGCAACGCCGCACCGCCGAGGGCAAGAGCAAACGAGAGATCATGCGGATCCTCAAGCGCTACATCGCCCGCGAGGTTTACCACCACCTCCGCCCCGCACCCCAATAGATCGCTCCGAGCGGTGAGACTGGCCCCAGTTCCGGCTGGCACCCACCCGACAAGGCGGGCATTGTCTTGAAAACGATCTGCCGTCTCACCGCTCGAGCACAACCGAGTGAATGGCCCAATAAGAGGCTGCCCACCCGCCTGCGGGTGTGGCCCATCCCTGTCCTGCCAACACCTCACTCACCACCAAGGAAACCCTTGACAAACCGTAGGAGCATCGTGTTGTCGCAGGCAGCACTAACGGTTCAGCAAGCCAACCGGCGCGCCATCCGACCAGCCCGCACGATCAACCTGATCAACTGATCGGCGAATGATCTTAGGACTAGAACTCGGGGTCCTCCGACCAACACTGCAGACCAGCCACCACTCGCCGGTAACTAATGAAGGTAGTGGACCCCATTGGCGACAGCTCCTAGGGGTCCTAAGCCTCTAGCTTCAATGCGAACGGCAACATAGGTTGTCGTTTGACCTACAAGTCTCGCCATGAAGAGGGGCAGATGTGAGCGTTCGCCTGACGATGGATGTCTATTCTGGGAGACCGAACCCAATCGTGAAGCTCAACGGAAAGGAGCAGGCCGAGTTCCTCCGGCGGGTGGAACCAACCCGCCGTCTGGTCGAAGACGAGCCCGGTCTGCCGTCCGAGCCACGCCTCGGTTATCGCGGTGTGATCGTCGAGCACGAAGAGGATCGGAGCGACCTTCCTCCCCGCTTTCGAATCGCCGGCGGTGACCTCTTCGGCCGCGGCCTCGAACACCGGCCGGCCGACGAGGAGATCGAATACTACCTCGTCGATCCTGACGGTCCCTTCCGCCGGGCCCCTGAGATGGAGCTCGGTTGGGAGCGACTGAAGCTCGACCTTCGGTCGTTCCGGGAGTGGCGAGAGCAGATGGTCGTCGAGAAGCTGAAGCCCTACTTGCTAGTGGAACCGTGCACCTGTGGCCCGGTCTGGGAGCCAGAGTGGTGGAATCACGCTAGTCGCCAGAACTACAACAACTGCTACAACTACGGGACGAACTACCGGACCGACACGTACGCCCAGCCAGGCAAGGCCGCCGGTGCGATGTACACCTCCCTGACCTGTGCCTCGGTGAAGCCGGCTGCTGAGGCGGACGCATTGATCGACGCCCCGTTTGTCGACAATGCATGCCCGACGGAAGGTCATTTGGTGGCACTGGTCGTGTGGCCGGGTGGGGACTACCATTGGTACCGGAAGGATGCCAGCGGTTGGTGGTCTCATAAGATGGGCGGCACGCCGGCGACGAGCAAGGACAACGCTGGCAACTGGATCGTCGATCCCCGGACGGCCGACCGGGGCCCCTACACCGAGTTCTGCGGATTCATGATCGTCAAACACGGACACATCAAGATTGAATGAGTGGAAGGCGCACGCACTGATCTTCTCGGGCCGTCCCGATCCGGAATGGGTCGTGCCCGCTGATCGGATCACTTCTCTCGTCGAAGCCTGGGCTGGAATGAGTCCTACTGACGTCGAGCCCCCTCGATCAAGCAACCTCGGCTATCGGGGCGTCGTTCTGGTCGCACCGGAGGGACGATCATGGTTCGCCTTCGGCGGCACTGTGACGCTGACAGAAGGCGACCAAACGGAAAGACGAGCTGACGAGGGATCTCAATGGGAGTTCGCACTCGTCGGCTCGGCGCCTAGCGGTTTGCTGCCGCCGTTGGCATGATTGCTCCCATCTCGACCGTCGAGAGCATTTCCGGTGACCCAGACGTAGTCAGAGTGGCACTGTTGCGTTGACGGATCGGGTGCGGCACGGCAGCGTGTGCGGGTGAATCGTCACTGCCCTGCTGAGTCCGCTTCGTTTGCCGGCTACCGGTTCCCGCCCGAGGTGATCCTGCTCGCGGTGCGCTGGTACCTCCGCTACGGACTGTCGTACCGCGACGTCGAGGAACTCCTCGCCGAACGCGGCATCGAAGTTGATCACGTCACGATCTACCGGCGGGTG
>JAAELU010000104.1 GCA_024226255.1 bacterium | reverse complement strand
TGACCGCTTCGGCTGAGACACGCATCAAGAGGCCGTACATGAACTTCTGGTCGTGGCGAAAAGCATCACGCAACTCGGAAGGCACGGTAGTCACTGCATGAAAGTAGCCGCACGGCAAGAGTTCGGCCTGACGCTGCTGGAGCCACTGTTCGGTCCGTTTCCCTTGGCACTTGGGACAGGCCCGGTTACGGCAGCCATGGTAATGCCAGAACGACTCCCGGCAGTCGTCGCAGCAATAGCGTCGTCCGCCCAGTGCTTCGGTGCAGCAGGCCGCGATATCCGCCAGGGCCCGTCTTTGAGACGGCATCATTCGCCCGGCGTACTGTGTGGTATACTTCCGGCCGAAGCGGCGGACGACATCCGCCAGTTCGACGCCCGTTTTCGGTAAGCGGTTCGACTCAACCATGGGTGGGCCTCCTTCCCTCGAAGAGGCCGTCCGTCGTGCCGCCCAGTAGCTTGCGGAGATCGTTCCGTAACGGTTCGGTCAGATGGGTGTAGAGTTCGGTGGAGCGGATCCTCGAATGGCCGAGCAGGATCTGAATGATCCTGATGTCCACGCCTCGTTCGAGCATGTGCGTGGCAAAGCTGTGGCGCAGTGAGTGCGGCCGAAAATTGTCATCGAAGCCGCACTCGCTTCGCGCCCGGACGAAGGCTCGACGCGCGGCCTCGTAATACATGGGAGCCACCGATTGAGCGCGGGGAAAGAGCCACTGCCCGCTGCGGTGAGTCTTCCAGACTTCCCGAAGCATCTGGAGAATCGATTCGGTCAGCGGCAGAATCCGCTCCTTGTTCCCCTTGCCGATGACACGCAGAGTCATCGAGTCGGAGGCGACCGCCGCAACGGGTAACTTCGTCGCCTCGCTGATGCGCAGGCCGTAGGCATAGATGAGTGTGAACAGGCCGCGATAGATCGGCTTTTTCAAGGCCCCGATCAGGCGGCGACAATCGGCGTCGCTGCGCACGTCGGGTAACCGCTTCTGCCGTGGCCGGCGAATTTTTTTTTCGTCAACAACGGCCAATCGTAGCCCAGCGTGTTGACATAGAAGAATTTGAGGCCGGCAAGCAGCGGCGCGAAGGTTCCTCGGGCAACCCCTAGCTCATCCCGGACGTAGAGAAGATAGTCCTCGACCTGCCGTTCGGTGAGTTGGTCCGGCCGGATCATGTAGTAGGCCGCCAACTGCCGAACCGCCCGAACATACTCCTTCGAGGTTTTTTCCTCCAAACCGGCAAGTCGCAAATCCCGGATCATTCGCTCTCTGACTTCTGACATCGTGCAATACCCTCTTCTCGGGGGAGAATGGAACTCCAGCCACAATGGCCGGAAACTCAAACGTATCACACGACAAACCAGTACCTCGACAACCACCTCCCGAAAACGACATACTACAGACCGCTCCCCCTCACGCGGCGCAGCCGCTTCGTCCAACGCCTACCAGCACACCTTCGGCGCCACTTGGAACGACTTCGATCATACCATCTTTCGGGCGCACACCATCGCCTACCCGACCATCGACGGCG
>JAAELU010000103.1 GCA_024226255.1 bacterium | reverse complement strand
GCTGGCAAGCTGCGCCACAGCCCGTTTATGTGATTGTTGTTTTCGCAGGAGGTTCCTGCTCCGCCATGTTCCCCTAGCCAGTGCGCGCTGGCAAGCTGCGCCACAGCCCGTTTATGTGATTGTTGTTTCCGCAGGAGGTTCCTGCTCCGCCATGTTCCCCTAGCCAGTGCGCGCTAGCAACCTGCGCCACAGCCCGTCCAAGTGATTGGCGTTCCGGTGTGATTCTTGCAGAACCTGAGGGCGTTGAAGCGCGGCTTGACGCTACTGCTGTCGGCGCGGGCTTTCCAGCCACCGGTGATCCGGTTGCCCCATTGATATGGGGGGTGGGTCTTCGAGGCTGCGCGGCGATCTGAGCTGGGCGGCTCCGGCCACGGTGAGGATGAAGCGACCGTACCGGATCCACCAGCCCCCGAGTTCACCACCCTCGTCGAGCGTGATCGTGAGCTGACTCCAGCCCGGCGACTGCGAACCGAGGCTTACCTCGACGGTTCGGGTGTCGCGGCGCAAACCGGTTCGAAGGACCTTGAGAGCGCTTTCCTTGGCCGACCAGATCAGATTGGAGGTGAGGTCCGGCTCGGGCGACTCTCGAGTGAGCTTCTGTTCCTTAGCGGTGAAGTAGTCGCCAACGAAGGCGTCGCTGCGCGCTTCGACCAGCTCCAGGTCACACCCGATTCGATCGGGCCCGTGGGCGACCGCTGCCACCGACCAGTCCGCTCGATCGGTCATTGCAATCATGATTCCCGAGTCGTAATCGTCGACCATCACCTCCGGAGCTCCATCAGGTGCGTTGCGGACTGTTATCTCCCGCAGCGCTTCGGGATCGACTGGACGACCGAGAAAACGGGCGACCGCCGACTTCGCTGTGTACCGAGCGAGTCGGGCTTCGTCGTAACGTTTCGTGAACGCCATGGCCGCAAACCGTTCAGCCTCGCGGTCGTCGACCCACGCCGCGTCGGCGGGAACGCTGCCGAGATGTGCCGACCACCAGGCCGGATCACCGCCGACCAATGGCTGCCCCGGATCAATTCTGCTCGGCATGGCGCTCCAGTTCCCTTGCCATGCCACGTTCTACGGCGCCGACTAGGTACTGGCGGAGCTTCGATGGAGCGACGATGTGGTCGACCGACCCGACTTCGAGAGCGCGGTGGATGTTGTGTATCGCGTCGAACTCGTCGGCTACCTCGCCCCGTTTCTCGGCGGCGACTTGGTCGCGAATCGTGACGAGTTCGTCGGCCCATTGGCTGCGGTCGGTGCCGAGCGCCTCCTCGGTCCTTCTCCGAATCGCCACCACTCGCGGGTCGTCCTCCGTACGTCGGGCGACCTCTCTGGCGAACACAACCGCGGCGGCCGGGGCACCACCGATGACGCTGGCCCGGGAGCCTTCAACGGCGGCCACCTCCATGCTGTCGTTGAGAGACTTGGAGAAGACCACAAAGGCTCCACCGTGGTAGCGCGACACCACGCAGAACACGATCGGTCCTTGGAAATTGACTATCGCCCGGCCGATCTCTGCTCCGTATTCGAGCTGCCAGTTGCGCATCGACTCCGGGGAGCCATCGAAGCCGGAGAGGTTGGCGAGGATTACCAACGGTCGATTGCCGGTTGCGGCATTGATGGCACGGGCCACCTTCTTTGAGGATCTGGGGAAGAGGGTGCCGGATGTCCAGTGAATTGGACCGTCGGCGGGTACCGCCCCGAGGCGCGGGAGTTTCTTGGACTCGAAGCCGATCAGGGTGACGGGCCGTCCACCGAGGTGAGCGTCCCACACGACAGCGGTCTCGGCATCCTGCATGCCGAACCAACGCTCCAGCGGTGCTCGGTCGGTATCGATGACCGCCGCCATGACGTTGCGGATTTCGAACGGCTTCTTGCGGCCCGGGTTGACCTCTTCCGAGAAGACCTCGCCTACGGTGGCGAATTCGCCTCCGTGGGGCGACTCCTCGATGTTGCGCTCCGGGGGATCCACTGTCTCGAGCGGGCGCGGAAAACGTTCTCCCGGGGCCACATAGGTGTGGTCATAGTGTGCCAGCAGGATCCCGCAAGCTTGGGGCAGGTCACGCGCGAAGTACTGGGCTTGCCCGTTCGGGCCCATGATCCTTTCGTAGCCGCCGATTCCCTGATTGTCCTCAGCCGAGATCCCGCCCGAATAGTCCAAGGCCTCCTTGCCGGTGAGCACCATGGCGCTCACCGGTGTCATCACCAGGATGCCCTTGGTATGCATGAGCATGGTGGCTTCGGCGTTCCAATAGGGTTGCGCACCGACGTTGATGCCGGCGACGATCACATTGACTTCGCCGCCCAATTGTGTGAATTCGACGAGCCGTCGCAAGACCATGGCGATCCAATCCATGTTCTCGGTACCCGATTCCATGGAGATGAGTGCTCCGGCCGACACTGCGAACCACTCAACCGGAATGGTCCGTTCTTGAGCGAGCGCAAGCGCTGCAATGATTCGCCGGCATTCGGGTTCGGCCAGATTTCCCATGCCGCGGCTTGGATCTCCGAGGATGGCGACCCGTGACATTCCTTCTGGATGTTTGTCCGTGTAGTTCGTGATCAGCCCGACAATCACGTTGCAGACGTTCGATCCGCGGGGACGGTCGACCGCTACGAGCCGTTCTCCCTCGAGATCGAGTTCCTGAAACTCGCCGGGTGGGAAGGTGCGAGACGCGCCCTCACTTGGGGTCAGCATCGATACCAACTCGAGAGGATGGATCATGCCCCGCTGGCGGAGCCGGGCAACCCGCCGGTGATAGGCATCGAGCGTGCGAATGGGGTGATTAGGTGGTTTGCGCAGTCTTGTCTTGATGTGGCCACCAGAGGGATTGCTGATCTCGAGAATTCGAGCCTTGATGGTGCCGCTCTTGTTGCGTATGCGGACCCGAACGGAGACCTTCTGCAGACCGAGGCCAACCGTTTCCGGGGCAAGTCGCTGGACCAAACCATCGATTTCTCGCTGAGAGAGCTTCAGCTCAGGCCAAACGTAGAGGATCACCCGATTCCATGGGAGGCGACGATCCGAACTGCGTTGGGCCTGGAAGCGACGAACCGCTCCAAGCAAGTCGTGGAACGTTCGCTCGAATTCGGGCAGGCGAACCACCTCACCCTTTTTGTCACGGACGGGCGAGAGGTCGCGAACTTCACCGACGGCGAATATCCGCTCATCCCGTGGATTGTCGTGTGCTGAACCATGGAACACGTAAATGTCCTCCAACGACGGCATCCGTAGGAGTTGGAAGTTGCTGAGCCTCCACAGCTCGAGGCGTTTCCCCATCATGGGATGAAGATCGCGGTACTCGTTCTCCTCGCGATATCCCCCCTCCCCATCGGGGCGGAAAGTGAAATTGAGTACTCCGGACAATCCGCGGCCGACCTCGGGGCTTGAGATCGCCAGGACAATGAGTCGTGCTGTCAGCGTGCCGAACTCGTCGTGCAGTATCTCCTGCACCATCCCGAGGATCTCCTCCGGCCTCTCGGCTCGAACCGGGCGCCAGACATAGAGATCGATGATCACGTCGTCGGTTGGATCGAGTCCGGTCAGGAACTGATTCATCGCCTGGCATGTCGCCGCCAGTTCCTCGAGCGCTGCGTTGGTACTGACGACTGTGATGCTCCGACCCTCATGCTCATAAGCCGAGGCGGCAAAACTCCTGCCATCGATGGTTGCTGTGGTGAAAGTCCCCAGGTCGCGAATGCGGTAGTAGCGGCGGGTCATGACCTCCAGCAGCGTTCGCCGCAGCCCGGGAGATGCGGTCCCGAAACGTTCTGAGAGCATCGGCTTGAGTGGTTGCGGGCAGGAAACGAGTTCCTCGATCTTGGCGGCTCGGTCGGGCGCATCCGGGTGAGCCGCGAGGTACTCCACCGCTGCGGTCGCGTCCGCATATGCCTGATCGCGCACCGTCTGCAGGAATGGCTCATCGAAGCTGTAGTAGTAGACCTCGCGAGCAATATCATTGACTGCCCGGTAACGCCCCCGGGTCTCGAAGATGAGCCGGTCGAGGAGCTCCTTGAAGATGCTGTCCTCCTCATCCGAGAGGTGCTGGATCCGGTCCTCGAGTACTCGCAGCAATGGTCCGACGTGGTCGGTCATCCGCTTGTGAGATCGGGCAATACGAACGAGCGCCCGTTCGAGTTGGCGCGAGGGCCGCAGCGACGTCACTCCATAGTGCGCCAATGTGCGGCGCAGTCGATCCAAGAATTCGTCGGGCAAGGCCGCTCCGCGCGCCGACAAGTCCCGTAGGTAGACAAAGAGGTGTTCCTCGCTCGAGCGGCGGTCATCGTCGATCTCCGGTTCACGTCGAAACAGGGACACAATGTCAACGAATGCCAGCAACGTCTCATCTTCGAGTGCCCGAATCGTGGTCTCGTCAACCCCCTCGGGGCACGGCTCACCAGCGGGCCCTTCGTAGTTCTCGAGGCGGGCCTTGGTGACGTCCCACCCCAGAATCATGCGACGCAGATCATCGAGATAGTGGACACACGCGCCGTGGCCTGTTGGCAGGCGCTCGGCCGAGGCTGTCAGGTCGACCCGGCCGGCCGTCGAGATATCTTCCGGGCCCGTAGCGAGGTCGATGGTCATCAACGGAGTGCCGGTCCCCACTTGGGTGTTCTCGTGGACGCTGATCTGGCGAACCGTACCGGCAAACTCAGCAACGATGGTCGTTTCCATTTTCATTGCTTCGATGACCGCCAGGCGATCTCCGGCTGCCACCTTTTGGCCGAGCGACACCAGCAGCTTCATGACAACGGCGGGTGACGGCGAGCGGATGATGCCGCCTTCGTCGTGAGCTATCCGAAAAGTCGTTCCATCGACCTCCACAGAGTGGATTCCGCGATGGACCGCAGCCAGCACCCGCCAAGACTGTGTCGAGCCGGTCGAGATTCGCATCCCGGCTCGGCCCAAACGTTCCACATCTGCCAAGACGATGGCGTCGTCGAGCACGATGCGGTAGCTATCGGGGCCAACCTGCCCGACCGTCAACTCGTAGCGTTGGCCGCGGAAACGCAATTCAACCGTTTGCCCGACCGCATCGTCGACGTCAGGCCGCCCTTGGGCCGCTGACGCCTTGAATGAGTCGAGTTCGACGAGTTCCAGTTCTTCATACGCGGTGATCGCGGCGGCAATAAGCGCGACCGCGGCACGAGGCGACCCCGGATCGGGAGTGCCGACGGTCAACCTGTCGACCCACGCTGTGTCGATATGATTCGACTGGAAGTCGGGGTGACGCAGCAGCTGCTGTATGAAACCCTTGTTGCTCGTTCCGTCGCGAATCAGTGCACGCATCTGGCTCAAAGCTCTATCGAGGCGCGATACTGCCTCCGCTCGCGTTGCCCCATAGGCAATCACTTTGGCGATCATCGAATCGAACTCCGCGGGAATCTCGTCACCCTCCTCGACGCCACTGTCGACGCGGACGCCTGGACCGGCCGGCATCCGCAGCAGGTCGATCCGTCCAGGCGCCGGAGCGAAGCCACGCTCGGGATCCTCTGCATTGATTCTTGCTTCGATAGCGTGCCCGAACGTTGCCGGCGGTTCACCTTCCAACAAGCCTCCAGCCGCCACATGGAGCTGCAGCTTGACGAGGTCGATGCCGGTAGTTGCCTCGGTAATCGGGTGCTCCACCTGGAGGCGGGCGTTCACCTCCATGAAGTAGAACTTGCCGGACTCCACGTCGTACAGGAACTCGACGGTTCCGGCACCTTGATAGCCCGCCGCCTGACCAAGGCGGACGGCGGCTTCCTTGATGTCGCGATCCTGCCGGCGGGTTAGAACGGCAGACGGCGCTTCCTCGATGATCTTCTGGTTGCGGCGTTGCACCGTGCAGTCGCGGACACCAATCGACCACACCGTCCCCGATTCGTCGCCGACGATCTGGACCTCTATGTGCCGGGCGCCGCTCACGAGGCTCTCGACAAATAGTGTTCCGTTGCCGAATGCGCCGAACGATTCGGCCTGTGCTGCGGCAAACGCCGCTGCCATTTCATCGGGCTGGCCGACCCGTCGAATACCGCGGCCGCCTCCGCCGGCGGTCGCCTTGAGGAGTACCGGGTATCCCAGTCGTCCGGCGTGGGCGGACGCTTCGGTTGCGGATTCGACGGCACCGTTGCTCCATGACGCGACTGGGACTCCGGCCCCTTCAGCAATCTTCTTCGAGGTGATCTTGTCCCCGAGCCTCCGCATGACATGGGCGTCTGGCCCGATGAACACAACTCCGAGCCGAGCGCAGAGTTCGGCGAACTCAGGATGCTCAGCTACGAACCCCCAACCCACCCAGGCGGCGTCTGCCCTCGTTGCAACCAGAGCTTCTTCCAGCAATTCGTAGTCGAGGTACGCGACCTCGCGCCTACCCGATTTGTCTGTGCGGTGGGCCGGGCCCATCGCAAACGACTCGTCGGCCTCACGCACGAACAGGGCCTGACGGTCAGGATCTGTGTGGAGAGCAATTGTCCGTAGAGCGGTTCCGGTTTCGCGGCCGTACTCGGCGGCAGCGTTTATCAAGCGCACAGCGGGCTCGCCTCGATTGACGATTGCGATGCGCTCGAACTTCATTGTTCAATCTCCGTCGGACATGGCGGCACGCAGCGGCGCCAGGATCGTGTCATCAATTGGCACGGGCATTGCCACCGTGTCGTAGCCGATCATCTGCACCAGGCCGGCTCCCTCCGCGTCCACCACGAGGACGTCGAAACCATCACCTGCCTTCCGAACCACCGCTACCGCACCCGGTTCCTGCGCGTCCGGACGGTATTCGACACGATCGATGTGGGCTGGAAGCGCCATGACTCCGGTTGTGCCAATCTCCAAGACCCCCGCCGCCTGGAAAGCCAACTCGGCGAGTCGGGGAGCCGTTGCCAATCGAGCGGTCGGCGGCGAGCTATTCGGTGGCAAAGCGGCTGCCAGACTGGCGGCTGCAGCTCCATCCTGGGACCAAGCCATCTCGGTGACCTGGTAGGCCGGTCCGTGGAAGTAGATCTGGTAGATGGACTCCGCCATGACCGCGGATTCGCCGCGCTCGGGCGGCTGCTCACTCGGCAGGTCCGCCGCCTCCCGGCTGAGCCTGACGGCACCTCGGAAGTGGACCGTGCGCTTGGGCTCAGCCTGGCCGGCGAGGTTTCGCTCACCGATGAGTCGGCAATGGCCGATGACGTCGTCGCCGTCGGCGACGTACTGAACGGCGATTCTCAGATCGCGTGGCTCGTCGCGATAGAACTTGAACGGCGCCAAGAAGTCGACATTCTCGATGGCGGCGACGCGCAGACCCGGATACGGCAACGCGGCGGCCGCGGCGAAGGCTTCGAGCCCCATCACGCCCGGAAGCACCGGGGTCCCGTCGATACGGTGATCAAACAGGAATGGCTGCTCGGCCGGGTCCAGCCGGGTGGTCACGACCAGGCCGTCGTAGAGGCCAAACCGTTCGACATGGCCGGTCATCACGGAACGCTCGGTTCTTTCCACCATGCCGGCGTCTGCGGTGTTCATTCCGCCTGTTGCATCGAATTCATCGAGCAGCAGGCCGAGGCGCAGCCCAATGACGACCTCGCCGCCACTGCTTCGGCCCGTGATCTCCCGGCGCACAATGGGAATGCCGGCCGCGGCCGGCAGCATGTCGATTCCTGCCGCCGCCATAACGGTGGGAATCGAGCCGCGGGTTGCCATCCCGATGTCACCCCAGGCCGTCCAGTCGATGGCTACACCAAGCGTCCCATTCCCGGCCGACCGTTGGTTGGCAGTGAGTTTGCACAGCAGATCGTTGGCTGCGCTGTAATCGGTCTGTCCGTCGTTGCCGAAGCGGCCTGCAACTGAGCTGAAGACGACGCTCGATAGGACAGGTGTATCTCCTAGACCGGCCAGCAAGTTGAACCAACCGTCGGCCTTGACATCGAAGACGAGGTCGAATTCCGATCGCTCCTTGTCCTGGAGATGGCGGCTGATCTCGAGGCCGCCGGCGTGGAGCAGCACGTCGACCTTGCCGCTGGTTTCGCGGACTGAGTGCATGGCTGCGGCAACCGCGGTGCCGTCGAGCAGGTTCAGGCTGTGGTAGTGCGCGGTGCCGCCCGCGGCCTCAACGGCGGCGATAGCACTGAGCGCCGAGTGGGAGCGCTCGATGGTTGCCAGCTCGCGCTCGACCATCGCCGGGGTCGCTCGCTCTGTGGATTCCTTGAGCCTGTCGAATATCGCCCGCTTGAGCCCGTCTCGGTCTGTGGCGAAGGCGGCGAGATCGGGATCCGAACGATCCGGCTCCGGGATGAGGTCTAGAAGGTGGAACGTACCGCCACTGGCTCGCGCCAAGTCGGCGGTGATCGCCGCAACAATGCTGCCGGCGGCGCCAGTCACAACGATGACTGAATCGCCATCGAGTTTGATGCCGGCGGATTCATCGGGGAGGTCGGCCTCTTCGAGCGAAATGGTCCAGCGGTGGCCTTTCGAGTAGCCAACCTCGACCACTCCCGGGTCCAGCAGCGTCTCAGATACGAGGATGTCGGCAATTGCCGCGGTCTTGCGGCTCGGCGCCAGGTCGACGGCCTTCACAAGCGCCAGCGGCTTCTCTCGCTTGAATGCCTTGGTGAAACCGGTGACGGATCCGCCCATCGGAGCGGTCGCCCCATCAGGGCCATAGCCGTGGAGGCCGCCGAGACGGGTGGCTGCCACGAGGAAAGTTCCCCGCTCGCCGACGTTGTCGTAAAGATGGCGCATCGTTTCGTAGAGGAGCTTCACCCGCTTGCGCAGATGCTCCCGCCAGCCGGCAAGATCGAGTTCCGCGAGGCCCGGCTCCATGTCGAGGGCGGCAAGCCAATAGACGCCCGTAATCGGTCCTGCGGCGCCGAATTCGTCGAGTCGGCTCTGCAGTTGCGGCGCGTCCGGCGCATCTCCGATCGCCAACACGCTGACCGACTCGGCCTCGAGCCGCTTTACGAGGGCCTTGCCCACACCACCTTGATCGAGCATCACCACTACTCGCGTATTTGCATCCAGTTCGACGCCGGTTGGTGAACATCGGTCAAGTTCCGGGCGGAGCACCGGTGTAGGTATTCGCCTCGGTACTTCGGCTGCGGCTGCGTCATCTCCGACCACAGCCGCTGCGGCCGCTTGTGGTTCGGGTGACGTCGCCTCCGTTGGTGCCGCTCCAGGGCCTTTTGTGGTTAGGTCGGGGCGGCGTTCGTGGACGAAGCCGATGACGTGTTCGAGGGTGGGGTAGTCGCGCAGGGCCAGGTTGTCGTCGCGTTCAATGTCGTATTCGGCGCGGATCGCAGCGAACGTTTCGGCTTGTTTGACGGTG
>JAAELU010000102.1 GCA_024226255.1 bacterium | reverse complement strand
CGGAAGCGGCTATAGACGCTGTTAGCGATGGTGACGTCCGGTACAGCGATGGTGAAGGTATGCACCCCAGCACTCAAGAATACGTCGTTCAGTGTTGTGACGATGGAAACACCATCAATAGCGGTCACGTCGATCACGTCTAGCACGCCGTCCCCGTTTAAGTCGATCCAGGCGTTCAGGTAGCCGTCCGAGCCTGCCGTGATCTGGATCTGGGCCGCCCGCGCGCGCATCAACGGCGTCACAAAGACCACGCCGTCTTCGTCATCAGAAGCATCGCCGGTGTCATCGCCGTCGGCGCTGACCGACGGCTGCCCGTCAGACTCGACGTCCACCAGGCTACCCAGGAAGGTGACGCCGTCCACGACGTGGCGCGCGCCATCCTGAGACAGGGTGGTCGGGTACGGAGTTTCTGGCAGGTCGCCGTACTCCATAGCCGGGGCGAATTGGTGATCCTCGATCTCGCCGTCGATGGCCTCGCCGATAATGGTGAGGCTGGGCACGCTGCTGTAGCGGAAGCGGCTGTTGAGCGTCTGGCTCAACACGACCGCCGGCACGCCAAAGGTGCGCACGTTGGCTCCCTCGGACAGTACCTCGTCGATGAATATCTGTTCCCCGGCGTCGTCGAGGGTGCCGTTCCCGTTAAAGTCGATCCAGGCGTTGAGGAACGCGCCGCTGGCGTTGGTGGCGGTGATGGTCACCGTCGCTGGCTGCCCGGAGACGAGGGGCGTTTCTAGCCGCACGCCATCTTCGTCGTCAGGCGTGCCAGAGTCGTCGTCGCCAGTCGCGCCATCGTTGGGCTGGCCGTTCGCCTCGACGTCGACGAGCGTGCCCAGTGTCGGGTTGCCCACGCTCAAGACGATGTGCCGCGCGCCGTTCTGGGCCAGCGTGGTGGGATATGGGAGTTCTTCCAGGTCGCCAAAGTCTCGCGGGTGCGGGGCGAACTGGTGGTCCTCGACCTCGCCGTCGCTGGCATAGCCGGTGATGGTGAGGCTGGGCACGGTGCTGTAGCGGAAGCGGCTGTTGAGTGTATGACTCAAGATCACTGCCGGTACATTGATCGCCAACACGTTGACTCCCTCGGACAAGGTCGCGTCGATGAATATCTGTTCCCCGGCGTCGTCGAGAGTGCCATTCCCGTTAAAGTCGATCCAGGCATTCAGGAACGCGCCGCTGGCATTGGTGGCAGTGATGGTCATACTCGCTGGCTGTCCGGCGATGAGGGGCGTCTCGAGCCGCACGCCATCCTCGTCGTCGAGCGTGCCCGCGTCATCGTCGCCGCGAGCGCCATCGTTCGGGTGGCCGTCCACTTCGTCGTCCACGCTCGCGCCAAGAGTCGGGTTGCCCACGTTCAGGATAATGTGATGCGCGCCGTTCTGGGACAACGTGGTCGGGTACGGACCTTGCTCCAGGTCGCCAAAGTCTGTCCGGGTCGGGGCAAACTGGTGGTCCTCGATCTCACCGTCGTTGGCCCGCCCGGTGGGCGTGAGGCCAGGCACGGTGCTGTAGCGGAAGCGGCTGTTGAGGGTATTGCTCAACACGATCAACGGCACACTAAAGGTCAGCACGTTGGCTCCCTCGGACAGCGTCGTATCGATGAATATTTGCTCTCCAGCGTCGGTCAGGCTGCCGTTCCCGTTAAAGTCGATCCAGGCGTTCAGGAACGCGCCGCTGGCGTTCGTGCCGCTGATGGTCATACTCGCCGTCTGTCCGGCAACGATGGGCGATTCGAGCCGCACGCCGTCCTCGTCGTCGGGCGTACCAGAGGCATCGTCGCCAGTGGCGCTGCCGTTGGGCTGGCCGTCTATCTCGGCGTCCACGCTCGCGCCCAGGGTGGGGTTGCTCGCGTCCAGGATGATGTGCCACGCGCCGTTCTGGGCCAGCGTGGTCGGGTACAAGCTCTCTGGCAGGTCGCCAAAGTCCGTCCGGGTGGGGGTGAACTGGTGGTCCTCGATCTCGCCGTCGCGGGCCTCGCCGGTGGTGGTGATGCCGGCGTTGGTGCCAAAGCGGAAGCGGCTGTTCAGGGTACTGCTCAACGTCAGCATTGGCACGCCAAAGCTCAGCACGTTGGCTCCCTCGGACAACGTCACATCGACGAATATCTGCTCCCCGCCGTCGTCGAGGGTGCCGTTACCATTAAAGTCGATCCAGGCATTCAGGAACGCGCCGCTGGCGTTCGTGCCGGTGATGGTCATGGTCGCTATCTGCCCGGCGATGATGGGCGATTCGAGCCGCGCGCCGTCCTCGTCGTCGGGCGTGCCGGAGACGTCGTCGCCGCTGGCGTTGCCACTGGGCTGGCCGTCATCCTCAAAGTCTACACTCGCGCCGAGGGTTGGGTTGTCCACGGGCAGGATGATGTGGCGCGCGCCGTTCCGGGCCAGCGTGGTCGGATATGGACCTTCTTCCAGGTCTCCATAGTCCCGCAAGATCGCGCTAAACTGATAGTCCTCGATCTCGCCGTCGCTGGCCTGGCCGGTGGGCGTGATGCCGCCGATGGTGCTGTAGCGGAAGCGGCTGTTGAGCGTGTCGCTCAAAATGATCGCCGGTACGCCAAAGGTCAGCACGTTAGTCCCCTCGGATAAGATCACATTGGTGAATATCTGTTCCCCGCCATCGGTCAAGCTGCCGTTGCCATTAAAGTCGATCCAGGCATTCAAGAACGCGCCGCTGGCGTTGGTTGCGCTGATGGTCATCGTCGCCGTCTGTCCGGATACGATGGGCGATTCGAGCCGCACGCCGTCCTCGTCGTCGGGCGTGCCAGAGACGTCGTCGCCAGTGGCGTTGCCGCTGGGTTGGCCGTCCACTTCGTCGTCCACGAATGCGCCCAGGGTCGGGTTGTTCGCGTCCAGGATGATGTGATGCGCGCCGTTCTGGGCCAGCGTGGTCGGGTACGGGCCTTCCGGCAGGTCGCCATAATCGGCCCGGGTGGGGGTGAATTGGTGGTCCTCGATCTCGCCGTCGCGGGCCAGTCCCGTGGGGCCAGGCCCACCATTGGTGCTGTAACGGAAGCGGCTGTTGAGCGTGTCGCTCAACGTCACCGACGGCACGGTGATGGTCAGCACGTTGGCTCCCGCGTTCAGGCTCACGCCGCTAAAGATGTGTTCTCCGACGCCGGTCAAGTCGCCGTCACCATCAAAGTCGATCCAGGCATTCAGGAACGCGCCGGTGACGTTGGTCCCGGTGATGGTCAGGGTTGCTATCTGTCCGGCGATGATGGGCGATTCGAGCCGCACGCCATCCTCGTCATCAGACGCACCGGCGGTGTCGTCGCCGCTGGCGTCGCTGCTAGGCCGCCCGTCAATCTCGTCGTCCACGAACGCGCCAAGGGTCGGGTTGAGCACAGGCAGGATCAGGTGGCGCGCGCCGTCTTGCGCCAGCGTGGTCGGGTACGGACCCTCCGGCAGGTCGCCCATATCCCGTGGGAAGGGGTGGAACTGGTGATCCTCGATCTCGCCGTCGCTGGCTTCGCCGGTGATGGTCAGGCCGGGGACAGTACTGTAGCGGAAACGGCTGTTGAGGGTATAGCTCAACACGACCATCGGCACGTTAAAGTTCAGCACGTTGGCTCCCACACTCAATGCCGTGTCGCTAAAGATCTGTTCCCCGGGATCGCTCAAGTCGCCATCCCCGTTAAAGTCCATCCAGGCGTTCAGGAACGCGCCGGTGACGTTCGTTCCGGTGATAGTCATGGTTGCGGTCTGCCCGGCGACGATGACGGAATTGAGCCGCGCGCCATCCTCGTCGTCGGGTACGCGGGAGGCGTCATCGCCGGTGGCGGTAGCGTTCGGCTGGCCATCTACCTCGTCGTCCACGCTCGCGCCGAGTGTGGGGTTGTCCACGTTCAAGATGACGTGGCGCGCGCCGTCCTGGGCCAGGGTGGTCGGGTACGGACCTTCGGGCAGGTCGCCCAGGTCGCGCCGGGTGGGAGCGAACTGGTGGTCCTCGATCTCGCCGTCGCCAGCCCGCCCGATCGGGGTGAGGCCGCCGACGGTGCTATAGCGGAAGCGGCTGTTGAGCGTGTCGCTCAATATGATCGCCGGTACGCCAAAGGTCAGCACGTTGGTCCCCTCGGACAGCGTCACGTCGGTGAATATCTGTTCTCCGATGCCGGTCAGGCTGCCATCGCCGTTAAAGTCGATCCAGGCGTTCAAAACAGCGCCGCTGGCATTCGTTCCGGTGACGGTCATTGTCGCGATCTGCCCGCCGAGGATGGGCGATTCGAGCCGCACACCGTCCTCGTCGTCGGGCACGCCGGTGGCGTCGTCGCCGCTGGCGGTGGCGTTCGGCTGGCCGTTCACTTCGTCGTCCACTCTCGCGCCGAGCGTGGGGTTGTTTGCGTCCAGAATGACGTGATGCGCGCCATCCTGTGCGATGGTGGTCGGGTATGGTCCCTCGGGTAGGTCGCCAAAGTCGGCCCGGCTCGACGTGAACTGGTGGTCCTCGATCTCGCCGTCGCTGGCCTCGCCGGTGGGACTAAGCCCTCCGTCGGTGCTGTAGCGGAAGCGGCTGTTGAGCGTGTAGCTCAACGTCACCGACGGTACGGTGATGGTCAGTACGTTGGCCCCCGCGCCCAGCGCAAAGTCACTAAATATCTGCTCTCCGCCGTCGGTCAGGCTGCCGTTGCCGTCGAAATCTATCCAAGCGTTCAGGACAGCCCCGCCGACGTTCGTTCCAGTGATGGTGAATGTTGCCACCTGCCCGGCGATGATGAGTGATTCGAGCCGCACGCCATCCTCGTCGTCGGGCACGCCGGTGGCATCGTCGCCGCTGGCGGTGGCGTTCGGCTGGCCGTCCACTTCGTCGTCCACGCTCGCGCCGAGGGTCGGGTTGCCCACGTTCAGGATGACGTGGCGCGCCCCGTCCTGGGCGAACGTGGT
>JAAELU010000101.1 GCA_024226255.1 bacterium | reverse complement strand
TCGGCTACATCGCCGGCCTTGTCGGCTACGTCACCGGCCACGTCCTTGGTCTTGTCCCAAGCACCCTCGGCCGCGTCTCCAGCCTTGTCGGCTACGTCTCCGGCCATGTCCTTACCTTTGGAAAACCAACCCTTGATGGTGTCCATGAGTCCCATATTGAGTCACTCCTTAAGCGAATGTTCCCTGATTGTAAGTTGCCCAATCGTAACGTGCGTCCAATCCTCAGAGGGAGTCGCCCAGCTGGCCCTCTTCGCGGGCACGCAGCTCGACTCGTACCTTCAGAAGCTCGAGCTGTTGATCGACGAACTTCGACCCGCCGGCCAACGGCTTGTCGGCCAACCAGTCGACGATGTCGGCAGCCACGTCCGGCTCCGATCGTGCCGGCAGCAGATCCAGAATCCGTCGTTGACTCTGCGGCGGCACCGCTCCAAGCACTGCCTCCCAGCGATCCTTGACTCGGTTCCAGCTCTCGACTCCCGTCGTGCGGTGGCCAATGAGCCGCGCAGCGACCCATGCACCGTCCTGACGGCGGATATCGCCCCCGGTCAGCATGTCGAGCACGGCCGCAGCCGTCTCTTGCTCAGGAACCGCGATAGCTGCCTGCAGATAGCGAACTTCGTCCTGTGGTGACGTGGCGTTCTTGTAGGCGTCAATGAAAGTGTCGAACTCCTCACGACTACCGTTCGCAGCCACAATTGCCAGCGCTGCGGCCGCGACCTCCCCATCGACCGACTCTCCAGCGAGAGCTGCCTCAAAGAGTGACGTGGCCTCGGGCAGGGTCGACCGGTCGTCTCCGAGAACTCCGCGCGTGCGCTGCAACAGACCGCGCAGCCTCCGATCGAGATCGGTCTCATTCTCTTCGGGTTGCCAACCCATACGGTCGGCGGCGGGCGAGACCAAGTCGCGCACAAACGATTGGAGCGCTGGTCGATCATCCGAAGAGACAACTCGAT
>JAAELU010000100.1 GCA_024226255.1 bacterium | reverse complement strand
TTCACATTCATCATGGTGTCCCACAGGTCAACGGTGGTGTCGACGATGGTCCCGCGCAGCGTCAGTGCGGCAGCGTTGACCAGAACGTCGATTCGTCCGAACTCGGCGTCGGCTGCAGCGACCAGTTCTTTGCAGCTGTCGGCATCGCCAAGCTCAGTTGCGACGAAAACCGCAGGCGTTCCGAGCGATGCCAGATCGCGAGCCACGTTCACACCGCGCTCGGCGTTGCGGCCGGAGATGACGATCCCCGCAGCGCCCTCAGCAGCGAGTTGCCGGGCAACCGCCTCCCCTACTCCTTGTGTGCTCCCGGTGATGAGGGCGACCTTGCCGTCAAACCGTGCCATAGCCCCTCCAAGACTGCTTCCTTCGCAGTATATCCCCACCCGTTGGAACGTTCCAAAGAGCGTCCCATCCCGGACTCCGACGTTCGTGGGTACATGAGCTGACATAGGTCAGCCGAGATCCGCAGGAACGGTCGAACCCCTAGACCGTTACGACGAGCTTGGCGCGGGCGTGGCCTTCGCCTAGATAGCGGAAGGCGTCTGGGACCTCGCTCAATGAGTAGCGGCGATCGATAACGGCGGAGATCTCGCCTTGCTCGACCAGGTCCCGCAAGTGCTC
>JAAELU010000099.1 GCA_024226255.1 bacterium | reverse complement strand
GACACGATCAGCTTCCGCACACTCACAGGTATCTCCTTGGCACTCATAGGATCCAACTCTCGTCGGATCACCACTAGGTGTTAGGCATGCCCCGCGACATGTGTGAGGGATGTGCTGCAACAGGACACGGCGAAATACTGCCGTCAGTTACGCAAGAAGGGGAGGCGCCCCGCCGAACTTGGGTTCGGGTAGGCCGCGGACGCCGGGGTTCAAGGCAAAGATGGCGCCGTGGGGGCCGGGGCCGTCGGCCTCCGGGTCGCGAGCGCCGATGCTGGTGACAAACAGCGTGCTGAGGTCGGGGCCACCGAATACGGGCATGGTCGGTCGCACGACCGGGAAGTCGAGAACGCGATCTATCTCGCCACGAGGGGTGATTCGCGCAACGGCTCCGCCACCGACGCAGGCGATCCAGTAGCAGCCATCCTCATCGACGCAGGCACCGTCGGGACGACCAGGCAGCTCTTCGAAATTGAGGAACACACGCTCGTTGTTCTGCTCACCCGTGTCCTTGTCGTAGTCGTATGCCCAGACAGTGTTGAGCAGAGTGTCCGCCCAGTACATCACAGTGCCCTCCGGAGAGAACGCCAGACCGTTGGCGCAGCCGACCTTGTCGCGAACCGTCGTGAATGAGCCGTCCGGCTGCACCCGATGCAGGAATGCGTCGAACCGCATCGCCGATGTCGGCACATACATGCCGCCCACCCACAACCGGCCCGCCGGATCGCAGCGACCATCGTTG
>JAAELU010000098.1 GCA_024226255.1 bacterium | reverse complement strand
GGCGGCCTGACCGCACTGGTCGGAGTCGTGGGCTGGCTGGTCGAGCGTGGCGTATCGCTGCACGTTCTTGACATGGGCCCCGGGCAACTTGACGTGACGTCCTCTCAAGGCAAGGCACTGCTCGGCATGATGGCCGTTTTCGATGGGATGGAAGCGGACCGGATCTCCGAGTCGACCAAGGCGGGTCTGGCGTGGTGTCGTGCGAACGGCCTCTTCTGTGGAGGCACGCCGCCGTTGGGGCGCAAGCCCATCTCGACCGGGCGATAGGGACGCAAGTACCTGGTATGGGACGATGCCGAGTGCCGTCAGATCCGAGAGATTTGGCACCGATACCAATCGGGGGAGACCATCCACGCAATCGCAATCGAGTTCCACCGGCGCGGCGAGAAGACGGCCACGGGCCGCCTGTGGGTCCCCCGCAGCGGTTCTCGACGCGGACGTCGGCTCCCCAACACATCCCGAGTCTACCGAGTGATCGCGTGGTATCGAGAGCGACTCGCCCGGGGATTGGACCTGGGCATGGACGTGACCGAGGACTTCCCGGACGGTGCGTCGTGTCGCAGGGCGTGGCGATGAGCATCGGGAGTGCTGCTGGCGGCTTCGCGTTGTGACCAGTGCGGCCAGATGAGAGAGGCTAGCCCGGCACCTGACTGCCGCGCCAACGATTCTG
>JAAELU010000097.1 GCA_024226255.1 bacterium | reverse complement strand
GACACGTGCGGCTCCAGCTCGGACGCATCTATGTCGACCTCGACGTCGAAGGTGGCATCGGGGTGGGTGGGCAACGTGCGCCAGTACGCGACGGCGTTATCCCAATCGGCTCCGATCGGGGCTTGGGGGCGTCCCTCGAGATAGTCGAACGTCTTGTCGTCGGGGGCAATGAGTCCGGCGCGGGCTCCGGCCTCTATCGACATGTTGCAGATCGTCATCCGGCCTTCCATGGAAAGGCTCTCGATGGTGTCGCCGCGGTATTCGATGACGTAGCCGGTGCCGCCGCCAACCCCGATTGTGGCGATGATTCCGAGGATGATGTCCTTGGCGGTGACGCCCACGCCCAGCTTGCCGGTGACGTTGATCGCCATCGCCTTGGGCTTCAGCTGGGGGAGGGTCTGGGTTGCCAGCACATGCTCGACTTCGGAAGTGCCGATGCCGAACGCCAGCGCTCCGAATGCACCATGGGTTGCCGTGTGCGAGTCCCCGCACACGATCGTCATACCCGGCTGAGTCACGCCTTGCTCGGGACCGATCACGTGAACGATTCCCTGGCGGGGGTCGTCGAGCCCGTAGAGCGTGATGCCGGTGCGTTCGCAATTGGCGATGAGCGCCTCGATCTGGATCCTGGACAGCGGATCGCTGATTCCGAGCTCGCGCCCTTCGGTCGGCACGCCGTGATCCATCGTTGCCAGGGTCAGTTCGGGGCGCCGCACCTGGCGACCGTGGATCCTCAGTGACTCGAACGCTTGTGGCGAGGTGACCTCATGGAGCAAATGGAGGTCGATATAGAGCAGGTCGGGCTCCCCCTCTCCACTACGAACGACGTGGTCGTCCCACACGTTGTCGAGAAGTGTTTTAGGCGCTGACATCCGATTCCCCGGTCGACTGAAGAAGATAGTAGGCGTCGTACAGGCGGGTAACGTTCGGCGATGCACCTATTGCTCGCGCTATTGCTAAGTGTGACCCTCAGCCCGCCGTTCGGTGAGGCGTCAGCGACATTGATCGGATTCACCCCGTCGGAGGTGACGTTTGAGGTGATGGTCGAGGTTCTCGACCCCGCCGCCATCGTGTTGATGCGCGGAGAGGACATCGCCGGCAACGAGATCGAGCCCGTGGCGTTGATATCGCGCGGCGACGGCAAATGGGGCGCAGTGGTGGTCCTGCCGGCCCGGTCGGATCTGCGCATCGTGTTTGAGTCGATTCCCGAACGTGGCGGCAGCACCCTGTCGGAAGCATCCAGCTTGGTGGATCTCGGAATCGATCCGGACGTCCTGGCACTGGTGGAGAGGCGCCCACCGACAGAACCGGATACATCACGTCCCGGCATTCTGTGGGTAGTTCTCGCCGTGGTTGCCGCACTGGCAGCGCTGATTCTGCTCACAATCTGGACCCGACTAGGTAGGGCAGAAGATGGAGATGACCCCGACGAAGTCAACGACGAGGACCTCCACACCGGCTTCGACGGCGTAGGCGTCGACGGTGGCTGACTAGCAGGAAATGGGTGCGCTCAACCAGTCTCGACGGACGCAATACGTAATCCGACAACGAGACTCTCTCCAACCAACGGTCCTCGCCCAGACCATCGCACCACCCGTCCCGCTGCGCTCCTCCACTTGACTTATGGTCGAGAAAACCCGACAATTCCCGCCATGTCTGCACCGACCGCTCGACGCGACTCTGAGACAGGCGGCGACTCCGGCTCGGCCCATGTTGTCGACTACGAGATGGAGGACTTCCTCCACGCCGATTCCCGCCAACAGTTTCGGGCACTCGGCAACGCGACTCGTGAAGAGGTGCTCTCGTTGCTCAGCGAGCGGGCGGCAACCGTATCCCAGCTTGCCGATGCCATGGGGAAGCCGAAGGGCTCCGTTGGTTACCACGTGAAGGTCCTCGAGGAAGCCGGCTTCATCCACATTGTGCGGACCGGCAAGGTACGGGCGATAACCGAGAAGTACTACGGCCGGACGGCGCGCACGATCGTGTTTGGATCGGCGCACAAAGACGATCCGTTTTTCATGCTCGACGATGTGCGCCAAGAGGCAGTCGCCACCGAGGGCGAGCCCCTGCCCATGTTCACGATGCGTCGCGCTCGCATCTCAGAGGAGCAGGCCGTTGAGTTCACGCAACGTTTGATCGCGCTATCCGAGGAGTACCTGGCCCTTCCGAGAGAGGGCGACCGAGTGTTCGGCCTGATCGCCGGGGTCTATCCAACGAGCCTGGCTGCGTTGGGCGATGAGAGGGAGACGTCTGATGACTGATGAAGTGAAGACGGAGGAAGAGGCGCCCCAAACGCCAATCAAGTTGGGGGCTCGGTATTGGCGCCTGTGGACGGCGTCGGTCATTTCCAACCTGGGAGATGGCGTGGCAACGATCGCCTACCCGTGGCTGGCGTCGGCGGTCACCCGCAACGGCTTGCTGATCGGTCTCATCGCGGTGGCACAGCGGCTGCCGTGGCTTGTCTTCACCCTGCCTGCCGGTGTGATCACGGACCGGGTCGACCGCCGCAAGATCATGGTGTCGATGGACATCGTCCGGGCCACAGTGACGCTGGGCGTCGCCTTTGCGGTCCTGGCGCGCCAGGGCACCCTGCCCGCCCCTGAGGAGATTGCGGCCGGGCTCGAATTGACCACGGATTCGGTGCTGTATCTGGTGGTTCTCCTGGCGTCGCTGTTCTTCGGATTTGCCGAGGTTCTGCGTGACAATGCCGCCCAGACGATCCTGCCCGCCATCGTCGAACCGGAAGGCCTCGAGAAGGCCAACGGCCAGATGTGGGGCGTCGAGATGGTCGCCAACAGCTTTGTTGGTCCTCCCGTCGGTTCACTATTGATCGGTCTGGCCTTTGCCCTGCCATTCTTCTTTGATGCCGGGACCTTCGCCGTTGCCGCCGCGCTCGTGTGGCTGATTTCGGGCACCTTCCGTGCCGACGGGGCCGACGCCTCCAAGGGCCAGAAGATCGACTGGAAGGGCGAGATCTCCGAAGGTTTTGGCTGGCTGTGGCGTCATCCGCTCCTGAAACCGATGGCCATCATCTTGGGATTCATGAATGGCCTCGGCATGGTGACCTTTGCCACCTTTGTTCTGTTCGCCCAGGAGGTGCTGCACACCTCAGCCTTCGAGTTCGCTCTGCTCGGAACGGGTGCAGCTATCGGCGGGCTGGCGGGCACTTTCCTTGCCTCCAAGATCTCTTCGAAGCTGGGGAGCGGCACTGCGCTCTTCCTCACGCTCTCGGCCAGCGTGTTCATCACCGCCATCATCGGTGTGAGCTCGCATTGGTTGATCGTCTGGGCCGCTTTTGGTCTGTTCACTTTCACGGCAATCCTGTGGAACGTGATAACGGTGTCGCTACGCCAGACGATCATTCCCGATCGGTTGCTGGGACGTGTCAACAGCGTGTATCGGTTCTTTGCGTGGGGGATGATGCCGATTGGTTCGGTCATCGGTGGCCTGCTGGTAGTCGGTACAGAGGCAGTCGGCAGTCGCGAGTTGGCGCTACGGATGCCCTGGTATGTGGCGGCCGCTAGCTACGTGCTGCTACTTCTCTACGCGGCACCCAAGCTCACAACGGAGAAGATCGAGGCGGCACGCGAAGCAGGCATTGCTGCCAAGGAAGCCTCAGGCGAATCGACCGATCCCGGCATGGTCGTCGATGACGCCATTGCTGAGTCGGGCATCCAGGGCGCCCCGCCACCAATCGACGAAGAGTTGTAGCGCTTCAGAGGTCGACGATGAAGGCGGTGCTGGCAGTGATCGCTCCGGCGATCTGAAGGTCGACTGCGTGGCGACCGGATCGGTAAGTCCTGGTCGTTGCCTGTTGAATGAGCCGGCGCTTTCGTAGCGTGGCCGTCTCTCCGGCGGCCAGGTCGAGCGTTGTCCACTTGAAGACCTTCGGCGAGGTTGCACCGGATTTGTTCACGTGATGGATCACAAAGTCGATCACGAGGCGTTGTGTTTCGGCGGCGGTGGAGCGCAAAGCTGCAGTCAGCTCGATGCGGTCTCCCATTTCGACGGCAGCCGGGGCGACTTCGAATTGCTCGACCTCGATCTCCGGTTCGGTTGTGAAGCCGAGCACACCCAGCGCCCCGGTATCGCCGTTCTTGACCAAAGTGCGCAGCGCGTGGGAAACCATTTTGGGATCTGTAGCCGCTTCGCGGTTCCAGCGGTGCAGCGTCTTGACGACAACTTCCGGATGGTCCTTGGCGATGTCGTTGAGATGGTTGGCGACGGATCGCCGGACAGTTTCCGAAGGGTCGTGACGTAATCGCTCGATGAGCGCCAGTCCCGCCGTCGGGTCCTCCTTCAGTCGGGGTATTCCCATTCCCCATGGCAGCCGCGGCCTGGTGCCTTCAGACGGGAGCCGGCGAACACTCTCGTCGGCATGTTCGGTGAAGGCCATCAGCTGGGCATAGGCCGCGTCCCAGTGATCCCGTAGGAACGGACGGATCGCAAACTCGCAACTGGCCCGTTTGGTGAGGTGTTCCATTGCGGGCAGCGACACGTCGGGATCGTCCACACCGAAGACCTCGACAAACGTGCACAACGGCCAGGCGGCAAAACCTCCTATCGGAGGCTCAACGCGGGCGACCTCGACGACCACGGCCAACGCCTCACGCCAATCAGCGGGTAGCCCCAACCGCAGCCGCCGAGCGATGGCTTCGATACGTGGCTTCAGCTCGAGGTCGGGCAGCTCCGCCATGAGATCTGCCGTGAAGGCGGCGGCATCAAACCCCTGCGCCAGCGCGGCGACCCGGACCGCAATGTCCTCGACCACCTCACGATCCACCATGAACTTCAAAGGCTCGGCCATGAGCGGACAGTAGCTGGGGAACAGTTACCAGTTACCAGTTACCAGATTCCGGCTGGCAACTGGTAACTGGTAACTCATGACCTTCTGATTTCTGATTTCTGACTTCTTCCTCACATCTCACATCTGTCCATCTCCCTAGTCTCCACGCCCTATGGCCCTGCTCGCCGCCGCCTTCTCATCTGTCGTTTTCGGAATCGCCGACTTTGCCGGTGGTTATGCGACGCGTCGTCTTTCCGTGCGACAGGTTGTCCTCTTCTCCCAAGCTGTTGGTCTGGTGGCCGTAGTCGCCGCGGCACCCTTGATCGGCTCGGAAACGGTGCGGCCGGCAGATTGGGTGTGGGGAGCGCTGGCCGGGGTCTTTGGAATGGTGGGTCTGCTGTTGCTCTACGAAGGGTTGGCGAAGGGACGAATCTCCATCGTGTCGCCGTTGGCGGCGATAACCGGCATTGTTGTTCCCACGGTCTTCGGGGCTCTCAACGGTGAGCGGCCCGAAGCTCTGGCCGTGGCCGGCATCGTGTTGGCGTTCCCTGCGATTGCCTTGATCAGCTACTCGGAGGACAACTCTGAGTCAGTGCTGTGGCGAGGCGGAATTCGACATGGCCTGGCGGCCGGCTTCGGATTTGGCGGGTTCTTCATCTTGATCTCTCGGAGTGCCGATGCTTCAGGCATGTGGCCGCTCGTCAGCGCCCGGCTGGCAAGCGTCACGGTGGTCCTGGCGCTTCTGCTCCTGGCTCGCAATCTCAGCATCCCGCCACGGTTCCATTGGCCGCTTATCGCCATGGCCGGATTTGCCGACATTCTCGCCAACGTCTTCTTTGTCATCGCCACGAGAGGATCGCTGCTGATCATCGCGTCGGTGATCGTGTCGCTTTACCCGGCTTCAACCTTGGTTCTTGCCAGGGTCGTGTTTGGCGAGCGAACCACAATCCTGCAGCGGTTGGGGTTGGTCCTCGGAAGCGTCGCCGTGGTGGCGATCAGCGTCGCCTAGCGACGTCGGTCGACTACTCGACGTAGATCTTCTTGTTGCGCTTGGTCACCTTGCCGCGCCGCAACGGCAGCACGGTTGTCAGCAGCTTGAACGTGGTTCCGAGGAAGGGGATCCTGGCGAAAATGCCTTGGGGCCCGCGGACCATACGTCCTGTGGTGACATCGTATTTGGCGTGGTGCCATGGACACATGAGGCAGCCGTCCTCGTCGATACTCCCGTTCGCCAGGTCGGCCCGGAGATGGCGACAGCGGCGACTCACGGCGAAGAGGTCACCCTGGGAGTTGCCGACGGCGTAGGGCCCTGCACCTGTGACGGTGCCGACCTTCAGCTCCGATACTGAGCCAACTTCAATCTCGTCGGACATGGGCGGCTCCTTCAAGTAGCACTCGGCTGGCTGAGGCTACACGTGACCGCCTTACCGTCTCTCAGGAACACCGCCCTGGATCCCCTGTTTGTTGTGCAGAAAGTGCTCTCCGGCAGGGTGTTTAAGCACAATGAACGGGAGGTTCGTTGTCTCTGCTCAACGCGCTTAGGCGCGGGACTTCTTGAGAAGGGCCATGCCGATGGCGCCGAGGATTGCCGCGGCAACGGTGGCCCCGCTGATGATCGGAACCGGCTGACGGAGGCGGGTGCCGAGGCTCACCTGGCGGGTGAACTCAACAATCTCCCATTCCTTCTCCTCGGCATACTTGCGCAGTTCCTTTTCGGGGTTGACCGCAATCGGATGACCGACAACCTCCATCATCGGGAGGTCGGTGTAGCTGTCGCTGTAGGCGTATGACTCGCTGAGGTCGAAGCCCTCACGTTCGGCAAGTTCGTTGATAGCGTCGGCTTTGCCGGGTCCCATTGCATAGACCTCGAGTTCGCGGAGGAAGAAACCGGCGGCGTCGGTCTTGACCTTGGTTGCGATGATGTTGGTAACGCCGATGTGGCGACCGATGGGACGGACGATCTCGATCGGACTGGCCGACACCAGGTAGACCTCACGGCCTTCCCTCTTGTGCTCGTCGATGAGGGTGAGCGCCTCGGCAAACACGATGGGGTCGGCGACTTCTTCGAGGGTCTCCTCGACGAGTTGCTCGATTTCGGCTCGGTGCCAGCCCGCAGTCAGATTGAGCATCTGGTCACGAACTCGCTCGAGTTGATCGTGGTCGGCGCCAAAGAGCACGTAGAAGATCTGGGCAAACCCGAACTTCATCAGGGTGCGCTTGCCGACAAAACCGGCGCGGTAGAACGGCCGTCCGAACGCCAGAGTCGATGACTTGGCGATAACCGTCTTGTCCAGATCGAAGAATGCGGCGGTTTTCATAAGTCCTGTTGGGAGTGATGCGCTGCGTACAACCTAAAGGGTACGCCTATCGATTCGGTACCGACAGCCCATTGACTTAGAGATTCGGCTGGTTCTGGTGCTCTGGCGACATTGCACCCAGCGACTGGCGGGACCAAGGTATGTGATGCAAAGCGCCCCGAGGAGTTGAAATGGCCGGTCCCAGCAAGGAATACCACGCCCGCATCCTGGTGAAACTCACCGATGATCTGCTTCCCAGCCCGGTCTTGTCCAAGGAAGAGCTGCAGGCCCAGATCTATGCGGCGCTCAATGTGGGCGCTGAGGACTCGCCGATCGTTTCGGTGAGTGTGGGTGACCCGAAGTCTTCGGGCGGTCGCCGCCGTTAGGAGCGGGTCCGCTCGCTGCGTACCTCTTGAATCTGTCGGTGGCGCCGCGTACGTTGATGAGGCTTCCCCATCCGGTTTGCCGATTCACAGGAACTCATGCCTGCGCTTGCTACTTGGGCGCCGGAGGACGGAGTGCTTGGGGCCGTCGCCCCGCTGGCACTCGCCACAACACAACCGACCGCACTCGTCATCGACCTCGACCCGAATGGTCCGGCGTATCCGAGTGAACGTTCGCTACGGCAGCTAGTCGACGATGGCCCGCGGGCGGCCGACCTAACGCCGTCGCAGCGCGGCGTCGCGGTACTGGCGAACGGCGGGATCGGTCTCGAGGATGCTCGGCGGCTGTTAGATCTGCTTCTTCATGGTTGGCCTGCGGTGGTCCTTCGCCTGCCGCCGCAGGCTCCCGGTGACGTCCCCGTCCCGCTCGTACCCGTGCACCTGTTGCTTCCCGGCAGGTTGTTCCCCCCACAGGGGCGGGGCGTCTACCAACCACTAGGCCGCGGTGATCGGCGGGCACCGAGCCTCAGAGCAGCCGGTTCCCTTGTGATGCCGCCCGCACCGCGGCGCACCATTCGTGCCCTGCTCGATGGATCGCGCCCGGCAGCAAGTCGATGGACTGCCGCGTGGCGGCGGGTTTGGGAGGCTGCATGGTGAGCCATGGAGCGGTCAAGCGCATCGCCACCCGGCTGCTGGACTCGAGGGCTGATCTGTCGCGGCCGGCTCTACTGAGCGCGGCTCGCTCGATCGCCGCCGAGGAGGATCCGCTCGATGCGCCGGCCAGTGCGGTGGCCGCCGTTGACTCCTTGCTCGGCCTGGGCCCTCTCGAAGCGCTTCTGGCCGACGATACGATCTCGGACATCCTCGTCAACGGCCCTGAGGAGATTTGGGTGGAGCGCCGTGGCCGGCTCGAGCGAAGCGACGTGCGGTTCGCCGATCGGGACGCCATTGCGGCTGCTGCCGAGCGAGTGATCGCCCCTCTGGGCCTGCGTCTCGACCATGCCAGCCCGGTGGTTGATGCTCGGCTGGCTGATGGCTCGCGGCTCCATGCCATGCTGCCTCCGGTCGCTCCAGACGGGCCGATCATGGCGATCAGGAGGTTCACGAACGCAGTTGGTTCGCTCGACCAGCTTCACGAGCTAGGTGCGATCTCCGCTGAGGATCTGGCCTCGCTGCGAGAGGCCGTCGCTGCCCGGCACAACATCCTCGTGTGTGGCGGTACTGGGACCGGCAAGACAACGTTGCTCAATCTGCTGTCTGCTGAGATCCCGGCGGGGGAGCGGGTCGTCACCATCGAGGACGCGGCCGAACTCCTGCTGACCGGCCACGTGGTTCGGCTCGAATCACGCCCTTCGAACGCCGAGGGGGCCGGCGCGGTACCCATGCAACGGCTGGTGCGCCACGCCTTGCGGCTGAGGCCCGATCGGATCGTCGTTGGCGAGGTCCGGGGAGCCGAAGCGCTCGACATGATCCAAGCAATGGCGACCGGCCACTCCGGATCGATGTCGACTGTCCACGCCAAAAACGCCACCGAGGCTCTCTGGCGCCTCGAAGTGCTGGCGATGACGGGCGAGTCCGGCCTGGCGCCGGTCGCCGTGCGGGCCCTGCTTCACAACAGCCTTGATCTAGTCGTCGTCATGGGGCGCCAGGGGACTACGCGCCTGGTCAAAGAGGTGGTGGCTGTTGGTGGCGACGGTCTCGGGCCGGTCGCATGATTCTTGCGCTGATCCTTGCTGCGGCGATCCTGGGGGCATCAAGGGCAGCCGTGCAACGAGTCGTCGGATGGCTGGGATTGGGGCGACCCGACCCGATCGATCCGGCTGAGTACTTCGACACCGTCGGCCGGGAGTTGCGTCGCGGATCTTCGCTACGCCACGCGCTTGCTATCCCCGTTCCCGGCAGCCGGTTGGCGCGGCTGGCTCTCACCGGCCAACCGATCGAGCTTGTGAGCTCCGAGGTCGTGACGATGTTGAGCCTCTCGGATGATCTGCCTGCCGCCGGAATTCGCCTGGCGAGTCGGACAGGAGCTCCCTCTTCCAAGGTTTTCGGCCGTCTGGCGGAGCAGGCGCGGGCCGCAAAACAGCACCAACGCGATCGAGGTGCCGCCACCGCCCAGGCGCGGCTGTCGGCTGCAGTTGTCGGTTTGGTTCCTCCCGGATTGGGCATGGCAATACTCACCGCCGGCGGTGGTCGCCATTTGGCACAACCCGGACCGGCTCGCACGGCGGTTGTGTTTGGGGCCGGCCTTCAGCTTCTGGGTCTTGTGGTCATAGCGGTCTTGCTGAGGCTGGAGCGATGATCGTCGCTCTCGCCGCGGCCGTCGTGCTGCTGACGTGGCGTCGGCCAGCGCTGTTGGAACGACGCCACCAGCCGGCGACAGGAGATGTCGAAAGTGTGGCGACTCTGATCGTTCTCGGGCTCGACGCAGGTATGAATGTCTCGACGGCGTTGTCATGGGCGCGACGATATGCCCACCCGGCGTTGGCCGCTGAGCTGGCCGCAGTGGATCGACGTGCCAGGCTCCACGGCCTCTCCTCAGGAATGCGGTCGACGTCGGGGCCCCTGGAAGGCCTCTTGCGATCGATTGCTCTCGCCGTGGAGACAGGAGCCTCGCTCAGCCCGGTACTCGAGGCTCATCGTGATCAGCTGGCCGCCGACAGCAAGGCTGTCGCGGCTGCCCGACTGCGACGGCTCCCCATCAAGCTGGTGTTCCCGTTGGCGCTGCTGATGCTCCCCGGGCTCGTTCTGATGGTCGCAGCCCCTGCCCTAATCGAAGCTCTCGGGCGGTTTGCCTGACCGCTTTCCTCTGAAAGGAACCAATGAATCTCATCCGTGATGAACGAGGCCAAGCGACGGCCGAATATGCGCTGGTGATGGTGGCTGCCGCCACCGTTGCACTTGCCCTGATCCTGTGGGCATCGAACACGTCGGTCCTACCCGAGCTGTTTGATTCTGTGATCGCTCGCGTCAAGGCGTTGGGAGGGTGAGCCGCCAGTCGGGTTCGGCGGCGGTGGAGGTTGCTCTCGTATTGCCTCTCATCGTCTTGGTGCTGCTCGCTGTCGCTGAGGTAGCGGTCGTAGCCCGGACTCAATTGGAACTCGTCAACGCAGCTCGAGAGGGAGCCCGAGTCGCCGCGATCAGTCCGGAACCGGCCGACGCTATTGCCGCGACCCAGGAGGCCCTCGGCGACCTGGCTGAGCACGCTCGGATCAGCGTCATTCGTCCCCATGTGGTGGGGGAGAGCGCCTCGGTTTCGATCACACTGCACCATCGTCTGATCCCGTTCCTTTTTGGGGGGACCCCTGTTGACCTGACTTCCCGCGCTGCGATGCGGGTCGAACAGTGAGGGGTCATCCGGGCGATCCATTGAGACGAGAACAAGGTGCCGCCGCCATCGTGATGCTGGCCCTGGCCTTTGTGGCGGTCCTCGTCGCGCTGCTGGTCGCCGACGTCTCCGTGTACCTGGGGGCGCGCGCCCGAGCTCAGGTGGCTGCCGATGCCGCCGCGTTGGCCGCGGCCCCGGTGACCTTCCGCTCCTTTGGCTCGTCCGGCTCGGCCACGGACGAGGCTCGGGAGTTCGCGGCCCGCAATGGTGGCTCACTTGTCGACTGCCGGTGTGGTCACGACGCCAGTTGGCGCCCACGTGAAGTCACCGTGCTGGTGGAATTACCGGTCGATCTTGTGGTCCTGGGGTCGACGGTGGTGCAGGCCCGGAGCAGCGCGGAGTTTGTGCCGACCGACCTGGCGGAGTGACCAGGGTGGGCGACCCCGGTCAGAAGAGCGTTGTGGCCGGACCAGCTGTCGTGGTGCTCGACAACACCGTCGTCGTGGTCTCGCCGCTGGGTGAGCGCGCTGTGATGACCAACGATCCGGTGGCGCTCGCGGCGAGGACGAGAAACTGCCTCCGCGATAGCTCCCCCGACTCGTCCATCGAACCAAGCCAGCGGCTGACCAGGCCGTTTGCCGGAATGATCTGCGGCTCACCACGCACACTAAGGGAGGTGTCCGCGTCGTCGGCGTGTGGGATCTCGGCAAAGCGGACAGTCCGCTGCATGTCAAGGTGGCTCCAATGGGACGGTGGCCACAACGACGATGGAAGGAAATCGAAGAGCAGGTGCATCGGGTCGGCACGATGATTGGCAGCCCCGACGTCACGATTGAACGGGTTGCAGAATCGATCGATCTGACCGCGGCCGAACGGAATCGTTTTCTGGCGCCGTTATCGGGAATGCCGGTCGCTCAATGATGTTCGACCGGCCAGGTCCCGTCCGGCCAGGCAATCGGCTCCCTCTTGTCGCTGAGCACAAACCTGGCGAGCCCGCCGCCGACGATCCACATGCCCAGCATCAGAAGTGTGGCGGCCCCCGATGAGTACAAATGACCAACATATCCGAGAAGCCCGAGAATCAGTCCCAAAACGAATACCAACCCGCCGATTGCGCCCCTGCTCTTGTCCACTGCCGTCGCCTCTCAATCTCGATCGTGACGAGGGTCCGACTCATCACGTCCTGATGTATGGCCCTTGCAGCTCTGACCTGGCTACTTCTGATCATCGCCGACGACGCTTGCGGCCGAAAGAGGCTTAAGACCAGTCGTCTGTTGTGCCTAGTACGACGAAATAGCGCGTTCTAAGCACAACGGGCGACCGGCACAACAGACGACCGCGATCCCTAGGGTTCGTCGATCACGCCGTCGGATAGGTCGAGGTAGATGTCCGCCGACCTGCTTCCCAGGTAGACGACGGACTGGCCGCTCGCAGTGCCGACCGAGCCTGGCATGACCATGTTGATCATGTCCTCGGGCGTGAGGACGAAGATGGTCGCCGCCATCGTGAGCAGATCCTCCGTGGAGAGATCGGTCCAGGCATGCTCGAGCAAGATGTCCATCAACTCGGGCAATTCATCGACGCCCATCTCTTGCACCATGATCATCCCGGCCAGCATGATCAGTCCGTGGTTGGCGGAACGGGCGAAGTCACCACCTTGGAGAGTTTTGCGAATTCTGGCGAGGCGCAGCGCCGCCGTCGGGCCGAGCTTCTGGAGGCCGCTCGGATAGTTCCCCCAGCCTTCGATGCCGCTCTTGATCGACTTCGGCAGGTTGATTGTCAGACTGCCGAGATCGCGGATCAGGCCCTCGAAGCCCTTGAAACCGGTGACGACATATCCGTCGAGCTCCAGTTCCGTCAGGTTCTCGGTGGTCTCGATCATCACCTCGGGACCCCTTCTAGCCATCACATTGGTGAACTTGCTGCCGCCGTTGGGTCCCTGCACCCAAGAGTCGCGGGGAAAGCCGACGATCGAACCTGCAGACCGGCCCGGATCGACGGCAACGATGTGAATCGAGTCCGCCCGCAACCGCTGCTGGTTTTCGCCCTTGCGGGCATCGGAACCGAGGACAAGGAGCAGCCGCGTCCCTCCCAACCAAGGGTCTTGGCCATCGAGGATGGCTCCGGCGATCCGCCATGGTCGATGGTCCTTCACCATGAAGACGATGTCCTCATCGACGTGGGCGACGGCGACGCTGTCTCCTCCGTCGAGCTCGTGGACGACGGCAGTAGCGGTGATCGATGCACCCACGTCGTGCTCGACATCGCCCATGGCGATGATCATGTTGACCGGAGCGAGCGGCAGCGGGTTGCGGTCGTCGGCCAGCCAGCTGTAAAACCCGGCCATCGCTTCGAGAGCTTCGGGTGGCAATTCGCCCTGCGCACTTACCAGTTGCGGGGCCGTTGTCGTGGCTGGTGTCGTCGTCGTGGTGAGTGCCGCCGGGGCGGTTGTCGTCACCGTCATCGGCGCCGATGTGGTCGGCACGGCTTCGGTCGCGGTGGGTAGCGACGGCCCGCAGGCGGTGGCCAACAGAGCGAACGTGACGAGAGCGAACGACGAGCGAGGGGTGCGCACGAGCCGAGATGGTAGACACGGCGTGGCGATAGCGGGTCTTGGAATGGCGGAACGTTCGGCTTCGGTGGCTAGCCTTGCCGCGTTCGAGCCGAAAAGCAGGTAGATGAGAATCGTCATAGTGGGCGCCGGTGCGGTGGGGTCGTACCTGGCCGAGCGCCTTTCATCCGAGGGTCAGGACATCGTCCTCATCGAGTCAGACGCAGCGCGTGCTGCGGAGCTGCAGACCGAACTCGACGTTCTTGTCGTGGTCGGTAACGGCGCCAGCCCACGCACTCTTGCGGAGGCCGAGGTTGAGCGCGCCGACCTGCTCATCGCGGTCACCAGTTCCGACGCCACCAACATTCTGGCCGCCCACGCCGCTACCCGGCTCGGAGTGGAGAGTCGGATCGCCCGAGTCGAGGACCCGATGCTTCTCGAAGAGGCCGAAGAGCTTGGTGTCGATCTGCTGATCGACCCGGGCGAAGCTGTTGCCAAGGAGCTCGTGCGGACCATCAATTCGGGTGGTATCAGTGAAGCGATTGACTTTGCCGACGGCCGACTCCAGCTGTTCGGCGGGTTCATTGGGCCGGGATCGGCCGCAGCTCACCTGACGCTCAGCCGCCTACGTTCCATGATTGAGGGCTGGACTTGGGTCGTAGTTGCGGTCATACGTGGTCACGAGACGTTGATCGCTCGCGGGGCAACAGAGCTCCTGCCGGGCGACCACGTGCTGATCATGACCGAGGCGGGCAAAGCTCACGACGCATTCGAAATCTTCGGCTGGCGAGAGGAACCGTTCAACAAGGTGATCATTCTCGGCTCGACTCGTCTGGCACGGCGCACCGCCATGCTGTTGTGCGAGGAAGGCATCAACACCACGCTGATCGATCAGGACGCCGATCGGGTGCGCTCCGTCGCCACCAACAATCCGCGTGTAATCGCAGTGCACGGCGATCCGACCGACCCCAAGGTGCTGCGATCGGAGGGTGTCGAAAACACAGACGCCGTCCTCGCCCTCACCGGCTGGGACGAAATCAACATCCTGGGCTGCCTTGTCGCCAAGGCGCTGGGGGCGAGCAAGACCGTGTCTCGCTTTCACAGATTCGACCTCGTTTCGATCCTGCCCGGCGTTGGCATCGACTCTGGTGTCTCGGCCCGTCTGGCGGCTGCCAACGACATTCTGCGTTTCGTTCGCCGCGGCAGCATCTACTCGGTTGTCACCTTCCGCGACAGCGATGCCGAGGCGATCGAGCTGCAAGTGGAACCAGGCAGTCCTGCAGTTGGCAAGACGTTCGCTGAGATCCACCTACCTCACGAAATGATTGTTGGCGGGATCATCCGCGGCGAAGAGGTGTTCGTTCCGGTCGGTAAGTCGACCATTGAAGCCGATGACCACCTCATTGTGATCGCTCTGCCTGAAGCGTTCCCGGAGCTCGAAAAGTTGTCTGGCTGATGACACTGCTGCGGCGGCTGTTGAACTTGATCGGCGCGGTCGTCGTTGCGATTGGCGCCGCCATGTTCTCGGCGGTCGTGACCGCCCTGATCTATCAGGAGTGGGTCGATGCCGTGCAGATTGCCGGCGCCGGCGCCATCACCATGGGCATCGGCTGGTTCGCCTGGCATCGATTCGAGCGGCCTGAGGATCTCTCGCGCAAGGAGGGTTTCGCCGTCGTCGGGCTGGCGTGGTTTGCCATTGCCGTCTTCGGCACCCTGCCGTACCTGCTCACCGGCAGCATCACCAACATCACAGATGCCTTTTTCGAGACTGCTGCCGGCTTCACCACCACCGGCGCGTCCGTCATCCCCGATCCGGGGGATCTGTCGCACGGGATCCTCCTGTGGCGGGCACTCACTCAGTGGATCGGGGGCATGGGGATCATCGTTCTCTCGATCGCGGTCTTGCCACTGCTCGGTAGTGGTGGCGTCGAGCTAGCGCGAGCTGAGTCGCCTGGGCCGACTCCGGATCGGCTGACTCCACGATTTCGCGAGACTGCCAAGCGCCTCTGGTTGGTCTATCTGGGATTCTCCGTCCTCGAGGTGATCTTCCTAGTGCTCGGCGATATGACTCTGTTCGAGTCGATCGCCCACTCCTTGACGACCATGTCCACCGGCGGCTACGGCACCGACGTGCAGTCTCTGGGAGGGTTCTCCTCCTACTCGCAGTGGATCGTGATCGTGTTCATGACGATCGCCGGTGCCTCATTCGCGCTGCACTATCGCGCCCTACGCGACCCGAAGGAATACGGCCGTAGCCCTGAGCTGAAGTTATACATCGGGATTCTGCTGGCGGCCTCGACCTTCATCATCGTCGGCAACTACGGCGATGGCGCCGTCGCCGACACGATCCGCGACGCGGTGTTCACGTCAGTATCACTTGTGACCACGACTGGGTTTGCGACGGCCGACTTCGGCCTGTGGGTCCCGGCGCTGCAGGTTCTCGTGCTGGGGCTGATGTTCGTGGGTGGCATGTCCGGATCAACCGGCGGCTCGGTCAAGCCCTACCGGCTTGCGGTGCTCTCGGGTGCTGCTCGAGCCGACCTGCGGCGAGTAATCCATCCCCGTGGCGTCTTTGTCACCCGGTTCGGCAAGGACACAATTCCGAGGGACGTTGTTGAGTCGGTTCAGTCGTTCTTCCTTCTATACATGTTCATCTTCATGACTGCCACGCTGCTGTTCGCCGTGATCGCTCAATCGGCAGGGGCAGGATTCGACTTGGTGACGTCGGCGTCTGCTGTGGCTTCATCGCTGGGGAACGTCGGTCCGGGACTCGGCGACTTGGGGCCAAGTTCCAACTACCTGGCTGTGCCTGGAGTCGCCAAATGGCTGCTGTCGTTGCTGATGTTGATCGGTCGTCTCGAGATCTTCCCCATTCTTTTGCTCTTCACCAGGGAGCTGTGGCGGCGCTGAGGCAGTGGGCTGCCGTGCCCCTAACATTGCCTCTCTTGCGTCGTTTGCCGGGAGGAGGAAGTTTGCGAATCGTGATCGCCGGCTGTGGTCGTGTCGGTAGCGACCTGGCCGTAACCTTCGCCGATCGGGACCACGACGTCTCGGTGATCGGCATCGACGATTCCGACTTCGAGCGGCTCGGTTCCACGTTCAACGGCACGACCCACGTCGGGCTGGCCCACGATGTCGGGGTGCAGCGCGACGCCGGTATGGAGCATGCCGACGCCTTTGTTGCGGTGACTCCCAGCGACAACACGAACCTGATGGCGGTGCAAGTCGCCAAGAAGGCATTTGACGTGCCGCGCGCTCTTGCCCGTCTTGACGATCCGGCTCGCGCAGAGTCGTATCGAGCGCTCGACGTCCAGTTTGTTGCCGCGTCGACTCTCGTGTCGCGCGTCATCTACGAAGAGATTGTTGATGAGGAGTTCCAATATCACGTCAGTTTCAGTGGCGGCGATGTGGAAGTGGTCGAAATGAAGGTGTCGGAGGCCGGCGCCGGCGCCGAGTTGGGCGAGCTCGAGATCGATGGTGAAGTTCGGGTCGCCGCGGTTCGGCGAGGCTCCCATACCTACGTTCCAGCTCCTGACTTCCAACTGCGCGAGGGTGACCTGGTGGTCGCTGCCATGCGCTTCAAGGCCCGCAGCAAGTTGCGCCGCTTTGTGGAAGAAGATGTCCGATGAGGGTGCTGCTGATCGGCGGCGGCAAGGTGGGGTCGCATCTGGCAGCAGGACTCCGCGATGCCGGGCACGTCGTGAGCGTCATCGAAGGCGATGCCGACCGTTCATCCAACCTGGCCGACGAAGAGGGGATCCTGGTCTTTCACGGCGACGGGAGTGACGTTCGACTGTTGCGATCCGCCGGGGTGGCCCGCGCTGATTGGGTTCTTGGTGTGACTGGTATCGACGAGAACAACCTGGTGGCGTGCCAGTTGGCCCTCACCTTGGGGGCCAAGAATGTGCTGGCCCGGCTCAACGACCCCAGAAATGGGGCGGCCTTCGATTCGCTCGGCGTTCCTTCGGTGTCGGTAACCGACCTCATGGCGCAAGTCCTATCGCGCGAGATCGAGGTGGCCGATCTATCTCGGATTGCCGTCTTCGCCGATGGGCAGGTCATCGTGGTTGAGCGCCAGGTACCGGACGGATTCGCCGACACCCGTGTGGCGGATCTGGCCTTGCCTGCCGCCGCCGTCGTGGCGACAGTTCGACGGGGTGACGAGATCGCCGTGCCCGATGCCGACACCGTGCTTCGCGCCGGCGACCGGGTGACCGCAGTGACCGCGGTCGAGTCAGAGCAGGCCTTCAGCGATTTGTTCGACGTTGTCGAGGCGGAGGCCGGCGAATGAGGGTCTTCGGCCCCATCCGGCGCCGCGGCCTCAGCGACGATATCGCCGGCGGCCTTGGGTCTTTTCTCATTGAGGCCGGCGTCGTCCTGGCCTTCATCGTCATTGCGATCGTGATGGCAGCCCTCATCTTGGCTGTGGTGTGAGGGGCGGGCGACTGTGCTGATTCGGCCCGTTGCCGACGATCTGGCCGTTATCGCGCACTACCTCGGGAGAATCCTGACTGTCGTCGCGATGGCGGGACTGCTGCCAACGGTGTGGGCAGCCATCGCCCGTGAGTGGCGGCCGTTGTCCGGATTCCTGGTGATGGTCGGAGTTCTTCTGCTCGCAGGCCAGCTGCTTCTGCGCGCCGGACCCCGCCAGCCTCATCTCGGTTGGAGCCACGGCATGGTCGTGGTGGCGCTCACCTGGATCGTCGTGCCGGCCATGGGGGCCATCCCACTCGCTCTATCCGGGCATTACGCCAACTTCCTCGATTCCTACTTCGACGCGATGTCCGGGCTGAGCACCACCGGCCTCGCCCTCATCCAAGATCTCGACCATTTGGCGCCTTCGTTGAACTTCTGGCGACACCTGCTTCAGTTCCTGGGTGGACAAGGCATCATCCTGGCGGCCCTCACGCTGTTCGCCAGTGGCGGCGTTCTCACCCTATTTGAGGGAGAGGCTCGCGAAGAGCGAGTGTTGCCGTCGGTCGGTTCGACCGCTCGATTCATCTGGGCCGTGGCCGCCGCCCACCTGGTCGCCGGGGTTCTCGTGCTGACCCTGGTGGGAACCGTCATCTTGGGTTTCACACCAATCCGAGCTGTGTTCCACGGTCTGCTGATCTTCTTTGCCGGCTTCGATACCGGTGGCTTCGCTCCGCAGAGCACCTCACTCGGCTACTACCACTCGGCGATATTCGAGGGTGTCACCGCGGTGTTGATGGTGGCCGGCGCGATGTCCTTCGGCGTGCACTACGCACTGTGGAAGGGCCGGGCCCGCAGTGTGATGGCCAACCTCGAGACCAAGACCCTGCTGCGGACATTCTTCATCACGCTGGCCTTGGTGTTCGTTGGCTTGGCGACGGCCGGGCTGTACGGCTCGGTGGCCGGTCTCAGTCGCCAGGGACTCTTCCAGGTGCTGTCGGCACACACCGGAACCGGGTTCGCCACGGTCCCCTCGCCCGAATTGGCCACCTGGGGCGGCCTGGCGTTCGGTGGAATGGCATTGGCGATGGCCTTTGGCGGGATGGGCTCGTCGACGGCGGGCGGTGTCAAAGCACTCCGTGTTGGTTTGACCGTCAAGACCATCTCGAATCAGATCAAGCAGGTGCTCCTGCCCGAAGGCGCCGTCGTCGGCCGGGGCTACTTCCAGGGTTCGGAGCAGCGGCTGACGGATGAAGTCAGTCAGTCGGTGATGTCGGTGACCTTGCTCTATGTCGGGTTGTTCCTCGCCGGCGCCGGGATCGCCCAGGCCTACGGAGTTCCGCTCCAGGAGGCCCTGTTCGAGTCGGTGTCTGCCGGGGCCTCCGTCGGCCTGTCGGTGGGAGTGACTGCGCCCACGATGCCGGTCTTGCTGAAGATCACGTACATGGTTCAGATGTGGGCGGGTCGTCTCGAATTTGTTGCGGTATTCGCACTGTTTGGGTTCGTGTTGTCATGGATTCGAGGTAGGTGATGCGACGCTGGTTGCTCGCAGGAACGGTCGGCATCCTTGTCATGGCCGCGGCCGCTCCGGCTTTGGCCGCCGACGAGGTATCCGCCGATGAGTTGCTGGCGGATCCTGCCGCGTTCGACGGCGTCGAAGTCGTTCTCGAAGGTGAGCTGATAGGTGACTACGGCTTCCGCCCCGACGGATGGATGTGGACCCAGCTCAACGGCGATAGCTATGGGTCGGATCCTGTGGCTGCGGGTGGAGCCCTTACCGGTGGCAATTCGGGCGTGGGCATCCGGATGCCCGAGGCGCTGGGTCGTCCGCTCGATGCGCCCGGCGGGTATCGCCAAGTTGGGCCCATCGTCGCTGTGACCGGGCAGTGGCGCTTCCACGATCCGGCACGCGGTGGTGAGTCCTATCTCGACGTCGCTTCGCTCGAAGTCGTTGCCGCCGGCCGTGCGATTGACGATCCGGCAAATGGCTTGGTGATGGCTATTGGTGGCCTGATGCTGGTGCTCGGCCTGGCCTCGTTGGCGACGTTGCGAAGGTCCCGGAGAAGCGAACTAGTGCGGCGGCAGCCGTCGGGTTAAACTTCCCGCTCGATTCTTCACCGACCTTGGAGAGACTTCTGTGGACCCGTTGATCTGGCTTTACCTCGCCCTTGTGGCGGCTGTGGCCGCGTTGTTCCTAGCCGGCATGTATGCCAGGCAAGTGAATGCCGCCAGCCCCGGCAACGCGACGATGGTCGAACTCATGGGGGCGATTCGTGAAGGCGCGATGGCCTTCATCAAGCGCGAGTACACCGCGGTGGCGGTATTCGTTGCCATCCTGACCGCGCTCATTCTGATCTTCCTCGACTGGGGACGCCCTTGGGGTGCGATTGCCTACGTCTTTGGCGCCGCCCTCTCTGCGTCTGCTGGATTCATCGGCATGCGTATCGCAACCGCGGCCAATGCCCGGACCGCTGAAGCCGCTCGCCTGGGAGGCGTCAACCAGGCGTTGCCGCTGGCTTTCCGCGGTGGCGCCGTCATGGGATTCACGGTTGCCGGCCTTGGTCTCCTCGCCCTCGCCGGTGGCTACTGGCTCTTTGTCGAGGTCCTCGAGGTCGACCAGCCCTACAACGTGCTGACCGCCATTGGGCTCGGCGGATCTTCAATCGCCCTGTTCTCCCGTGTTGGCGGCGGTATCTACACCAAGGCAGCTGATATCGGCGCGGACCTGGTCGGCAAGGTCGAGGCCGGCCTGCCCGAGGACGATCCCCGTAACGCCGCCGTCATTGCAGACGCTGTTGGTGACAACGTCGGCGATGTCGCCGGCATGGGCGCCGACCTCTTCGAGTCCTACGTCGGCTCACTGGTGGCGCCGATTGTGTTCGCTTCGTTCGCGTTTGCCGGACGGGACTTCCTGCCACAGGCGCTGCTGTATCCGCTGATGATTGCCACCGTCGGGATGGCGGGCTCGATCATCGGTTCGTTCTTCGTGAAGCCCGGCAAGGGAAGTCTCGCTCGCGCTTTGCATATGGGCACATGGGTGGCGATGGGCGTAACCGTCGTAGGCGTCGCAATCTTCACCCCACTGCTGTTCAACGATGCGGGCGGCGTCGACAACGTGATGGGCCTGTTCTACTCGGTCGTCATCGGGCTTGCCGTTGGCTACACCATCGGATTCATCTCCGAGCTCTTCACGAGCGACCACCACAAGGTGGTCAAGGAAGTCGCTCGCCAGGCCCAGACCGGGCCGGCAACTGTCGCGCTGGCCGGCATCTCTGAGGGGATGAAGTCCGCTGCCTTTTCAGTGATCGTTGTCGCTTTCGGCATGCTTGGCGCCTTCTGGGGCGGCGAGCTCGCCTTCGAGGGTGGCGGCATCTACGGCATCGCGGTGGCGGCCATTGGGGTGCTTTCAACCCTCGGTATCACCGTTTCAGTCGACGCATACGGGCCGATTGCCGACAACGCCGGCGGGATCGCCGAGATGGCGCACCTGCCGCCGGAAGTTCGGGAGGCGACCGACGCCCTCGATTCACTCGGCAACACGACGGCGGCCGTGGCCAAGGGCTTCGCCATCGCTTCGGCGGCGGTTACGGCTCTCGCCCTGTTCTTCACATTCCGCGAGGCGGTCGGCGCTGAGAATCTGCCGACGATCGACATCCTGGATATCTCCACGACGGTGGGCTTGTTCCTCGGGGCCATGTTCCCCTACCTGTTTGCGGCGATGACGATCCAGGCGGTGGGTCGGGCTGCCAACGAGATGATCGAGGAAGTCCGTCGCCAGTTCCGCGAGATCCCGGGGCTGCTCGAGGGCAAGGAAGGCGTCAAACCCGATTCAGCCCGGGCCGTCGACATCTCGACACGATCTGCTCTTCGCGAGATGCTGATCCCGGGAGCAATGGCAGTGGCACTGCCGCTCATCGTGGGCTTCATCAGCGTCCGGGCCCTCGGTGGCCTGCTGGCAGGCGCTCTCATTTCCGGGTTCCTGTTGGCCATCTTCATGGCCAACGCCGGAGGAGCTTGGGACAACGCCAAGAAGTTCATCGAGGCCGGCGCCTACGGCGGCAAGGGCTCGGACGCCCATCATGCGGCAGTCGTTGGTGACACAATTGGCGACCCGTTCAAGGACACATCGGGTCCGGCGATGAACATCGTCATCAAGGTCATGACGATCGTGAGCCTGATCTTCGCCAGCGCGTTTATCTAAGAAGAAGCCAGAAGTCAGAAGCCAGACATCAGCAGGCAGCGGGGCAGTTGCCAGTTAATAATTACCAGTTACCAGTCAGAGTCGATTCCGGCTGGTAACTGATAACTGACAACTCATAACTGGTCGGCGTCGAAATCTGACTTCTGACTTCTTGACATCTCAGCCGGACTCGTCTTTTCGCATATCCGGGTCGTTGGCCCGCAGGTCGGCTTCGCGCTGTTTGGACTCCCAGTAGTGATCGCGAGCGCGGTTGCGGCTGCGTTTGATCACGAGGTAGAGGCCGATGATCACAGCCAGTCCCAGGCCCCAGACGATCTGGGCCCCGGGGTCTTCAGGGAACGTGTCGACGACGCCGCCCGACTCGGTGAGAAACGTGAGGTTCATACCCTGCCTACCCTAACTTGCTGCACTTTGACGACTCGAGGGCCGGATCCAATCAGATGACCGACATCTTCATCGCTCGCCACGGCGAGACTGAGTCCAACCGCGCCGGCCTCTGGCAGGGAGCCACCGACTCCGCTATGACTGAGGTGGGTCAAGAGCAGATCCGGCGCCTTGGTGCCCGGCTCGGGCAGCGCAGCTTCGATTTTGTCGTCTCTTCAGATCTGGGAAGAGCTCAGACCACTGCCGCAGCCACGGGGTTGGCATTTGAGACGTCGGCCGGCTGGCGTGAACCCGACCTAGGCAAGTGGGAAGGCAAGACGTACGAAGAGGTATACGCCATGAGTCCCGAGGCGCTGGCCGGCTTCATCAGGGGCGAGGATGTTCGCCTCGGTGGCGCAGACCGGCTGTCGGAGACCGCCGAACGGCTCATCGCCGCCTACCGCCAAGTGGTCGATTCGGTCGGTCCGGACGGCTCGGCGTTGGTGGTCACCCACGGACTTGCCATTGCGGTTCTGACCGGCGTCCTGCTGTCTACGCGCCTGCCGAATCCGTTGGCGCTTGCGGGCAACACCGGAGTGCTGCGACTGAGTTCAGAAGACGGGAAAGACCGCCTGCATGTCCACAACGACACCACACACCTTGTTGATCCGCCGATTTCGTTTCGCGGAGGGACGGAGATCGTCTTCATACGGCACGGCCAGACGCAGGGGAACATCGAGCAACGCTGGCAGGGTCAACAAGATGGGGCTCTGTCCGATCTTGGCCGCGAGCAGGCCAAGGGCGCCGTCGCCGGTCTTCCCGAGCTGGACGTTCTGTACACATCCAACCTGGGTCGAGCAATCGAGACCGGCGAGATCATCGGTTCTGGCTTGGGCTTGACCCCGCAAGTCGCTGAAGGAGTCGAGGAGTTCAGCTTTGGGGACTGGGAGGGAATGACGCACGAGGAGATCCGCGCCGGCTACCCAGACGAGGCCCACCAACTCTTCGAACTCGGGGAGGACATCGTCCGCGGGCGGACGGGCGAAACCTGGGCCCGGCTGCGAGCCCGCGTCAGTGCAGCCGCCCACACCTTGGCCGAGCGCCACCGCGGCGAGCGTGTTGGTGTTGTGTCGCACGGTGGCGCAACGCGGGCATTTGCCAATGAGGTTCTCGCCCAAGATTTTGCGTCGCGCGGCGGCATTGTCTCGATGCGCAACACTGCGTTTGCGACTTTCGGCGTCACCCCCAAACAAGTGCGGATTTTCGACTGGAACATCGCACCGCATCTGGATCGTTAGGCGTGAGGCTGCTCGTTGTCACCAACGACTATCCACCCAAGCCTGGGGGGATCCAGCAATGGTTGGGCAACCTGGTCGATCACTTTGATGGTGAGGTTCGAGTTTTGGCTCCTGCCGATGGACCGGCGATGACGGAGTCCGGCGAGGACATCGTGCGCCGTGGATCGAGGAAGTACATGCTGCCGACCAAGCAGGTTGCCCGATGGGTGGCTGACGAAGCTGTTGACTTCGAGGCCGACGCCGTGCTTTTTGGCGCCCCGCATCCCCTTCCCTCCATCATTCCTGCTTTGCGCCGGAGTTTCTCGGGGCCGATTGCTGTGATGACCCACGGCGCTGAAGTGACCATCCCGGCCGCGATTCCCGGGGTTCGGCAATGGCTCGGCAGGACGCTCCGCCGGGCCGACGTTCTGCTCGCAGTCTCTCGGTACACGGCAGCCAAGGTCGCGGGGCTGACGAGTCGTGACGTGATCCCGGTAGGTGCGGGGGTGGCCGTTGACACGTTCACTCCTGGTGAGCTTGCGTCGAACGCTGTTGTTGGATGTGTGAGCCGGTTCGTACCTCGCAAGGGCCAGGATCGGCTGATTGAGGCGGCGGCTCGACTTCGCAGCTCGGGGATGCCCGTCGAGTTGATTCTGGTTGGGAAGGGGCGCACCGAAGATTCGCTACGCCGGCTGGCAGAGCGCCGCGGTGTTCCCACCCGCTTCGAGGTCGATGTCCCGTGGGAGTCACTTCCCGGGCTCTATCGAGAGATGGCCGCCTTCGCGATGCCATCGCAGTCGAGGTGGTTCGGCTTGGAAGTCGAAGGGCTTGGAATCGTCTACCTGGAGGCCGCCGCCGCCGGTCTTCCAGTGGTCGCCGGCGACTCGGGAGGTGCGCCGGAGGCCATCATTCCTGGTGTGTCCGGATACGTCGCGCCCGATGTCGACTCGTTGACCGACGCGCTGCGCAGAGTGCTCGAGGACAGGGATCGAGCCGTCGCGATGGGTGTTGCCGGGCGCTCCTGGGTTGAGGCAGAGCACACCTGGTCGCGGGTCGCGGGCCGGGTCAAGGATGCCCTCTCGGAGGCCTCCGGACGGAGCGCCTGAGGAGCGGTCTGCAGCAACGAATGTCTTCAGGGCCCGGAACGCGAAACCGACGCATGGGGTTGACAAGGACGTTTCTACACCGTAGATATGCTCCCCGCTGAACCCGTGTCGACGCCTCGTCGAGCGGTATTTCTCTAGCACTAGAGAGTTATGACCAAGAAACTTGTCATCGTCGAGTCGCCCGCCAAGGCCAAAACCATTGGCGGCTACCTCGGTTCCGACTACATCGTTGAAAGCTCAATCGGGCACATCCGCGACATCCCGGGCAGCGCCAAAGACGCCCCGGAGAAGCTCAAGGACGAGTGGCGCCGCACCAAATATGGTGTGGACGTCCACGATGACTTCAAGCCGCTCTACGTCGTGTCATCCGATAAGAAGAAGCAGGTGACCAAGCTGAAGCGGCTCCTCAAAGAGGCCGATGAGCTCTACCTCGCAACGGATGAGGATCGGGAAGGGGAGGCCATTGCGTGGCACCTCTT
>JAAELU010000096.1 GCA_024226255.1 bacterium | reverse complement strand
GCCGAGACCGCCGCCAAGACCCCCGCCGCTGGGGCGCCCAGAGTTGGGACGCCTCGTCGACTGTTTGCGCCGGCCACTTGCCACGGCGCCCCCAACCATGATCAGCAAATCCATCAGCCCACCGCCACCGGGTGATGACTTTCTTGTCGGGCGTCGCTGATAGGACGATGGTCCGGGCACCGTTGCCCGTGGTGGTGGGGCGGTCGTCCGATCGGGAGTCCGTCCCGGCGTCGGTGCCGGTTCCAGCCTCTTGGGCTCGGGACGTTCCGGCAGCGGGTTGTTATCGAGAATGGCTTCGGCCGAATCGAGCTGCCAGATGGCGGCGTCCAATTTGTTGGAAAGGTCGAGCAGGCCCTGCGCAGTCTTGGTTTCGGGCAACACCTCCGAAACGTCGTTGTAGGCCCGGCTCGCCTGTTGATAGAACCGATCGGCCCGATCATTGTCGGCGACGCGCACCTCATCTTCCATCGCAAGGATGTCGTTGGCCACGTCATTGAGCTGCTCCTGGATGACATGGCGCGCCTTGGCAAGGTTGCCGTCGTCGGCCGGCTGGGGCTTGGACCGAGCCTTGGCTCGGCGGAACATCCACCAGAGGAACAAACCGCCGCCGACAATCAGAATGAACCAAAGGAACCCGCTGCCACCGCCACCGCTACTGGTGGCCGGCTGCTGTGTTGTCGGGGCGGGTGCCGCCACGGTGGTCGGAACCGGTACTGGTGTCGCCGGCGTGACCACCGGGGTCCCGGTGAGCTCGCTAACGAAGGCGGCGGCCAGGTCATAGTCTGAGCCGCCGTTACTGGCCGCGGCTTCCAGTGCGTTCTCGAGGTCCGCCTCGTCGAATACGTCACCAACGCCCGTGTAGCCCAATGACTCGGGCGCGATCACCAAGACGATCCCGCGGCCCATCGCGAACTGCACGTTGTCGGCGAAGGTCGTGGCTCCGGCGGCAGGCTCGTTGCTCAGGACCACCAAAACGAACCCCTCGCCTGCGTCACGCAGCCGGGCGACAAGGTCCCCCGCTTGCTGCTCGCTGATCGAAGCGCCCCGCTCAACGTAGAAACCGTCGTTGGCAGCCGCCGCGGCCACCTCGTCGGCCTCCACCGCTATGGCGGGTGCGGCCACCACGAAGAGGGCACAAAGCACTGACAGGAACAGGATGAATGGTCGTCGCATAGCGACAAGGATAGATGAGTTGGTCAGCGACGCCCCGCGAGAGCCCGCAAGAAGAACAGCACGTTGGCCGGACGCTCCGCCAGACGTCTGGTGAGATAGGGATACCAGGCCACTCCATATGGCACATAAATCCGCAGCGGATAGCTCGCAGCAACCAACTCGCGCTGCATCGGGCCACGCACGCCGTACAGCATCTGAAACTCGTACGGTTCCGAGCGGTGTTCAATCAGCGACTTGGCAAGGTCGATCCGCTCGTCATCGTGGCTGGCGATCGCCGGTTTCGTCGCCGGGGAGTGCATCAGCAGCGCCAGCAGCGAATCGAACATGGCGTCGACCTCGTCGTTGGACTGAACCGCGACATCGGCCGGCTCGGCATATGCACCCTTACACAGCCGGATGTGCCCACCAAGAGGGATGAGTCGATCCAGGTCGGCCTTGGTACGGTGCATGTAAGCCTGGACCGCGATTCCCAAGTTGCCGTGGTCACGCTGCGCCTGCTCGTAAAGCGAGATCGTGGTCTCGGTGTACTCGCTTTCCTCCATGTCCACCGTAACCGTTGTGCCAACGGCGGCGGCCCTGACTGCGAGTTGATCCAGCGACGTGGCGGCCAAGGCGTTGTCGAGCCCCATCCCGAGTTGGGTGAGCTTGACGGAGATGTTCGCCGGCAGCCCCGATTCGCCAATCCGGTCCAGACAGGCCAAATAGTCGTCGCGGGAGCGTTCGGCCTCCGCTCGGTCGGAGACGTGTTCTCCAAGATGATCGAGCGACACCTCGCAGCCGGCGGCGACAAGTTCGGCGGCAACAGCCATCGCCTCGTCGAGAGTTTCGCCGGCAACGAATCGACGCGCCACGGCTTTGCCCGGGCGCGTGTTGGTGATCGTTCGTCGCACCGGCTTGCGCTCAGTGACCGCAAGTATCGCTCTGCCCAGCAGGTCGGCCACTGGTTACTCGTCGCCTTCTGTCGTGGTTTCGCCGGCAGCGGCCATGTCGCCTGCGGCCTTCTCTCCCAACGCACACGAGCGATCGGCCGCGGCGCGGACCGCGTCCTCCATGAGGGCACGGAATCCACCGTCTTCGAGGACATGCACCGCGGCAGCCGTTGTTCCTCCAGGTGAGGTGACCTCGCCGCGCAATCGGAAGGCACTCTTCTCCGAGGCGTGCAACAACATGCCGGAGCCACGGATCATCTGATCGACGAGCTTCTCTGCCGCGTGAGGCGGCAGGCCCTCACGGATGGCCGCCGCGGTGAGCGATTCGGCGAGAAGAAAAATATATGCAGGTCCACTGCCCGAGATCGCGGTGACTGCGTCGAGGAGATCCTCGGACAAACGGATGGTCTCGCCGACAGCCGCCAGGATGACGTCAGCCTTGTCGTAGCCATCTTCGTCAACCAGCTTCCCGCCGCAATAAGCCGTCATGCCTTCGGCGACGGCTGCGGGAGTATTCGGCATCGAACGAATGACTGCAACGCCTGGTAGGGCTCCCTCGTATACGGCAATCGGGACACCCGCCGCCAACGAGATCACAAGCTGATCGGTTGTCACCGTGTCAGCGATCTGCTCGAGAAGATGGGGCACGTCCTTCGGCTTGACCGCAATGATCACGACCTCTTGGCCGACCGCGGCTTCGGCCGGGTCGAGCACTGTACGGATCTCGGTTTGCTTCTCGGCTTCACGAGCCCTTTCGGGACGGCGGGCAGCCATCACGATCGATTCGTTGGGCCATCCGCCACGCAGTAGGCCCAGGGCGAGGATTTCGCCCATCGAGCCGGCACCAAGGATCGCAACGGTTGGTTTCACGCCGCCATGGTACCGCCGCCCTACCGGGAGACTGTTGGATGATCGCATTGATGTGCAACGACACAGGAATGACAGTGGAAACGACAGATCGTGTCAGTGGAAGCGACACGGCTTGTCAATCGCTTTCGCGGCTTGCCGCTATTCCCAGTGAGACCGCCGGCAAACCGCCCGCGGCCCTTAGAGGCCCGAGCCAGCCACCACTATCGGCGGTCGACACACAACGAGCACCCGAGCGCGGAGATGCCGATACCGATCACTCGGCGGGATGTTCGTTATGGCTCCCGATTTGGTGATCGGCGTGGTCAGAGCCTTGCGTGATTGAACATATCGAAGCGCGATACTGCCTCTCATGGTTCAGCCGATGCGAGACGACGAGGCCCATCGACGGTCCACTCATGAACGTTGGATGGAGAATCGCAACGGCAAGCAAAGAAGCGATCAATACCAAGATGGCTGGTGGGAGGACCAGTGTGGTAGGTGCCGCTACTGGTTGCCCCTCGACGGCGAGCGGGGTTGGACTGGGGTGTCTGTTCGCACCCAGCCAACGCTTGCGACGGCGCCGTCCGCTTCGAGCACGATGGCTGCGAGCACCGTGAGGCCACGGCCGAGTGGATCATCCCCGGTTCGGATGGCATGTAATGCGCTGGGCAGCTGATACGGACCTAGGGCCATAGATCAGGGTTACGTGCAAGCTCGCCGCCACACCCGTGTTCGTAGGCGAACAGTTCGGACCTGCGTCTGAGCCGTGACAGTCTCCTATGCGGCGGGGTCCATCACCCGGCCGAAGAACAGAACCGACCCGGTCGTCGCGTCCTTGATCTGGAACATGAACGGCCGGTCGACCGTCAGCTGCACGGGCTCGGATGGTGCAGCCGATGCTGCCATCACCACGGCAGTAGCCGCGGCGGCCTCGGTGCCTTCCTCGTCAACGGCGATGAAGGCCTCGTGGATTACGTCGGCGATAAACAGCTTCTCCTCCATGGTCATCCCGGAGAAGTCGGCGCGGGAGGGATCGACGGCCTCATTGAGGCCCAGTGCCACAAGCGCGGGCAGCAGCCCAGTCTGCGTCCTGAACTCGAACTTGGGGAAGCGCAGATCGACCGGGGTGCCGGACAGCTCCGCCGCGATCTCGTCGAGACGCGAGGCGCTCAAAGCCGCTTCGATTTCGCCGAACCTGCCCTTGTCGGGAACGATCACGATCATCGACAACTCGCGGCCTGCGTAGGGCAGCTCGACAGCCTGCCAGCCGTCCCCTGATGTGTAGCGCAGCGGCTCGAACAGGTGCATCAGCTCGGCGGTCGACTCCGATCCGTCGACGAGATAGAACACGCCGGGGCTGGTGCCGTCCTCATCGAACGGCGCCTCCCATGGGGCAAGCAGATACACGGCGTTGGTCAACACCAGCCGCGTGAGCGAATTGAGCCCGCCCTCGGAGATGAGATCCTCGATACGGCCGGCAGTCTGCTCGGCGATCCATTCGTTGATCTCGACTCGGGCGGGTTCGACATCCGCCTTGTAGTCGACGAGCCTCATGCCGGCTCCGTACTGCCGGGCGAGCAACTCGAGGAAGCCCTCCTCGAACTTCGTGCCCCGCTGGCCCCACAGGGCGTTGGCAACGGTGAGCTGGAGCTCGGCCTCTGTTCCGTCACCTCGCGTGTAGCTGCCGGAGCGGCCCGAGAGCTCCTGATCGAGAGCATTGAAGCCGCCGTGGGGATCAGTGACGCCTACAAGATGTAGCAGGGCGTCCAGCTCCTCAGCCGTGACGCCGGCGGCGCCGGCTCGTGTCATCGCCAGAGCGAGGGCGACGCTGTGCGGTGAGAAGACCAGATTCTCGCCCTCCTTCGCCAGCTGCCGGTACAAGTCCAGGGCGAAAGCCGCGGACGCACCCGCCACCTCGCCCTGGGCCGTCACGTCGCCCGCAACGCGCGGGACGTCCGCTGCGGCCAGAACCTCTGCCTCCCCGCCTCCACAGGCACTTGCGACGAGAAGTAGCGAAAGAAGAAGTGCGGCCAATCGTGACCCTTGTCGCTTGAGCATTCTTCAACTCCTTGGTTACACCACTTGGACGCTGCGGCCGGGGACAAGGTTCCCAATTCTGGGGTGGCCAGGTAGGGCCACGGGACTGCCGAGCCTTGCCCTCAACGACGATCACCTCGAGGTCGAGGTCGACACCGACCTCTTCAAGCCGGGTGTATGACCCTGCTTCGCGCAAAGGCTGGTTTGCACAACCCAGGTGTCGCATCCGGTAGCGCACGAGGTGAGGATATGGGGGTAATCCGTCCTCGGTTTGGTGGGCGGTGGGTGGTCGTTGTGGGACTGTGGGTGGTGGTCCCGTCGGGGCCGGAAGTGGATGCTCACATGTCTTGGTCTCCGTGTTTGAGTCGGTCGGTTTCGTCTGGTGGCAGGGTGCGGGTTCGTCTTGGCCATGAGGTGGTTGATGGTTATCTCGAGTTTTTGGCGGCTCGTTGCCGGCCGAACACGGTGTTGGCGGCCGGGTTCGATTTGAAGGTGTTCTTCACGCTGGTAGCGAAGGACCCGGTGGAGGTGACCACGGTTGATGTGTTGGCGTTTATCACTGAGCAGCGGTCCGTAGGTGACCCGAAGGTGATACGGCTGGTTGATGGTGAGTCGGGGTTGTCGTCGCGAACGATTCAGCGTCGTTTGTCGTCACTGTCTTCGATGTTTTCGTATCTGCTGGTTCGAGGTGACATCGACCGCAATCCGGTGCCACAAGGCTTGTCGACTCGCCGGTCGCGTCGGCGCGGCGGGCGGGGTGTGCCGTTGATTCGCACGCCGAGGACGTTGCCGCGGATCGTGGACCCCGGTGAGGTGGATTTGTTGTTGGCGGCGTGTCGCAGGTTGCGGGACCGGGCAATGTTTGAGGCAATGGTCCTTGGCGGGTTACGTCGTTGCGAAGTCCTCGGTCTACGACTGGAGGATCTCGATGCGGCCCACCGGCAAGTGTTGATTGTTGAGGGCAAGGGCGGGCATCAACGCCGTATCCCGATCTCGGCCCGGTGGTTCTCCACGGTCGGTGACTATATGCGGATCGAACGACCCGCCGAGGCCGCCACGGAGCGGCTCTTTGTGGTGTTGAAGGGCCGACGCCGCGGCCAACCACTTTCCGATGAGGGCCTCAAACAAGTTTTCGTGTCGGCTCGCCAACGCGCCGGGCTGCGGCGGATCACTTGTCACGAGCTGCGGCATACCTGTTTCACCAGGCTGCGCGAAGCCGGCATGGAACTCGAAGCGCTCCAAGCGTTGGCGGGGCACCGCTCGATCGAAACGACCCGCCTCTACGTTCACTTAGCGAATGAGTGGCTGGCTGATGAGTATCACCAGGCGGCAGCCATCATCGACGCTGACATGTTCCTGGCTGCAGCTGACGGGGTCGGCGAATGACCGCCGTAGCGGCACCAGTCGAACACGTTGGGCCTGGTCGACCGGCCTCGCGTGAGATCGATTGGCCCCAGATCGCTGAGACTGCACCGGTGCTAGCGGCAACAATGCAACGCTATTTGGATCAGCTTGCCCTGTCGCTACGGCCCGCCAGTGTTGTCTCTGCTGATGGGATCTTGCGCAGATTCGCTGGTTTCCTCACCTACAACTATCCCGAAATCAACGCCCTGGTCGATGTGGAACGACACCATATCGAGGGGTTCAAACGCTATCTACCAACCCGGCCGGGCAAAAACGGTCGGCCACCGCTATCAGACCAGACAATCCGGATGGCGCTCGGCACCCTACGCACCTGCTTTGAGCGGGTCTCTGAATGGGACTACCCCGACGCTCCAAGACGGGTGTTGATCTTCAACGGAGACCTCCCCACCCCAGACGATCCGCTACCCAAGTTCCTCTCCGATGTTGATGCCGCCAAGCTGATGCAAGCAGCAGCCGATGCTGACCCGGTGCGTCGCCTGGTGATCGAGATGCTGGCCCGCACCGGACTTAGGGTCGGTGAGTTCTGTGCCCTCACCGCCGACGCCGTGGTGTCGATCAAGGGGCGGCACTGGCTGCGGGTTCCGCTGGGGAAACTCCACAACGACCGCTACGTCCCCCTCCACCCACAGTTGGTTGAACTCCTCAACGACTATCAAGCGAGCCGTGATGATGACATCGACCGGTTGATCATCTGGAACGGTGGCCCAATGAGCCGACATCAGATCAGCCGCATCCTCAAACGGATAGCCAAGCAAGCAGGGATCGGCCATGTCCACCCCCACCAGCTGCGTCATACCCTCGCTACCCAAGCCATCAACCGCGGGATGAGCCTCGAAGCCATCGCCGCCATGTTGGGCCACAAGACCCTGCGCATGACCCTGGTCTATGCCCGGGTCGCTGACCAGACCGTTGCTGAGGCCTACGACGCCGTCTCCGACCAAGTCGATGCCCTCTACACCAAACCCAACGGGCTCACAGCAAACGGGAACGGCTCCGCCGGCATGGCCAACCTCGCCGCTGAATATGACCAACGCATGTTGGGTAACGGATACTGCAACCGGCCCACACAGCTCGACTGCCAATTCGAATCGATCTGCGAAACCTGCGCCTTCTACAGCACCAACCAGTCCTTCGACCCGGTACTGCAAGCCCAACGTGACCACGCAGCCGGACGCGGCCAACACCACCGAGTCGACCTCTTCGAGATGCTCCTCGACAGCAACCAAAGGACCTACCAGTGACCCCCGATTACCCCCATATCCCAAAATCGTTTGACACGATTACCCCCATAAGTGCCG
>JAAELU010000095.1 GCA_024226255.1 bacterium | reverse complement strand
CTGTTGGCCCACTTCCTGCCCCGAAAAGACGTAACGGCCGAGGAAGTAATTCGGCAAATGGAAGTTCGTCATCAGCAACGCCGAAATGCCACAGAGTCCGCGTATCGGACGCAGAAAGCGACCAAGGCCAATGAAATGAGTGGCTTATGACCATTCTGGCGAGTGTGACAAAGTAGAACTAAGTCGTTTCGTTGCAGGGTATTAGTGACGCCTGGCACCACAACTGGCCACAACTGGGCCACCACAACTGGGCACCACAACCGGGGCACCACAACTGGGGGAGAAGCCGAGCCTCGAGCCGACGCATGCTCAAACGACCTCGTTGCTCGCTATTGCGTTATTCGGAGGGCGTTGAAGCCGGCAGATCCTGAACCCTGCCTTTGAATGGAATCTTGACTTCGCCGTCGACTGGCTGCACGTTCTCCCAAATCATCCAATCACCGCTGCCGGCGCCGTCGGGTCCGTCGCGACCGTTCGTCCTTCCATTCCAACTGGAGCCCGGATCCGTGAGTGGGGCATTCTCGAACGTCCGATCGGCAAAGGCGTCATTGACTTTATAACTTCCCTGGACCCCGCCGTCGGGCCACCCGACAACGATTTCGATCGTCACCGGCCCTGGCACGTTACTGAGCACTGTCCACCGCACTGCGTCACCCGATTGGGGGTCGTTGCACTGGTCGTCTCCAGCTTCATCGGGAATCCACCCCTTGGCGTTCCAGGCTTCGGCTCTCGGAGTGTCCGCTGGGTATTGATTGCTGATGCTGATCCCCGTCGAGGCACCGGTATTGAAGTCGATCAGGTCTTCGATCGTCGATTGGGCCTCGAGGAGGTTCCAGTTACCGGCGGGCACACCGGCTGAACTGCCGCAGTCCACGTGAGCGACCAGCTGGCCGGCCGGCGGTGGCGGCGGATCGTCGCCGGGCTTGAGGAAGACGCCGATACCTTCCCAGTTGCCGCCGTCCGGTCCGTAGTTCCTCGCCCACGACCAGTACCCCGTCTCCG
>JAAELU010000094.1 GCA_024226255.1 bacterium | reverse complement strand
GTTTCCAGCATCCGTCCGTATTCGGTGGGGGATACCTTGGTCGGCAGCCAGCCGTCGGCCTTTTCTCCCGTGATGCGCAGCATTCTGGGGCCGTGGGCGGCCGTCCAGATCTCGGGCTCTTTGCCCTCATACGGAAAAAGCCCACACACTGCGTCGTTGAGCTGGAAATGCTCGCCCTCGAAGCTGACCTTGCCTTCGGCCTGCCACAACATCCGGATGACGTCGATGCCCTCCGACAATCGGCCGACCGGCTTCTCGAACGACATCCCGTACGGAGTGACGTTGAGTCGCTCCCCAGACCCCAGGCCCAGGATTCCCTTGCCCATGGTGAGGTGGTCGACAGTGAGCATCGTCTGCGCCAGCACGGCTGGATGACGGCGGATGAGATCGGTGACCACAACTCCGACCCGGGTGTTCTCGAGCTGCGAGCCAACGGCCCCCATCATCATCAGCGGATCGAAGTACTGGTGCGGATTGTCCTGAAACTTGGCAAGCTCGGTCAGGTCCTCGGTCCACATGGAATCCGGATGCCACCCCATCAGATGATCGGGCCACCACACGGCATCAAACCCATCAGCCTCATTCCGCTGCGCCAACGCCACAGCCTTGTCAGCCGGCGGCATGATCTGGCCTGGAACGCCCAACTCGAACTTCATGTCAGCTCCTTCGGGGGGTTACCAGTTACCAGTTGCCAGTTACCAGTAAGGCCGCGGGAGCCGCGTTGTTGGGCGCAGATGGGTTCTCCTGAACGTCGAAACGGTGTATTGCTTGTCACATGTGGAACTACAGCAAACTCGAGGTGTGGCAACGGTCTCGCGAGTTCGTTCGAAGCGTGTACGAGGAGACGGGTCGGTGGCCATCCGACGAGCGTTTTGGGCTCGTGTCGCAAGCACGCCGGGCGAGCGTGTCGATCGGTGCGAATCTTGCGGAAGGCTCTGGGCGTGGAACCTACCGGGCCTATGCGCAGTTTGTCGGGCACGCAATCGGGAGCCTCAACGAGCTGGAGCACCATCTCGTTATCGCGGATGATGTCGGATTCATCGATCCCGACGTCGCGCACAAGCTCCATGGTGAGGCTGCAGAGATTGGGAGAATGCTTCACGCTCTTAGAGCGGCAATCCTGCGCTCGGGCGGTTCGCATCCCCTGGGCTCCGAATGAAATCTCCGACATCTGACTGGTAACTGGTAACTGGTAACTGATAACTACCTACCAAATTCGCGTTTCCGCATGCCGTCGGGGTCGATCTCCTCGCGGATGAGGCGGACTTGCTCCTCTGTGGGGACTGTGGTTTCCGGGACTTCGCCTTCGACTACTAGTTCAAAGCCGGTGGCTTCTTGGGTTTGGTCGACTGTTACGCCGGGGTGGGTGCTGACGAGGCGCATTCGTTTGGACTCGGGCTCGAAGTCGAGCACTGCCAGGTTGGTTACTACGGCTTGGGGGCCGCCGGTTAGGCCGAGGTCTTCTCGTTCGGAGCCGCCGCCCAGGTAGCCGGCGGCGGAGACGAAGTCGACCTTCTCGACGATGCTCCGCGGATTGTGGTTGGGGTTCCAGTAGTAGAGGAGCTTGCCAATCGAGCCCATGTCGCCGAGTCCGGCGGTGCCGGGGAGGCGGACTTTGGGGTTGTCGTAGTCGCCGATGACCGAGTTGTTGGCGTTTCCGTACATGTCGAGCTGGGCGGCACCGACACAGAACTTCTGCAACCAGCGGCCGTTGAGGGCGTAGTTCCAGAAGTCGCCGTACTGCTCGACGTACATCACCGAATCGCCCCACAACGGCGCCTCCAATGTCGACGCCGGCACCTTCTCGGGGCGGGGCTCCAATCCGGACGCGCCGGCCAACCACACCAGGTTCGGGGCGTGGGTTGCCCGAGCCAACATGAATGCGGACACGGGAATGAACGAGGCCATGCCGTTGCACGCCTGATCCTCGTCGACGAAGAACGTCGACATCACTGCAACCATCAACTCGTCGATTGTGTAGTCGGTCGACGGTGGGCTGTCCTGCCAGTCACCCATCTCAGGCCTCCCAGTTCTGCATCGCGGCGAGTTTGCCGACCCCGCCGACGGCATCGAGATACGCCGCCTGATCGCCCGGCCCGGTGATGTACTTCTCCATGAATTGGGCCGTGGCGTCTGGGTCGCGGGCACCCTTGGCCCACTCGAGGTGCATTGCGCCGTCGTAGCCGTAGGACGGTGGGAAGGAGGTGGGGTGCGCCCCATACGGAACTTCAACCACGGCGTCGACGATGAAGCCGGGGAGCACCGTGCGATCCGGGTTGCGGCGCAACACTTCGGTGTCCACGATCTCCTCGGCGGTCACGATCACCTTGGTGGCCGCTTTCGGCATGATGCCGATATCCGGCCACAGGATTGTCGGCTCGTACTGAACGTTGCCGTGTTGATCGGCGCGATGCGCATGGACCAGGGCCACATCAGGCACGAGCGCCTTGCAGGCAACGATGTCAGTGCCACCGAACGGATCGGGAATCATGACCAGGTTGTCGTTGATGTCGATGAGGTCGGTGCCGATCAGTCCTCGAGTCGGCAGGAAGGGGAGGTTGCGGGCGCCGGCTCCGAGGCGGGCGTTGAGGGCGGTTTCGCTGAGCTCCTCGACCGCGATGTCGCCGCGCTCGACAGCGTTGCGATACTGCTGGCACAGCCCGAACTGCTCCATCGATACCGCGGCGCCAATGAGCCGGTTGATGACTCCGGCCGCCGCCAGCCAGTCAACGGCCATGCCGCCGACGAGCACAACCAAGCCGAGTTCACGTTTGCCCTGCCGGATCAGCTCACGCACGGCCGCCATCGGCGCAGCCTGCGTCGCCATGTTCTGCAACGCCACAATGTCGCCATCCTGAACGTGGCTGGCGATCGCGTCTTCGATGGTGGTGACTTTTGTCATGGCTTCCTCCGGTCGCCGATGTGAGATGTCAGATGTGAGATGGTGGAGTTATCAGTTAAGAGTTACCAGTTACCAGTCAGAACGCGCAGAGAGACGGGTTGGCCGTGCGCCCTTGCCGAGG
>JAAELU010000093.1 GCA_024226255.1 bacterium | reverse complement strand
CCGGTTTTGCTCAAGCATGCTGCAGGAAACCATGCGGGAATGGTCAACGCCCACACGATGCGGTTGGCAGGCATCGGTCCGGCGACTCCTGATCCACAGTCGGGTGCCGAGCTCACCGCGCTCGGCGAGGGCGCGAATCCGATCGACCGTGCGAAAACTCGAGCCGGCGTCCTGGAAACTCGTGATCCCTTTCGAGAGGCACTCTTCATCCGCCAGCTTGATCTCCATCTGCGCCGCCGCCTCGAGTGCCTGCTCGGTGCGTTCGGTCTGGGCCATCCGGTAGGCGGCCAGTGCGAGTCCGTACGCCGTTTCTTGCAAGGCCCCGGTCGGATTTCCCGCGGCGTCCTTGAGGATCCGTCCCCCCTGTGGATCAGGAGTCGCCGGACCGATGCCTGCCAACCGCATCGTGTGGGCGTTGACCATTCCCGCATGGTTTCCTGCAGCATGCTTGAGCAAAACCGGGTGATCCGGAGTCACCCTGCTGAGCGAGTCGTGAACCGGGTACCCCTCGACCGCTGGCGACGGAGGCAGATCCCACTTCTCCTGGTGCCAGCCCCAACCGAGGATCCATTCTCCCTTCTCGGTTCGCGCGGCGGCCTCCGCGATACGCCGGACCACCCCGTCCCAGCTCGTCTCTCCGGTGAGGTCGATGTTCATCCGAGCACGCCCGATCCCTGTGAAATGCCCGTGCCCCTCGATGAACCCCGGGACCGCGGTCCGGCCCTCGAGGTCGATCACCTCGGTGTTCGGGCCGGTGAACTTCTCCACGTCGCCGGCGGCGCCGACCGCCAGGATCAGCCCGTCTTTGGCGGCGAGAGCTTCCACCTCACCCAGCTCGTCGTCGAGAGTCACGATCTTGCCGTGGGTCAAGATCAGGTCGGCAGGTGCCGGGGCGATGGAGCAGGCCGAAACGAGAAGAGCCAGGCTGAGGATCGTGATTTTCATCGTCCCGCCGCGGGAACCACGTCCACTTCGAATTCGAATCGCAAGATCTGGTGGCCCATTTTTACCTCGGTCAGACGGCTTCGCAGGAGCACGTCGTCCCGCAGGCCATCCAGCGTGTAGAGGCTGTCCGCCGGAAATCGAATGGGTGGCAGGAAGCCGGCAATATCCAGAGTGGCGATCGGTAGGGGAAGCTCCGCGCGCTCGAACCGAAGCTCGAGGATCCGCGCCTGTTCGGTGACGTTGAGCGAGAGCCTGGGCTCCAGGGTTGCCGACAGGCCGAACTGGGGAACCTTGACCTGCAGGTGAGTCCGGATGTGGCCCCTGCCGTCAGGCTCAGCCGACGGCGAAAACCCATCGATTCGTAGCTCGGAGATTTCGACATTGATGGAGCGGCTATCGGTGATTGGGACCGAGATGGTTGTTTTCAACATCGCAGGCAAGACCCGGTTCAAGGTCTTGACGTCGAAGCCGACGCTGACTCCGGCGCTCGCCACGCCGGAGGCCAGCAGGGCGAGCGCCATCAAGGCCGCCCGCACCCCAAATCGAGTTATTTCAATGAGTTTCATCGTCCCTCCAGGGTGACCCCACCCCCAGATTGTAAACCTCCTCGGCCGACCGTGCGCGAGTGGCGCGGGTGTCTTGCAGCGTGTATGGGGCGCCGCTATGATGGGCGTCCTTTATGTCTGACCAAAAACAAACGAATCCGCTCATCTTTCCCAGATGGCTCGACAAGATGCTCCCGGTCGCGGGAATCGTCTTGGCCGGTGGGCCGTTGTTCGTGTTCGGGCTGTTGTTCTACGGCGGCTCGCCAACGAATACCGACGTCGGGTACCAACCCGAGCAACCGGTGCCGTACAGCCACAAACTTCACGCAGGAGATCTCGGCATCGACTGTCGCTATTGCCACAGTCTGGTCGATAAGTCGGCTCACGCCTCGATTCCTGCAACCGAGACCTGCATGAACTGCCACGCGGCGATCTACACGGAGAGTCCGAATCTCGTCCCGGTTCGTGAAAGCTATGCCACGGGGCTCCCCGTACGCTGGGTGCGCGTCCACGATCTTCCCGACTACACCTACTTCAACCACAGCGCCCACGTAAATCGCGGTGTCGGTTGCGTCGAGTGTCACGGTCGGATCGACAAGATGGAAGTCGTCTACCAGGCCGAGCCGCTGAACATGGGCTGGTGCCTCGATTGCCACCGCAACCCCGGTCCGCGCCTCCGACCGGTCGAAGAGCTCACCAACATGGCCTGGCAGCCCGGGCCCGGTGAGCAGGCCGAGCTCGCGGAGCGCTTGATCCGGGAATACGAAATCGCCCCCTCCGAGGATTGCAGCACATGCCACCGCTGAAGACCGGCAAACCGTACTGGCGAAGCCTGGACGAGTTGACCGACAAACCAGAGTTCCGCCAGTTCGTCGAGAACGAGTTCCCGGCACACGCCGATGAGATGCTCGCCCCCGGCTCCCGGCGGTCTTTCCTGAAGATCATGGGCGCATCGTTGGCCTTGGCAGGCATGACCGGCTGTCGCTGGCCCAAAGAAGAGATCCTGCCGTTCGTGCGCCGACCTGAGGGCTACACCCCAGGTACGCCGATGCAGTTCGCCACCGCGATGCAACTGGGCGGTGCCGCCATGGGGCTGCTGGTTACCAGTTACGACGGGCGACCGATCAAGGTCGAGGGCAACCCTTCCCATCCGTCGAGTCTCGGTTCCACCAGTGCCATCCAGCAGGCCAGCCTGCTGGAGCTGTACGATCCCGATCGATCGCAGGAGATCGTCCGGCGGGAGGGAGATCGGGAATTCGTCGCCGACTGGAACGAATTCACCGAGTTCGCAGGCAAACATTTCGGCTCTCTCCGAGGAAAACGCGGTCAGGGGCTCCGCTTCCTGGTCGAGGCCGACTCTTCTTCCACCGTGGCGAGCCTGCGCGAGCGAATCCTCAGCGAGTTTCCCCAGGCCGCTTGGTACGAGTACGAGGCCGTTTCCCGCGACAACGAGCGGGAGGGGACCCGAATGGTTTACGGGTCGCCCAAGAGACCCCAGCCGATACTCGAAAGCGCCAAGACGATCGTGTCTTTCGATGACGATTTTCTCTTCGAGCACCCGTTTGCAGTCCGCAACGCCAGGGATTTCACCGCCGGACGCCGTCCGTCGGAACACGGGATCAGCCGTCTCTACGTGGTGGAGAGCTCCTACAGCACCACGGGGACGATGGCGGATCGGCGAATCCCGGTAGCGCCAACGGAAACCCCGGCCGTCGCAGGATGCCTGGGGGCCAAGCTGGTGGCCGAGCACGGCCTGCGTCTCGGGTCGGGGGCCGACGGCCTGCAGCGGATGCTGGAGCGGTTCCGCGAGCACCCGCTTTATAAAGAAGAGGCGATCGAATCGATGGCCCGGGACCTGATGGCCCAGCGCGGTCACTCGCTGGTGCTGGCCGGCCCTCGCCAACCTGCAGCGATTCATGCCCTGGTTCACTCTCTGAACCTTGCACTGGGGAATGTCGGCCGTACGCTCGAGTACAACGACGACCCTGAATACGAACGCCCGACCCATCGCGACGCGATGGCCGAGCTCTGTGGAGAGATCGACGCAGGCACGGTCGACACGCTGGTCATCGTCGGAGGAAACCCCGCGTACGATGGTCCGGCGGATCTCGACTTCGCCGCTATGGCAGGACAGGTATCGACGAGTATCCACCTGAGCACGTACCGCAACGAAACCTCCCTGCTCTGCGGCTGGCACCTGCCCCGAGCCCACTACCTCGAGTCGTGGGGGGACGCCCGGGATTGGCGGGGCACGCTGAGCATGACCCAGCCGTTGATCGAGCCGTTGTTCGGCGGAAAGACGAGCGCCGAGCTGCTGTCGCTGGTCCTCGGGCACACCGCTTCGTCCGGTCATGAGCTCGTGCGCGATACGTTTCTGAGTGGCACCGGCGACGAGAAGTCCTGGCGTGAAGCGCTCCACGACGGATTCGTCGAAGGCTCTTCGTGGCCGTTCACCCGGCCGCAACCCGTCGGGGCTACCTGGGTTCGGGAGCTCGAACCGTACGTCGACGCCCGTGCCGCCGACGATGCTGGGAAGATCGATCTGGTATTCGTTCCCGATGCGAGCGTCTACGACGGACGTTTTGCCAACAACGGCTGGCTCCAGGAAATGCCGGATCCGCTGACCAAGCTGACCTGGGACAACGCGGCGTTGATCGGCCCGAGCACCGCCGAGCGATTCGACGTGAAGCTGGGCGACATGATTCGTCTCGAACACGCAGGGCGAACCATCGAGGTTCCGGTATACGTCATGCCGGGGCAAGCCGCGGGATCGCTGACTCTGAGCATGGGTTATGGCCGGCACGGTGGAGCCGTTGCCGACGGCGTCGGCTCCAACGCCTTCGCGATCCGCACCAGCGACGCGATGAACCTTGCCGAGGTCAGCCTGACCAAGATCGGCGGGAGCTATCCGCTGTCCACCACCCAGAATCACTACGCCATCGATACCCGCGGTGCGCAGGCGATTGCGGAGCGGGCGCCGATACTGGCTCGCGAGATGGAGTACCACGAGTACGAGGAGTCCCTCGAACACGGACACGAGCATCACCCTCACGTCGCTCCGCTGTTCAAGCCCAAGGAGTACGAGGGCTACAAGTGGGGGATGTCCATCGACCTAAACTCGTGTACCGGCTGCAACGCCTGCATCGTTGCGTGTCAGGCGGAAAACAACATTCCCGTTGTCGGAAAAGAAGAGGTCGCCCTCGGTCGCGAGATGCACTGGATTCGCGTGGACCGTTACTTCGGCGGGGATGTGGACGACCCGTCGGTTTCGCATCAGCCGCTAACCTGCCAGCACTGCGAGGATGCTCCTTGCGAGCAGGTATGCCCCGTTGCCGCAACCGTTCATGACTCCGACGGACTCAACGTCATGGTCTACAATCGCTGCGTCGGGACGCGGTACTGCAGCAACAACTGCCCGTACAAAGTGCGGCGCTTCAACTACTTCAACAACCACAAGAACGAAACGCCTCTGGAGACGATGGTCTACAATCCGCAAGTCACGGTCCGGTCTCGCGGCGTGATGGAGAAATGCAGCTTCTGCATCCAGCGCATCAACCACGTCAAGATCGAAGCCAAGAACGCGAAGCGGCCGATCGCCGACGATGAGATCACGACGGCCTGCGCTCAGGCGTGTCCGACCCGGGCGATCACGTTCGGAGATCTGAACGACCCGTCCAGCGAGGTCCGCGAGCACCACGAAGACCCCAGGGCCTACACGCTGCTCGAATCGCTCAGCGTCAAACCTCGTACCCGATATTTGACCCGGTTGCGGAACCGTTCATCCGACGGCGCGCACTCTGCGCACTCCGCGCACACGAAGAAAGGCTAGTCCATGGGTGGGATGAACCAAATGGATCGCTCGGCCATGAACAATACGCTTGACGATCCGACTCGCCGGGCGCCACTGGTTCTCGAGGGACATGATTTCGCCGGCGTGACCGACAAGGTCTGCGCACTGGCCGAGCGCCGAGGTGCTCCGTCCAAGGCGTGGTTGGTCGCGTTCGGAATCTCGGTGACCGTCACGGCGATCTTGTTCGCCATGATCGGCTACCTGATCACCACCGGCATCGGAGTCTGGGGCGTCAACTCGCCCGTCGGTTGGGGTTTCGCGATCATCAATTTCGTCTTCTGGGTCGGTATCGGCCATGCGGGGACGTTGATCTCGGCGATCCTGTTTCTCTTCCGCCAGAAGTGGCGAACGGGGATCAACCGGTTCGCCGAGGCGATGACCATCTTTGCGGTGATCTGTGCCGG
>JAAELU010000092.1 GCA_024226255.1 bacterium | reverse complement strand
CATGGCGTCGGCCAATGCGGATGACAGTGCTAGCCCGTCGAGTCGAAGCGCCCTGAACGACAGCATCCCGAGAACGATCGCCACGCACAATGTGAAATCTGCGGCCAGGTCTCGGTTGGATTCGACGTCTCTTCTAGCCATCCGCAGACCTGAAATAGGCAGGTGGATTCAGCGCCGCCACCACAAGCATCGAGCTGAGCGCACCGATGAGGGCCCACCGGAGTGCCTCTGCCACCGCCGTTGGCTCGGCGTCCTCGAAGACCTCGGAGGAGACGACGTCCAGCTCGAGTGTGGAGATCCGTGAAGGAAACTCGTGCTCAACAAAGGTTGAGCCCCGGTGCAGACTCTCAAGATCGTCCGACTGCAACGTGATGAACCATTGGCCTTTGCGAGCCTCCCCAGATACCTCGACAGGGGCCGCAACCTCACCTTCCAGATCCTCCTGTACCCGGTACAACTCGTCGAGTTGATCACCATGCCAGTACACCAGACCCTCTCGAGCGAAGATGACCGTCGCCCGGTGCCGGGGCTCCAGATCGGCTATGACAAAGCCGCCAAGGGCAGCGCCAGCGACCGCACAAGCGACGACGACGTAGGAGAAGATCAACACTGCGCTCATCGGCCCGCGGTATGTCGGTCGCTGACGTGAGCGTCTCCTCATCACGCCGCGCAGCCTATCCCGGGGAGATCCCAAGGCCGTCGTCATTGCCAGCGAGCACGGCGATCAGAGAAGCGCAGAGTACAACTCGATTCGGCGGGCCACGAAGGCCTCCTCGGAGTGAGTTCTCTGGTACTCGCGTCGGCTTGCCTCACCAGCGTTGGTCAACATCCCAGGCTCCCGAAGGAGGCGGTGCCCAGTCGTCGCCAGTTCGCCGGGAACAGTGAAGGTGGCTGCACCAACTGCTGCGAGATGACGAGCGACTGCGACGCGATCGGAGACTAGGAGTGCTCGGCCGCAGGCCATCGCCTCAACCGCTACGGTCGGAAACCCTTCAGCCCATAGACTCGGGATGATCAAGAGACTGGATCTGCGAATCAGATCCACCGCCACGGTGTGGTCGACGCGACCCACAAACTCGATTCGAGGACTGCGCTCCGCGAAGTCCGCTATTGCGTCGCCGTCGGGTCCTTCTCCGGCGACCACCAAACGCTCGCCGCGGTCGACCTCGGCCCAGTCCTCGACCAACCGGAGCACCCCCTTGGCAGAGTCCAACCGACCCATGACCAGGGCAAACCGCTCTGAGTCCGCCACTCGGCCACTCGCGTAGTCGATCGGGACCGAATTCGGGAGGTAGTGGCAGCGGCTGGGATCGACTCCCTTGGCAAGTGCGGCGTCGCGAATCGCTGGACTGACCGCCACCACCGCGTCGGCATCTGAAAGCTCTCTCCGCACTAGCACGGAGTGCAGCGCAAAGACCGCCGATTGAGGTCGCGATCCGCGATAGCAACCGTGCCGTATCCCTGACCACGCGACTCCGCCATCCTCGCAGGCTCGGCAATCCTGCCCGGCCCTGAAGTGCTGACCGTTCAAGCACGACAGTCGGTAGTTGTGCAGGGTCAAAACGATGGGCACGCGTGAGTGCGCAGACCTCACTGCCGCTGCGGACAGCATCGGACCAACGTTGTGGAACACCGCTACCTGACAGCCGTGAGCCGAGATCAGTTCGGCGACCTTGGAAGCAGATCTCCGCGACCATATCGCGTTCGCCGCTGCCCTGGCCTTGTCGGAAAGGGACTCGGTCAAGAGGTCATCGGACGATGGACAATGGACAATGACCTCGATTCCCTCCGCTGCTAGTAGTTTGACCTCTCTAGCGACAGCGTCGTTCTCGCCCGAAGGGGTACCGGATTCGTAGTCGTTGTGGACGATCAAGACGGTGGAGAGCTTGCTCACACAGGACCCCACGGTGGTGTGGCCAACAGTCGAACCTCGGTGAGTCCACCCGCCTTGGCTGGCGCGCGGTCACGTGGGCCGTGAGAGAATGAGCCTCGGAACCTTGGATGCCACAGCGCACCAAGACGACGCCGCTGGACCGACAACTCATGACCGAAGTAGCAATAGTCCAAAGGGTTCTCACCCACTACCGCGTTCCCTTCTTCAACTTGCTTCGCGACAGGCTCGCATCAACGGGTACACGGCTGAGGCTACTCGTTGGCGACCCACACCCCGGCGAGGCGGTGAAGCGTGACATCGGAGAACTCCCATGGGCTGAACACGTTGCGAGCCGCTACCTAGGCGCGGGCGGAAGGGAATTCGTTTGGCAGCCCATAGCCCGACGGGTGCGGACCAGCGATCTCGTTGTCGTAGAGCAAGCAAGCCGGCTTCTGGTGAACTACGCCCTGCTCGCTCGGCGTGCCTTCGGTGGCCCCAGAGTGGCCTTCTGGGGGCACGGTGCGAATCTTGACCGGGAGCGCGCCTCAAGGACGGGCGAATGGGTCAAACAGAGAATCGCGGGCAGGCCGGACTGGTGGTTCTGCTACACGGAGGGAACCTCGCGGCTCGTCAACCAACTCGGGGTTCCACGGGACCGCACGACGGTCGTTCAGAACGCAACGGATACAGCTGCACTTCGCTCGCTGGCCGAGGCCCTGGGCCAGACCGACATGGCCGAGATACGCCGCGAACTCGGCGTTGGCGACGGCCCGATTGCCGTCGCGCTGGGAAGTATCTACGACCGAAAGAGACCCGGCTTCCTTGTCGAGACCGCTGAACACATACGGGGCCGCGTGCCGGGGTTCGAGCTGGTTGTCATCGGCGACGGCCCGGAGCGGCCGATCATCGACGCGGCGGCGAGCAGGTACTCCTGGATCCACGCGGTAGGAGCACGCACAGGGCAGGACATGGCTGCCCTGGCTTCTCTCGGATGTTTGGTCCTGAACCCCGGCTTGGTCGGGCTAGCCGTGCTCGACGCTTTCGCGCTCGGTCTACCGATGGTGACCTGCGACCTCCCGTACCACAGTCCCGAGATCGAGTACCTCGTCGACGATCGCAACGGACTGATCCTTCGGAGTGGCACCACCCCGGTCGAGTTCGCGGACACAGTGACAGCCTTGCTCCGAGACCCAGCCAGAATGGAGCGACTGCAGGAAGGCGCCCAGTACTCGGCGACTCGTTACACCCTCGAGGAGATGGTCGACCGGTTCACGCATGGGGTTCGGTACGCGCTGGAGCTTCAGCGATGAATAGCCAGCAAATGCGTTCGACCGAGGCAGGCCGCCCGTGCCTGCGGAGACTCGCGTGACACCCCCGGTCGACCTGACCATGCTCCTCCAGGGGGTGGTGCCTGAGGATCAGCTCGGCTATCACACGGCCTTCTCCAACGCAGTCGATCGTGGAGCACTGTCGGGCTATCGCCCCTTTTCCTACCGGGCAGCGCGCTCCCCCGGGCACTGGATGACTCTATGGAACTCGGTCGTTCAACACATGGAAGACACCGGGTCAAACGTGCTCTACCTGCAGTACTTTCACCACCCTGACATCCCCGATCCTCGACCGTTCATCGACCGAATCCAGGCACTTCCGCAGAGGCCCATCGTCGTCACAAGCTGCGGTGATGGGTTCGGCCCCATCGGTGCTCGACCACCTGCGTCGTTGACCCGGGCGGCCAGTCGCTCTGATGCCGTGTTCGTGACTTCGATGGGAAGGCTCGCCCGGCTGATCGAACGCGCCGGTGGGCGGAGAATCACGCTGATGGCGAATTCGGCATGCGATGTCCGGTTCGCCAATACACCTGTTCCGACAGAGGATCGCGAGTTCGACCTGGTCTTCATCGGGAGTAAGCCGGGTGGCCGCAACATCACGAAACGCTTGTTCTGGGCCGGGCGGCGCCGCCAGCGTCTCGTGGAACACCTCATGAGGCGCTATGGCAGGCGATTCGCGTTGTACGGCCATCGGTGGCAGGGCAACCCGTCGTGGCAGGGCCCCGTCGACTTCGACCGGCAGGCAGCGGTGTGTCAGAAGGGCCGGGTCGTACTCGGGGGGTATCCGGGCTCGACCGAGCCTTACTACACGTCCAATCGGCCCTATATCCAGGCCCTCTCAGGAGTGCCAATCGTCGACTTCAGGGTGCCATTGGTAGAGCACCTCCTCGTAGATGGCAGAGATTGGCTGCTGTTCGAAGACCTCGACCAGGCCGAGCAGATCATCGATGCGCTACTCGATGGAGGTCTCAACGCGCGGAGCATCGGGGCGGCGGGTGCCGAGACTGTGCGAAAGCGCCATCTGAACTCACACAGAGTAGGCCTCATGATCAGTATCTTCACCGAGCTGCTCGAGGCGCGGAACAAGGGGCGTGACGCGGTGTGCCCGCCGCTCGACTTCATCGATCCGGCCTCGAGGCGCGCCTCGGCCACGAGCACCCAGCGCTGCTGGTGAACGACCATTCCCTGACGCGCCAGACCGCCACGGGCCTGGCCTGGAGCTGGGGCTCCGTTGCCGCCACCACGCTGCTCCAGCTCATGTATACGGCAGTCATGTCACGACTCCTCGAGCCGAGCGACTTCGGCCTTATGGCCGCAACCCTGGTCGGACTGCGGTTCGTGACCTACTTCTCGCGATTCGGCCTCGCCAGCGCGGTGATTCAGCGTGTCGAACTGACCCGTGAGGACGAATCGACTGCGTTCCAACTCGCGATGGCGATCGGAGCGGTATCAGGACTGGCTGCTCTGCTGATCAGCCCCGTGTTGGCGGCGGTGGTCGACGAACCCGCAACGCGAGACGTGATGCGATGGATGTCGATCTCGATCTTCCTTGGTGCTGTTGCTGCAATCCCGGAGGCACTCCTCAGACGTCGCTTCCGCTTCCGAGCTCTTGCCGTGATCCAGGTCACGAGCTTCGTCGTCGGCTACCTACTCGTGGGCCTCAACACTGCAAACCGAGGCTGGGGCGTTTGGAGCCTCGTTGCGGCCAACCTTTCACAGATCGCAACAGCGACGCTGCTCGGGCTGCTCCTCGCGAAGCCCTCGGTGGGCGGGCGGGTGTCGCGTCGAGCAGCGAGGTCGATGCTCGGTTTCGGAGGTGCCGTCACAATGACGGGCTTCCTCGAGTTCCTGGCGGCATCCCTCGACGCGCTAGCCATCGGAAGGTGGGTCGGCGGGGCGGCCCTAGGCCAGTACTCACGTGCAACGATGCTCGCGGGCCTGCCGGTCGAGCAGGCGACCGCGGCGACGTCGCGTGTCCTGCTACCAGGCCTCAGTCGCGTCCAGTCAGACTCGGAGCGCTACTCGGCAGCGGTGGTGACTGCCATGGGTCTCCTGTCAGCGTTGGTGATGGTACCGATCGCCATGGTGTCGGCGGGAGCTCCTGCGGTAGTCCCGTGGATTCTGGGACCCGGCTGGGACGAAGCAGCGGCCGTCCTGCCGATCGTCGGCATTGCCTACGGCTTCGGCCTGCTCACGAACACGCCGGCGGTAGCGGCCGAGGCAAGAGGAGCGGTGGCCCGCAAGCTCGGAGTCCAGCTCCTGACTCTCGCGACCACGAGCACGCTGTTCGCTCTGGCCGTCCTAGCCGGGCCGAGCCTTACGCGCTTCGCTGCGGCATGGGCAGGCGGCGAAGTGGCCCGCCACCTGTACTACTGGATCTGGCTGTTCGGGCACCTGCAGCTCGATCGCCGATCGATCGTTCGCCGCTACTCTGCCTCGACCGTGATCGCCGCGGCAGGAGCCGCGCCGGTACTGCTGGTCGTTCGCACCCTCGACACCACCGGATTCTGGCCGATGGTCGGTTCGGCCCTGATTGGCCTGCTGTGCGCTGCGGGAGCAGTTGCTTCCTCGGTGGGTGCAGTCCTCAGGTCGGACGCTGCTTCCGTCCGCGAACGCATGCGAACTTGAGCGGCGCAGCAATAGCGCACGCGGGACGCTTCCAGGCGTGGGGCACGCAGCCTAGATTCCGCGGCCGTCGCGAAGGTCTCGATTGTCGAGCGTCACCCACTGATCAGGGATTCGTGCCGATTCGGCTACTCCCGAGAACCAGTACTTCGGGGCAATCACGCACTTCTCCGGCCGCTCGCTGAGCCATGCCCCCCACCAGGAGAGGGTGCTATTGGCGATGATGTGCCCTTTGCAGGAGCTCATCAGCCGAAGGTCCTCGTGCGGGGCGGCTTCGCTGTTGATGTCCACGAACTCGACGCGACGGACATCAAGGTGCAGGTTCGTCCTGGCCCACTCGGGATCGTCCGAGAAGACGAAGAACTCGGAGTCGGGTACCCATTGACGTATGAGATCTACGGCACGTTCGTAGTAGGACATGGGCAATACCGGCGAACCGGCGAGCTTGAGATAGTCACCACGACGTACGTGCACTGCAATTGGCTGGCTGCTCTGTCGCAGCCGGTCGAGCATCTCCCAATTTCTCCCCGACGGCGGGCGACGAGTGAGAACTCGCCGAGCAGATCGGACCGACATTCCTCGAACTAGAAATGGGACTGCCAGTGGCCGTCGAGCGAAACCAGCCGAGCCGCCGCCCCGACACCGCTAAGCAAGCGAGTATCGACGCCGCCTCTCCCTGATCTCGTCGATGGGCTCGATTCCAACGATCCGACAAGAGAAGCGCGCGAGCACGGAGACGGGCGAACGCCTCGAGGTAGCAAACCTCCACCAGATGGGAATCCTCTCGGGCCTGCAAGACAGGTTGAACACGTCGAGGCCATACGCCCTCGGACAAGGATCGTGGAATCCGCATTCGGCACCAGGAAGTCGAGAGCCAGTTCCCTTTTCCAACGACGCGACAGGGCGTACTAGAACATCTGATTGCCAAGGCCGCCGTGGATTCGCACTCGTATCATGTCACTCGACCTCGGAAGCCAGTTCTCTGTAGATCTGCTCGAACCGGTCCACCACAGCGCGAAGCGCGAAGTTCTCGCGAACGTGCTCGAACGCCTCACGACGCCGTCGTAGTGCGTGTTCTTCGTCGACGGGTATTGACAGGATCGCTGCCGCAATCGCCTGAGGATCTCGTACATCGACGAGGGTGCCGGCCCTTCCGTTCCCAAGCACCCAGGGAACGGCGCCGCTGCTCTCGCCAGCGACCACAGGAGTGCCCTCGACGAGTGCCTCCACGAGAGTCATTCCGAAGGACTCCTCAAGCGATGGATGTACCAGCACATCCAGAGACCTCATCAAGGGACCAATCTCACCGGATGGAACCGGCCCAAGGAACTCGATGCCGTCCGTCAACCCGCGAGATCGCGCATAGGACTCGGCCGGCCCTCCCGGTTCGAAATCGGCACCCACGAGTCGCAGCGAGGCCTCAGGATGTGCCTTCCGTATCAATGGAAGCGAGTCGACTAGGCAGTGCACGTTCTTGCGTTCCCCGAACCCATTGTTGACCGAACCGATGACGAGACCAGTGCGCTGGCGTCGGTCGGGTAGCTCGAGTGGTAGCTCGATGCCGTTTGGTACGACGGGAACTGAACGCCGGTACCACCGCTTGACCTTCTCGGCGATGTATGGAGAGTTGGCCGTTAGGTGTGGAGCCCGTGCGAATACGTACGCCTGCATCAGCAATCGCACAACCCGGTACGGATGTCGTTGCCGCCTCAACACCTCGGGCGCCCAGTCGCGAATGGTAACCAGCACTGGCGCAGACCGCGAGCGCATGGCAGCGATGGCGAACTCGTACGTCCAGTGCGCGTGCAGAACATCACAACCCGCCTTCTCCATGACGGAACACAATTCCCTTCGCTCTGCTCGGAAGAAGTCGGGCCAGCGTCGTCTCGGACGCATTGGCACAACGACGACCTCGATTCCCTGCCCTCTGTAGGTGCCGACGTCAGCGGGGTCCGTCGAGGTCGTGAAGATCGTAAGGCGGTGTCCTCGCTCGAGTAGCGCACCAGCGAGAGCCACGGTCACGCGGGTGGCGTACCCGCGACCAGTCGGAAGAGGAGGCTCGAGGAACTGCGAACCCTCGACAAGGTCGAACGGGCCGGCGATGCCGATGTGAAGCTGCTGTTTGCCTCGACAGGCCATCAAGGCTGCGGCCCATCGAGAGAACGTATCACCCGGGCCGGATTGCCAACCGCAATGCAGCGCGCAGGTACATCTTCGCTGACGACGGAACCGGCACCAACAACAGCGCCGTCTCCGATGTGGACGCCCTTCAAGATGATGGCACGTGCCCCGATGAAGACATCGTCACCCACCACCACTCTGTCCGTTGGCAACGGGGCTGGCGTCGGGAGGTGTCTCCGGGGGACAACCTCAACCGCGTGAAAGTCGGTGTCGCAGATCATCACGTCGGCGCCCAGCAGGCAACGCCGACCGATTCGAACGCTGTGCCGCGCACACACCGTTGTTCCACTCATTCCAGTATCCGCGCCGATCACGATCTCCGCGCTCTCGCTCAGGGTTCTGAGGATCACCGGCCGAGCGACGCCCAAGGCGGTCTTGCGTGAAACCGAAGTGAGCACCACACCGTCGCCGACCTCCACGCGAGATCCGGCGACGGCATCGACGATGGGCATCCCCCAAGCGCGTACTCCTCTCCCCAGAGAAAGCCCTCGTGAGCGAAGACGCGCGCTCACCAGCGTTGCTGCGAGTCGGTACCAAAGGTTCGAAACACGATCGATGACTCTGGTCACTTCAGACACCTCGCGGCCGCTCGCCTCTGAGTATGCCCACCGAGCCACCGAGTTCGCGGAGCGCGGCACGAACGTAGGGCCCAAGAAAGACGAACGGCCACAACCCGATCATCGAGTGTCGACGACTGAACACAAACCAGTCGTGTATCGGCAGGCCCTTGCGCGCGAATATGGTTCGCAAGCCGTGAGAAGACCCTTCGTTGCGCCGGCACGCACCGTACGTACGAGGAGCGAGCAAAACGCTCACTCCCGACTTCGCTGCCCGGAACCCGAAGTCTAGATCGCCGAGGGCGTGGCTGAAAGTGGGATCGAGGATTCCAATCCGATCGACAGCCCGCGCTGGAACGTGAACGAGGTTGCCATTGAAGGTGTCGATAGCGAGCGGTGACGAGTCATGGGGCACGACCTGCTCGAGCCGGGTCGGGAGCCACCTGCTTGTTCGTCGGAAGCCACCGTACGTCATCTCGTTCGTTTCGGGATCATGCATGCTGCCTACTAGCAGCGCCAGTTCGCCAACCTTCTCCACAAAGTCGAGAAACCGCCCCAGCGCACCGTCGGACAGAGCGACATCGTCATTCAACCACAGATACCCGTCGTAGTCGCCCGCTAGCGCAGCCGTCCAAGCCCGTTCCATACCCCGACACCAGAAAAGGGATCCATCGGCATCGATGATTCTGACCTCGGGATAGTGTTCCGTCACTGCCTCCGCTGTCCCGTCGGTGCTCCCATCATCGGTCAAGAACACCGCCAGATCGGTGGAATCGGGGACCTGGGAGAGTAGAGCCTCAAAGCACCTCAAGGTCACCTCTCGCCTGTTGTGGCACGTGATCAGAACAGCAATCCTTTTCACGTCGACCCGCAGGCCGATTCAGCTATGACCGGGCACTCGGGCTCCTCGATGCCGTCGTCGGGCCGACGGACCTTGATGGGGGATCTTGGAGGTCCAATATCCGCGGCTGTGAGACCAGCATCTTTTGGCCAGTTGGCGGCTAGTCCGACTACGAGCGCAGCAAGAGGTGTGTACTGATAGCCGAACCCGTACAAGACAGCCATGGCGACCATTGTCCCGAGGACCGTGCCGAGACCATTGCAACGAAGTGCCGACCACAGCACAGCTACGAGGATGGCGAGGCCCGCAGCACCCGCGTACAGAAGGATGTGGATGTACTGGTTGTGCGGGTTGACGGTCCACGTGTTGTCCCCGATCGTGCGCTCGAAGACGGCGTCCACGGGTACCCCGATGAGCTTGTCGCCCCAGCTCAGGGACGCGAACTCGCGTAGCAACTGATCACCGCTCTCTACACGCCAAGCCAGCGTCGACGAATCGAGGTCGGGGTTCTGTGCTGCCTGAGCCAGCCGCGTCGATACATCATCGGCGACCAGACTTCCGATACCGCCGAGGGTAAGGACTAGGAAAGCAATCAACGATCCAAGGCGAAGCCGGGAACTGAAACGCAGTCCACCGCGGTGCGACACGAGTAGAACAGCCAGGCCAAGCGCAGTGGCAATCCACACCGTCCGCTGCTGGGACAGCATCACGACCAGTAGCGCTGGCACCATCAACATGAGCCATCTGCGTCTGCCTATCGAAGGCGAGAATGCGACCATTCCGGCCGCAAAGACCGCACCCATGCCGACAGCAAGCGCAGGTGCAGAGACGAGTGCCCTGCCAGAGCCGATGGTGCCGAGTCCGCTCGTGAGGATCCGTATGAGGCCAAGCACCAATGCCGCGAACGCGGGCCAGACAATGACCATCCGTACGACCCGCAGCGGGTCTTCCTGGCGAGCCAGGAACATACCCTCGATGAGCCCGCCGTAGGTGGCAAGCGACAGCCTCGACATGTTCACGGTCGTTTCGAACCCGCTTGAGGTTCGAGCGATCGACATGGCCACCAAGGCTCCCAGCACCAGCATCAGCAGGCTCGCGCGTTCGAGTTTGCGTGACCACCGTCGCAGTAGGTCGAGCCAGATGGCGACGATAGCCACATCGGTGATCCCGACATTGATTGGTCCGACCGGCAGGACCAAGGTTCCAGCTCCGAAGGTCCACGACAGGAACTCTGTCACGATCAGGATCTGAACCGGCAGCAGAGAGAACCGTGTTCGGAGCCGCGCAGGCCACAGTAGAGCCACCAGGACGGCGAGCAAAACCAGCGCACCCAAGTCGATCAACACATCGACAGGCCTCCGATCGACTCGGGTGAGGCACAGCTAGCCGTCGGATCACCCAAGCCGGGAGGCGCGCCGTCCACTGTCACGCTGCTGGGTCCGCAGATCGACCTGGAGTACGGAGCCGGCGACGCGCTGCCTCTAGACCCGCCCGGATGAGGAAGTAGGGCGTGTCAAGCAGGTAGCGCCGCCATAGCCGGCGCGGCTCGATCAGCAGACGGAATAGCCACTCCAGTCCGAGCGCGACGAAGACCACAGGGGCCTCACGCTTTGTCCCGGCCGTGAAGTCAAAAGCGGCACCCACGCAGACGAGTGTGACAGACCTGAGCTCATCCACGGCGGCGGCGGCGAAACGGTCCTGCCTAGGAGTTCCGAGCCCCACCCAGAGCACGTCGGCGTTTGCATCGCTCACCGCTCGGAGGTCGTCGGCAAGCTCATCGGTGGTCAGGTCGCGAAACGGAGGGGAAACCGCACCGACAACGGTGGCTTCGGGATGCTCCACTTGCACCTTCTGCATCAGTTGCTCGAGGGTCTCAGGTGCCGCCCCATAGAAGAAGTGACGTACGGACGGATCTCCGTCGGCCAACACTCGGGGCAACAGCGCCGGACCGCGCGGTCTCGAGCGAGGACCGAGGTGATCTCCGCGTGCCCAGTAGGCGACCGGCAGCCCGTCCGCCAAGGCGATACCCGATCGAATGGTCTCTCGGTATCCCGCGTCGCGGTAGCAGAGCGACATCGTGAAAGCGTTGCACAGGTGCACAGCTCGACCACTCCACGCGCCCGAGATGATCGCTTCGGCCGCCTGATCGAGCGAGACGTCAGCGACATCGACGCCAGCGACCCGCGAACGGGCCCGATTCCGCTCAGACAAGATCAGACCTGAACTCCGCGCAGCTGCTGCGCTTTCTGGGCCAGGAACCAGTCGTAGGTGTGGCGTATGCCTTCCTCGAGGTCATAGCGGTGATGCCAACCGAGATCTCGCAACTTGGAAACGTCGAGCAGCTTCCTGGGCGCGCCGTCGGGTTTCGTGGTGTCCCAGACCAGTTCGGCCGACGGATGGACAATGGCGGCCACCGTCTGGGCCAGTCCGCGAATGGTGACGTCAATGCCAGTGCCAACGTTGATGTGCTGTGCGTCGTCGTAGTTGTTCATCAAGAACAAACACGCGTCCGCAAGATCGTCGACGTGCAGGAACTCGCGCATCGGAGTGCCGGTGCCCCACACTTCGACCTGCGATTCGCGGCGCATTTTGGCTTCGTGGAACTTGCGGATCAGTGCTGGCAGCACGTGCGACGACGTCAGGTCGAAATTGTCATTGGGGCCGTACAGGTTGGTCGGCATGGCAGAGATGAAATTGGCGCCGTACTGGCGGCGGTAGGCCCCGCACAGCTTGATTCCGGCGATCTTGGCGATGGCGTACGGCTCGTTCGTCGGCTCGAGCGGGCCAGTCAGAAGGTCATCCTCGGTCATGGGCTGAGGGGCCTCGCGGGGATAGATACAGGACGAACCGAGGTACAGCAGCTTGGAGACCTGATGCTCCCAGGCTGCATGAACAACGGTGGAGTGGATCATCATGTTGTCGTAGATGAACTCAGCCGGCCGCGAGCTGTTGGCCATAATGCCACCCACAGTGCCCGCAACCAGGAACACGCAATCGGGGCGGTTCGCCTTGAACCAGTAGTTGACGGCCATCTGGTCACGCAGGTCGAGCTGGCCTCGGGAGGCGGTCACGACGTTGCCGTAGCCCAGGTCCAGCAGTCTTCGAACAACCGCTGAACCGACGAGTCCGCGGTGACCCGCAACGAAGACCTTGGACTCCTTTGTCATCGGATGACCAACCATAATTCACACCCATCGTTTGATCCACACCGCAGAGCCACCACTCACCGCGGCAATTACTCCGCAGAGAGGTTAGCACGCTACTCACTGTCAATGTCAAACCGGGATCGAGATCGCCAAGACCGAGCTGCGGGTGGAGATCCAGAGCACGCGCGCGCGGCTATCGATGCAAGATTCGCGGAGTTCGATGGCCGATTCACCGGGGTCGACGGCAGGTTCTCCCGAGTCGACGGACGACTCGCCGAGCTGAACGGCAAGGTCGACTCGATGCTCGACAGACAGATCGTGGCCAATTTCGTGGAATGCCCCCTGAATTTGGCGCCTGCTAGCTTTGGAGTCCTGGTCGCCATGTCGGGGCAAGGATATGACCATGACGAAACGCAAGAGGCACTCGCCTGAACAGATCGTCCGAGTGCTAGCTGTGACGCCCGCTGAGCGGTTGACCGCTGAAGGATACTCGGGTGAGGAGATCGCCCGGCAGCTCGAAGTCTCGCCGGTCACGCTCTACAACTGGCGCAGCCGCTACGGGGCAATGGATGTCATCGCGAAGGGAGTCTTCTAGACCCGACATGTCGCCGACGCTGCATGCTCATGCTCTCGGACCGACTGGGCACGAGCGAGCGTCAGGCCAAACGCGATCTACCCGTCAAAGTCGGGCCTGAGATACTGGCCCCAGATGGTCTGTTTGAAAGGGGCTGGCTGTCGGAGTCATGGACGTTGTGGACGCGCCTCAAGGTCCATGACTCAGAAATGCCTCCCGATCGTCTTGAGCGATGCCATACCGAGGCAGCTACTTCAGGTGTCGGCTCGGGTTGTGTGGGCGATGAGGACTGAACATGGCGCGCGTTTGGCGACATCGCTGGCGACAGATCCGAGGACCCGCGCGATTCCTTGGACACGACGGTTGCCGACGACGATCATGCGAGCGTT
>JAAELU010000091.1 GCA_024226255.1 bacterium | reverse complement strand
CCCTCGAAGACGATCTCGCCGTGGCCCATGACATAGACCCGATGGGCGATACGCAACACGATGGTCAGTTTCTGTTCGACCAACAGGATAGATACGCCGCGCTTGGCGATTTCCTCAAGCAGAGTCGCTATTTGCTCGACCAGTTTAGGGGCTAGGCCCTCGGTCGGCTCGTCGATCATCACCAAGTCCGGATCACCCATCAGGGTCCGGCACATGGTCAACATCTGCTGCTCGCCTCCAGATAGCGCGCCACCGTCGATCTCGGCCCGCTCGCGCAGATTAGGGAACATCTCGAACATGTCCTCGATCGACCAGCGGCCACCGCCCTTGGCGTTTTTCATGCCCATGAGCAGGTTCTGGCGCGTCGACAGGGTTGGGAAAATGTCACGGTTTTCCGGTACGTGGCCCAACCCCAGGCGGGCTATTTCGTGAGATTTACGGCCGCCGATCTCCTGATCCTTGAAGCGGATCGAACCCTGGGACGCGACCTCGCCCATTACCGCCTTGATGGTGGTTGAACGGCCAACGCCGTTACGCCCGAGCAGCCCGACGATCTCGCCCGCGCCGACCCTGAACGAGGCCCCTTGCAGGATATGGCTTTTGCCATAATAGGCATGCAGATCCGCGACTTCGAGCATGGCTAGGCGGCCTCCCCAAGATAGGCTTCCTGCACCGCTTTGTTCTTGCGAATGCGGTCGGGTGTATCGGTGGCGATGATCTCGCCATAAACCAGGACCGAGATCCGATCGGCGAGGTCGAAAATCACGCCCATATCGTGCTCGACCATAATCAGCGTCTTGCCCTCGGTGATCTTACGGATCAGCTCCACCGCTTGATCGGTTTCGGAATGGCTCATGCCGGCGGTCGGCTCGTCAAGCAACAGCAGATCGGCGCCGCTGCCGATCGTGATCGCCAGCTCCAAGGCGCGCTGATCAGCATAGGGCAGCATGGCCGCCGGAAAGTCGCGGCGCGTGGTCAAGCCGACGCTCTCGAGCACTTCCTCGGTACGCCGATTGAGTTCTGTGTCACGGCTGACGAAGTTCCAGAACGAGTATTTGTAGCCCATCGCCCACAACAAACCGCAGCGCACGTTCTCGAACACCGTCATG
>JAAELU010000090.1 GCA_024226255.1 bacterium | reverse complement strand
GTTCAGCAGAACCTTAACCCCAAGCTTGACGTTGAGGGTGTCGTGCTCACCATGTTTGACGGGAGGACGACGCTGTCGTCCGACGTGGTCGAACAGGTCCGGGAGCACTTTGGAGACACGACGTACCGCACTGTGATTCCGCGCACCGTGCGTCTGTCCGAAGCACCGTCCTATGGCGAACCGATTGAGGCATACGACCCAATGTCACGTGGCGCCATTGCATACCGAGAACTGGCCCGCGAGTACAGGAGGCGACATGGCCGGACGTAAGAGCGGCCTTGGAAGAGGCCTCGAGGCGCTAATCCCACAAGAGCACCCCTCCGACGGCTACGCCGTCATCCAACTCGACAGCATTGACCCCAACCCACAGCAGCCGCGGTCACGTTTTGATGAGTCGGAGCTCGAAGGCCTGGCGGCTTCCATTCGCAGCGTTGGGGTGTTGCAGCCGGTCGTAGTGCGCGCTGAGGGGGACGGATATATCCTCGTGGCGGGGGAGCGTCGTTGTCGGGCCGCCCGGCTTGCGGGCCTCACCGAGATCCCGGCAGTCATTCGGCCGGTCGCCGATGACGAGACCAGCCTGACGACCGCACTGATCGAGAATGTTCAGCGTGAGGGTCTGGCGATCCTCGAGGAAGCTGCCGCATACGATCAACTCCTGACAAAATATTCCATGACGCATGAGGATATTGGGAAATCGGTGGGCAAGAGCCGCAGCTCGGTCTCCAATACGATGCGCTTGCTGCAGCTACCTGCCGAGATCCAGAAGCTGCTCAACGACGGCGAGATCAATGCAGGGGCGGCACGGGCACTGCTCGGTCTTGATGACACTGCATACGCCGTCCACATTGCGCAACGGACGGCTGCCGATGGCTGGAGCGTTCGCATGGTGGAGGACGCGGTGCGGATGCGCAGTCAAGCTCAGGCTGAAACGGCGCCGCGCAGTTCGGGCGCCCGCACTCCACGCCCCGCGGCGATTATCGAACTGGAGGAGCGGCTGGCAGAACACCTGTCTGCGAAAGTGGATATCGCCTACGGCCGCACGGGCGGCAAGATGACAGTCCGTTTCGCCGACCTCGACGACCTCGAGCGGATCTACAAGACACTCTTGGCTTAGCTCGATTCGATCAGGCCTCAGGATCAGCAAATAGGTTGATGATGCCTTGCGCCGCCTGGCCGCCGACGCGCTCCCCAAGCGCAGAGGCTGCGATGACAATGGCAGGCGAGCGAGTGTTCTTCAGCATTGGCGTGGCGCGCCCCGAACTCGATATCCCCAGCTCGTCGGAGACTGCCTTGGCCATGAGCTCGCCGGCGTGCGACCGCGAGTAAGCCGATTCGAAGTAGAAGACGGCCGCCTGATCGCCCTCTTTGGGGAGGCAAAAGGCAACAACCAAATCTGCGCCGAACCTATTGGCGCGCAATGCCCGGACCCGTTCCGGCGGCTCGGTGTCGGCACTGCGTGACAGCCCAACGTGAGCGCCCAAGTCCTGGATGATTTTACCAAACATCACCGCAGCATCCCAGGCAGCGTCCCGTTCGGCCACACTGCGACAGAAGGCGTCGACGTACACCCGCTGGCCGGCAACGTAGTGCGGCAGCTCGGAAATCCATTGGTGCTCGCGGACAGTGTCGCGCCCGGGCTTCTGGGTCGCTCGCTGCATCAACTTCAGATCGGAGGCCACTCCGCTTCCGGCGATGCCATCCTCGGGCATCCTTCGGTTCGATTGGAATTCGAGGACCGCACGTAGCGTATCGGGACCAAATATCCCGTCGACCTTGCCGCTGTCGAAACCGAGCGAGTTGAGCCGGCGCTGTAGCTCGGCAACGTCGTCACCTCGCATCATCGGAACCCGGTGATATAACAAACGATCGCCCAGCGAGTATCCGGCCGCAACCAGAGAGCGCCACGTATCGGGCCCGACGATGCCATCGGCAGCGAGACCACGTGCTTCCTGAAATCCCCGAACGGCCAACTCGGTCTGTTCTCCGAAGGTCCCGCGGGACTCCTCCGCCGAGTTGAAGTCGAGCGCGGCCAACCGGTCCTGGATATCCCGAACCGGCTCTCCCTCGTCGCCACGCCGATAGAGCCTCATACCCCTATGGTCCCATATCTTGTGAGTTCAGGCGTGACACGGAGCGGCGACTGCGCGAGGAAGGATGTGTCGCGGCGGTGACTGTGCGCTGCACCGAGCTCACGTGGTGATTATGCGACTTCGGGTGCGTCGTCGGGAACGCCTGCGGCGTTCCTTGGGGGCTGCTGTGCAGCTCCAGCCCCCGGTGCGTTGGCTGTTGTCTCTCCCCCCGTCTGCCGCCCAGAGCGGCGTCTGACGGAGGAGGAGACACGCTTGACGCGGCGGTGAGTGTCCGCTGCACCGTTCACGGGCGGTGACTTGTGCGAGGACGGGTGCGTCGTCGCCCGTATGCCCGAGCCGGTCGTAGTAAGTGGAGAGCGGCGGCGTAGACGGTGTCTTTCCCCCCGTTGAACGCCGTCTTCGGCGGGCAACATTTGGGGGGAGGCCGAGCTTGCGAGGCGAGGGGGGAAGCGAAGGTAGTCCGAAAGGCGAACGTTGCGTCGTGGTGAAGTGAGTGAGAGCCGTGATCGTCACGGCCTCTATCTGTCCACCAGCGCGTGTTGCGGTGTTGCCGCGGATTCGCTTCCCCCTCCCAAGCTGCCCGCAGGCAGCTCACCTCGCCCGGACGTGACCCGATTTCGTCGTTCGACGGGGGAGGAGACGCGGTGTCGCGCCCTCTAGAACAGCAAGAAGGACCGCCCCCGGGGGAGCGGTCCCTTTGCGTAATACGTTCTACGTAGTACCTGTCCTATCAGACGAACTCAGCCAACTCACCTTCGAGTTGGGCCTTGGAGCGGGCTCCGACGAGGCGCTTCTTCTCGACGCCGTCCTTGAAGATGATCATCGTTGGAATGCTCATGACTTCGAAGTTCATGGCCGTATTCTGGTTCTCGTCCACGTTGAGCTTGGCGACCGTCAGCTTGCCTGAATTCTCGCCGGCCAGCTCGTCGAGGGGACCGTTCATCATCTTGCAAGGTCCGCACCACTCGGCCCAGAAGTCGACGAGTGTCGGTGTGTCACTGCCGACGATGTCGGTGAAGTTCTGATCTGTTGCTTCTACTGTGTTGTCGCCCATGGTCTGGCTCCTTCTCCTCAGATGTGTACCAAAAAGTTTGCGGTTCGGATCGGCCATCCTCGGAAAGAGTGGCACGTCCCCATGGGTAACGGTGAACAAGGTGTCCACATTCCCGATGTCGAGACGTCCGGCCCGTGATGCCCGACTTTATCGGATCGTGAGCGAGATCGGGAGCGACGCTGGCCGATCCGTTACCCGTGATGTTGCTCGGCAAGCCAGCGTTCGGCATCCAAGGCGGCTGCACATCCCATACCTGCAGCGGTGATCGCCTGCCGGTATACCTTGTCGACGACGTCGCCGCCGGCAAACACGCCCTCGACCGACGTCCGGGTGCCGTCGGCAATGATGTAGCCCTCGTCGTCGAGGTCGATCTGACCTTCGAAGATCTTGGTGTTGGGGTCGTGGCCGATGGCCATGAACACGCCGTCAATGGCAAGATCGTTTACCTCGTCGGTGTTGCGGTTGCGAACGCGTATACCGGTCACAGAGCTTTCACCGAGGATTTCCTCCGCAACGGAATCCCAGATGACTTCGATCTTGGCATGATCGATGACACGTTCGGCCATGATCTTCGAGGCACGGAACTCATCGCGACGATGGATGACCGTGACCTTCGAGGCGAACTTGGTGAGGAAGAGAGCCTCTTCCATTGCCGTGTCACCTCCGCCCACAACGACGATCTCCTTCTC
>JAAELU010000089.1 GCA_024226255.1 bacterium | reverse complement strand
GTGCCCTTCATGACCGACGGACCTACGACCCTGAGCCGGGAATGAAAAGCGGCTCCCCAACTGTCGGCGACGCAGTGCACCGGCCAGATGCCACCATCCTTCGCGAAGTGAGGCGTGTCTGCCGGATGCCAGTCCTGGGTGTACACCACAAAGGCGCCGGCAGCTTGAGCTTGGCCGATCTGTTCATTGATGAACTCGACGACGTCCTCGCCACCATGCACCGAAAGCGACCCCGCCGGATCAGCAAAGTCGTTCTGCACGTCGACGATCACCAAGGCCGAATCGGTTGAATACTCGAATGGGACCACTGCAGCCTCTCCGTTCGCTGTCGACACAAACGGTACAACCGATCAACGGTCCTCGGCGCGACGCTGGTTTGCTCCTAACGTCGTGGGGATGCTCTCAACGCCCACCTTCGTTTATCTTCAGACAACCCTCTCCGATGCATGCGGAAGCGACCCCGGATTCCTGTGCGAATTCGTGTGGGACCAGACCGGCAGCGAGGGATTGGCCGAGGCAACGGAGTTCATGGTTCGCCCCGTGAAGGTCATCCTGATCTTCTTGGCTGCCTGGATCGTCAACCGGATAGTGCGCCGCCTCATTAACGGCACCATCAAGGAGATCACGGACGCTCAGGATGCCAAGGCGACCCGGGTCCACGAGCCCATCGACGAAGACCCGCGCTGGCGGGTCGGCGCATTTCGGGAGATCGCCGCCAAGCGAGCGCGGCTGGCCTCCGAACAAGCCGAACGAGGCACCCAGCGGGCCGAAACCCTCGGCAGTGTGTTGCGCTCGATCGCCGCTCTGATCATTTACACGATCGCTACATTCATGGCGCTAGCCGAATTCGATGTCAATCTCGGCCCCCTCATCGCCTCTGCCGGAATCATCGGAATCGCGTTCGGCTTCGGTGCGCAGAGTCTGGTCAAGGACTTCCTGTCCGGCATCTTCATGCTGATCGAGGATCAATACGGCGTCGGCGACATCATCGACGTTGGCGAGGCCGCCGGCGTCGTCGAGGAAGTGAAACTGCGCACCACCAAGATCCGAGACGTCAACGGCACCTTGTGGCACGTCCCCAACGGCGAGATCCACCGTGTCGCCAACAAGTCACAGGACTGGGCGCGCGATGTTCTCGACATCGAGGTCGCCTACGACACGGATCTCACCCACGCCATGACCGTGATCAAAGGCGTCGCCGACGAGGTATGGCACGAAGCCCTCGCCAACGCCACGATCCTCGAGGAACCCGAGATTTGGGGTGTGGAGAGTTTCGGATCGGATGCCATTGCCATCCGCCTGGTGGTGAAAGTGGAGCCCGCCGAGCAGTGGGCGACTGCGCGCGAGCTGCGCCGCCGACTCAAGTATGCCTTCGACGAAGAGGGCATCGAGATTCCCTTCCCACAACGCACCGTGTGGATCAACAACGTCCCATCGTCGGAGCCCACAACCCCGCCGCCCGACTTGCCGGAAGTCGACTTCACCCCGGTAGTGGCCGCCGAAGGCGAAGTCGGCGCCTAGGCCTCAACAACCGGTGGCGGCCTGCAGCGCCCGGCAGGCCGCAGAAATCTGAGCCGGCTTCAGCTTGGTGATACGTTCAACCAAGTGGCTCTTCGCAATCACGGTCATGTTGTCGAAACTGGCAACCGATTCCTGCGGCATGCCATCGGCAGTGCTCAGAAGTAGCTCGGTCGGCAGGTTGCGAATGGTCATGGTTAGTGGAGCGGCGAGGACCGAGTTGAGCACAGGTATCGCGGCCGACCGGGTCATGATCAGATAGGGCCGTCGGGCTCGACTGGGGGACTCGGCCCACCACACCTCACCCCGCGCCGGACCACTCACCATTGTTCGTCCTCAATCGAGTCGATCGTCGCAACAAGAGCGTGGGTGTCTTCCCACACGGTGGGCGGAATCCGTGTGTAGCCGGCAACCATGGCAGCGTCGATCCGGCGTTCCTTGGCGAGCCGCAGCACTATTTCGAGACCCCGACGCACCGCGGCAGCACGGCTGTCGAATTCACCCCGGCCGACGAGCCCGTCAAGTCTGGCAAGCATTTCCGAATCAAGGCGCACTGCGATTTGCTCTGATGGCATGTTCTGAAGCATACCAACATGCATACCAGCTCAGACTGACAGGAACAGCCCCAGCTCGCACCTACCATCACCCCATGAAGCTGGTAGTCGGCATCGTGCTCATCGCTCTGTCGCTGACCGCTTGCGGCGCTGACGAATCGACTGCGGAAGGGGCTGGCGTGCACATTCCTGTCACCGGTGGCGAACTCAACGCAGTACAGGGCATTCACCTCTGTGATGCGGCACCGAGCGCGGAGCCCGTGGTCCTATTCCTCCACGGCGCATCATTCAATGCCAACACCTGGGTCGAGACCGGCACTCACCAGACCCTCTGCGAAGCCGCAATACCCAGCCTGTCGATCGACCTGCCCGGCTTCGGAAAGAGCGCCCGATTCGATCACGATCCCGTCCAACTCCTCAACGACGTGGTCGATTTCATCGATGGCACAGTCGTCGTGGTCTCCCCATCGATGAGCGGCAACTATTCACTCCCATGGCTGGCGACGAATCCTGCTGCCGCTGCCGGCTACGTCCCTGTCGCGCCCGTCGGCATCGGCAGCTGGGTGACGCCGCCCGGCTTTGAGGTACCGACGCTGGGAATCTGGGGCGGCGAGGACTCGATTGTCCCGGTTTCACAAGGCGAACGCCTCATCGCGGCGATCCCAGGCGCCAAACTGGTTGTCTTCGAAGGCGGCCACCACGCCGTCTACAAGTTCGATCCCGACCGCTTCAACGCGGCCCTGGTCGAATTCGTGCAAGGTCTCGCGTCTTAGCCAGGAACGGCTATCTGTTGTCAGTGACTTGGCCGAGGAAGAGCAGTTCGCCCGTTGTGGTGTGGTTCGATCCAGAACAGGAACCGCCGATAGGGGTGAACACGGCCGGTTGGGGCTGTGACACGCGGTTGACGATGAGCACTGTGGCGGCGGTGGCCTCGCCCTCCTCGGCCACAAAACCTAGGCATGACCCTGGTCTATGCCCGGGTCACCGAGAGGACCGTTGCTGAGGCCTGGACGCGGTCGCGCGCTCGCCGTTCAACCATCGTGGTTTGGGGGGGCTCGGCTCAACTCCTGCGGCACGACTCCATGGCGACCTTCTGAGGTTCGAAGCAATGGACCCTCAGTCCAAGCGCCTGTGTGTGTCGCTCGTCCGGCAAGGGGAAGAGAAAGGGTGAAGCAGGTTTCGTCACTCACTCGCGCGTAGGTCAAGTCACCGCCCATAAGCTGAGCAAGCTGTTTCGACACATGAAGACCCAGACCCATCGAACCCGGCTGACCGGCCTGTTCGTGAGCCCGGTAATAGGCATCGAAGACGATCTCGCTCTGTTCCTCATCGATTCCGGGCCCATCATCAACCACGGATTTCTGACTGATGACTGGAGCTGCGCAGCCGCTGGGAACGGACCCCAAGTCCGTTCCCCCTCCCCCACCCGGGGGAGACACGATTCGCTCCTGTGGGCGAAGACGCCGCGGCCTGGATTTCGCACCATGTGGCTAACGACAGAACCACATGGAGGGGAACACCATGGAAACCAGGCCCACCTACAGAATTTACGACTGGATCGGGCGCCACGTCCGCAGCGTTACCGCCGTGGCGCTCGTCCTCGTCATCGGACTCGCCGTCGGCGGATCGTTCGTCGCCAACACCGATGATGCCGACTTCGACCCGCCGGGAGAGGTGTTCGACACCGCGGCGCGTGCAGACGACACCCTGTCATCCGACTCATCCGTGTGGAACGCCAGCTTCCTGGTTGAGGCCCCGGACGGCAATGCCCTCGCTCCGGCGGCGATCCGCGAATGGCATGCCGCCCAAGTGCGTGTCCGTCACTCCGAAGTTCACACCGCTCACCTGGTGGACCGGTTTGATCCGGACAGCGGTGTAACGACGCCCGGCATGTTCTCCATCGTCGACCTCGTGGACGCCAATCTCCCCAACGGTATCGACGGCGCTACGGACGCCGAGATCACCGCGGCCGTCACCGCCACGCTTGCCACCGACTCACCGTATGCCGATGCTCGATTCTCCCTATCCGAGATGACCACCACTGAAGAGGCCACCGACGGCACTCTCACCTGGATCGCTCCGGCTCTCATCGCCGACGTGACATACGATCGCAACACCTTCGACAGCTTTGAAGCCACCGAGCTTTGGCTGCGCGAGGTACAAGCCGACGTTCAAGAGGGTGCAGTGGCGATCGACCCGATCGGCATCGCCATCGACGCCGACACCGCTTTCGCCGAGGCTGCTGAAGGCTCGGCGCCGTTCATATTTCTAGCTGTGGCGCTCATCGTCGCGCTCATCGCCGTCGTACATCGTTCCTACTGGTCGGCGGTTGTCGCCGCCGCGGGCCTCGGCGCCACCAGCCTCGCCTACTACGGCAGCTCCGCCTTTCTCGGCCTGAAGATGGGCTCTCTCTTGCTCGCGTTCATCGTTCCCATAGCCATGATCGGATTTGGCGTCGATTTCTTCATCCACGGGGTTGGCCGTGTTCGAGAAATGCAGGCGGAGGGGCGCTCAACGGACAGCGCCTACCCGGCTGGGATGCGTGCTGTCATCAAAGCGCTGAGCCTCGCTGCCGGCACGTCAATTGCGGCATTCCTCGTGAACGCCGTCTCGGGCACGGAAGCGATCATCGAGTTCGGCATCGGCGCTGCAATCTCGCTCGCATTTGCCTATGTGATTCTTGGCCAGCTTGCTCCCCGGGTGGTTCTCGGCCTCGAGCAGTATGTGGGACCCCACGCCAAGCGGCGCTGGAGCCTGCCCGTCTACATGCTGCTGATGGTTCTCGTCGCCGTGTTTGGTGGCCTGATGGTGGCGCTGACTGCCGTCATGCCTCCGGTTGGTGCTGCGGTCCTGGCTGCCTTCCTGCTGCTCGCAGTCGGCCTTCCGGCTCTGGTGAGCCGGCGCCGCAATACCAAGGCCGCCGTCGCCGGCAAGCCGACCCATGTTGGGCTCAAGGGTGCCGGACATGGCCTCGAAGCAGCTGGTGCTTTGACCTGGTTCGTGGCCCGCTGGAGGAAGCTGACTATGCCGCTTGTAGCCGGCATCGGAGTCGTGGCTCTGGTCGCGGCAATGGGTGTCCAGTCCGGGTTCGACCTCAAAGACCTCGTGTCTTCGGATACCGACTTCGTCCAATCGATCGAACGCACCGGCGTCCACTTCCCATCCAGCGGAGAGGGCAGCAGCATCATCTTCGTCGAAGGTGATCTCACCAACCCGGCGGCCCTGGCGGCACTCGGCGACACCGTTGTTCGACTCAGTACTGTCGACGCCGAATTCGGACGCAACAGCGCCGGCGAACTGCTCGTCGCCAATCACGCCGGCGACTTCGTCAAGATGACGATGGCATCGCCCCAAGCAGTCTCAGCAATCGAAACGTCGGGAGCGACCCTCACCGACGCCGACGGCAACGGCATTCCCGACACTGCGGCTGGGGTCCGAGCCGTCTTTGACTATGTCATTGCCAACGGCGTCCCAACTCCTGACGGAGCAGTCGCCGTCGCCGCCGACGTAGTACCCGGCGTGCTGGCAGACGACGGAGCAACCGGCCAGGCCACAGCCATCAGAATCCAGGTCGGCAGCTTCACCGATGGTGCGATCATCCAACCGGTTTGGGATGCCCTCGAGACCGAGGCCACTGCCCTCGAGGCCGCCATGCCAGGGCTCACCGCATCTGTCACCGGCGACGTCATCACGTCGTTCGAGGGGATGAGCGCCTTCACCCGATCAATGCTGACATCTTTGCCACTGGCCATCATCATCACGCTGCTGATCGCTGGAGCGATATTGCGCTCGGTGCGTTACGCGATCATCTCGGTGATCCCGATCGGCTTCGTGGTCGCCGGCATCTATGCGTTTATGGCGCTCGCCGGCTACACCGTGAACGTCGTGACAGCCACCATCGCAGCCATCGCGGTCGGCGTCGGTATCGACTTCTCGACCCACTTCACCGCGCGGTTCCGTGAGGAGATGGGGCTGGTCGGCGACCCCCTCGTGGCCGTCCGTCGAGCCGGATCCGGTACCGGAGGCGCCCTGGTGCTATCCGCGCTGACGTCGGTACTCGGCTTCGCAGTGATGGCGACCGCGCCTACTCCAATCTTCGCCACCTTCGGTCTGCTGACCGCGGTCATGATCGCTCTAGCGTTGGCGGCGTCATTGCTGGTACTGCCAAGCTTGCTGGTGATGGCGGCGTCCCGGACCGAGACCGTCGAAGTGCACACCGAAGCGCTCGAACCGGCATACGCCTACTAAGAAGGAAACACGATGGGCATCATCCGACCGATATTCCAGGGACGCACCTACCGCCACCTGCTGTACCTGGCAATGGCATTCCCACTGGGGCTGGCGTACTTCGTCTTCCTCGTGACCGGGGTATCGGTCGGCGCCGGCTTGATCATCATCTGGGTCGGAGTCCCCATCCTGCTTGGAATGCTGCTGGCCTGGCGGGGTATCGGGACGTTCGAGCGGGGGCTGCACCGAGGACTGCTCGACATCGACATTCCGGAACCAACGGTGACCTTCCTCGGTGAAGGGACCTTGTGGCAGCGGATCAAGGGGCTGCTCGAGGACTCAGGCACCTGGCGAACCTTGGCGTGGCTGTTCATCCGGTTCCCGGCGGGCCTCTTCACATTTGTGGTGTTGGTCACGCTCACATCGGTCGCGGTGACGTTCATGGCTGCACCGCTCTTGATTCCGCTCGATGTCGACACGTTGGCCAGATGGAACATCGATGTTGAGCCCGGCTTCTTCAATATCAACGGTTGGGAACCCGGCAACTCCGATATCTGGTGGATCACCACCCTCGGCGTCATCCTGTTCATTGCCGAGTTCCATGTGATCAATGGCCTCGCCTGGATTCACGGCGTCGTTGGCAAATCCCTGCTCGGAACATCGGCCCGCCAGCGTGAAGTCGTTCTCGAAACCCGGACAACCGAGCTCGAGGAACGAACCCGCCTTGCCCATGAACTCCATGACAGCATCGGCCACGCCGTGACCCTGATGGTGGTCCAAGCTGGAGCCGGCCGGAAGGTGTTCGAGAACGATCCGGCGTTTGCCAAGGAGTCGCTCGAGATCATCGAGAACACCGGGCGCAGCTCGCTCGGAGAACTTGATCGGGTATTGGGAATCCTCCGGTCTGACGGGGGTGGCACGATCGAACCTCCGGCGCTTGGCCTCGGCGATCTCGACGACCTTGTGGCCCGGGTCCGTGAAGCTGACTTCCCGGTATCGCTGACCGTGAAAGGTGCAGTGCAGTCGTTGCCCCGCGATCTGCAGACGGCGGCCTACCGCATCGTCCAGGAAGCACTCACCAACGTGATGCGGCACGCCGGCACCCCAACGTCCGTGTCGGTACGTGCGCTCGGCGATGCCCTCGACATCAACATCGTCAACGCAGCGCCCGAGTCGGCGCCGCCGCCTCACAACCGAGTGGGCCGCGGGATCATCGGCATGCGCGAGCGCGTCGCCGCCTACGGCGGTGTCTCCGAGATCGGGCCTACCCCCGAGGGTGAGTTCCGGGTTTATGTACGATTCCCCCTGTGACACTCCGCCTGCTCATTGTTGACGACGACGCCCTGGTGCGAGCCGGGCTGCGCGCCGTACTCGGCAGCGAACCCGATCTCGAGGTCGTCGGCGAAGCCGGCAACGGCAAGGAGGCCATCGAGCAGGCGGCTCTGCTGGAGCCCGACCTCGTGCTGATGGACATCCGCATGCCCGAGATGGACGGCTTGGCGGCGACTCACTCGATCGTTACGGACGATGGCTCGGGCCCCCGAGTTCTCATCCTGACCACCTTCGAATTGGACGAGTACGTATACGAGGCAATGCGGGTTGGCGCCTCCGGGTTCTTGCTGAAACGCAGCTCGCCGGAGGATCTGATCACTGCGGTGCGGATAGCCGCCACCGGCGATTCGCTGGTGCTCCCCCAGGCGATGCGCCGCATGGTTGAGCAATACGCCACCACCGGTGCCCAAGCGGCCAAGGTCCGCAAGGACATCGGCCGACTGACCGCTCGAGAGCAAGACGTGCTGCGCCTCGTGGCCCAGGGCCTGTCCAACGCCGAGATCGCCGACGAGCTCTTTGTCAGCCGTGAAACCGTGAAGTCCCACGTCACCTCCGTGCTCACCAAGCTCGGAGTCAGGGATCGCACCCAAGCAGTGATCGCCGCCTACGAGTCAGGGTTCGTACAAGCCGCGCCCGGCTAGCCGTTCGTTGTGCCTAGAACGCGCCCACGGAGCGCTGTAAGCACAACGAACTGAATCACTCGAGCTCGCCGCGGTTGGCCTTGAGGACCCGGTCCATTACCTCGACCATTAGTTCGGCCTCTTCGGTGCTGATGTGGGCGGCCCACATCTCTTCGAGAGTGGCATCGATCACCTTGCGAGCAGCCGCCATGGCGTCCCGGCCGGCGCTCGTGATCACCACAACGGTGGCACGCCGATCCTCCGGGTCGGGATGTCGCTCGACCAGCCCCATCTCCTCGATACGGTCGATGACCTTGGTCGTTCCGCCTCTGCTCAGCACAAGTCGGTGAGCAATCTCCGACATGCGCAGCAGCGAACCTGTCGCTGCCAGATTCAACAGGGCCTCGTTGTCGGCGAGAAGCAGACCGGTTGACTCGTGGAGGCGCTCTTCGAGTGATGCTTTGAGGATCAGCGAAGTGTGCAGCGTGTGGGTCGCCGCCCGACGCCAGATCGGCTGTTGATCATGTCCCATATCTACATCTTGCCACACATAGCTTCGCTGGTATATAGTTTACTGAGAAAGTAATCTAGCAAAGTAGATCTGATGAGAGACTTCTTCAACGCCCCCGGCGCCCGGGTCTTCGGAATCGTCTGGATCGGCCAGCTGGTCTCCAATCTGGGCTCGGCGATGACCAGCTTCGGTCTGGCGATTTGGGTGTTCACCGAGACCGGCTCGGCAACCCAGCTGGCGTTGATCATCCTGGCGTCACGGCTACCCATGCTGCTCGTCTCGCCCTTCGCCGGTGCGTTGATCGACCGGTGGGATCGCCGTTGGGCGATGATCCTCGCCGACACGGGCGCCGCCGTCGGCACTTTCGCCACGATGCTGCTGCTGGTGACGGGCAATCTCGAGACCTGGCACCTCTACTTCACGCTCTCCTTCAGTGGGCTCTTCCAGGCGTTCCAGTTCCCGGCGTACGGGGCGGCGACAACACTGCTCGTGGACCGAGTGCACTACGCCCGCGCCTCGGGCCTTGTGCAACTGGCCGGCAGCATCGGGCGGGTGGCAGCACCGACATTGGCAGCCGCCGCGGTGGTGTGGTCAGGCCTGACGATCCTGTTCATCGTCGATTTTGTCACATTCGTCTTCGCCGTCGGGACCTTGCTGATGGTGCGCTTCCCGGCCGCCGAGCCGAGCGAGCGCAAGGCCCGCGGCGTCCGCGGGCTGCTTCTCGAAGCCAAGGAAGGTCTCGACTTCGTGCTCGATAGGCGGGCGCTGCTGGTGCTGATGCTGTCGTTCGTCATCGTGAACTTCGCCTTCGCTTTCCAAAGCGTGCTGCTGATCCCGTTGCTCTTGAACATCACGACGGAACAGAGCGCGGGTCTCATCCTGTCGATTGGGGCCGGCGGCATCATCGTCGGCTCCCTGGTGCTCACGATGTGGGGAGGACCCAAGAACCGCATCACCGGGGTATACGCCCCAATCCTGGCGATGGGGGTCGGCCTGCTACTGATCGGCCTCCGCCCCTCGGTCACCCTGGTCGTTATCGGGATCCTTCTGATGAACACAACGCATCCGGTAGCGGGCGGATCCAGCCAGGCGATCTGGCAGTCCAAGGTCCCGCCCAACCTGCAGGGTCGAGTGTTCGCCATCCGTCAGGTATCGGCGATCTCGGCCGCACCGATCGCCTTCCTTCTCGCAGGAACGTTGGCCGACACCCTCTTCGAGCCACTCATGGAGGATGCCGGCGGCGCGCTCGGGACGATTCTCGGGTCGGGACCGGGCCGCGGCATCGGACTGATGTTCGTGCTGCTGGGCATCTTCGTTGTCGGGGTCGTGGCCGTCGCCTGGAATCTCCCCCGCATCCGCGGCCTCGAAGTCGAGGTCCCCGACCTCGAGCTGGAGCCGGTTGCGGCATAGGCTCGCCGGCGACGGGAACCTCCCCGTCGCACAATGGCGTCGTAGCATTGAGTACCAACGCTGGAGAGAGCACGTGGCGAGGATGAAGTCCGCTGTTGCCGTCACGGTCGTGAACGCGCTCTTGCTGGCCACGCTGTTTCTGCTCCTCACACCCTCCCCCGCCCAGGCGTGTTCGTGCGCCGGTCCCAAGCCGCTCGACGAGGCGATCGCAGAATCGGAATGGGTATTCGTGGGGCGGCAGGTCGACCGTCGCGAGTCCGGCCAGCAGGAGGTGCGGCCCGAGGACGAAGATTGGTTCTACGGACCGATACTTCTCGAAATCGAAGTTGTTGCGGTCTTCAAGGGAGATGTCCCGAACACCGTCGAGCTCTTCACCGGCAGGGGCGGCGGCGATTGCGGAACCGACTTCGCAAGCCGCACCGAGGTGGGCTTCACCGTTACACCGAGAGACGACGGGCTGACGGGAATTGGTAGCTGCGGAGGCTCTGTTAGGGCCGACGCCCTCCGACTGGCATTCGAACCGCTTCCGGGCGAGTCGGCACCGGACCGCCCGGCTTTCTCGTTGGAACTGATGTCGGACCGGCACGGGTGGCGGTGCTCGACACGTCCGGAGAGCTACTGGCGTACGGCGAGGGTGACGGTCGGCTGACGGCAGCCGCGGTGTGCCCCGGCGCCGAGAAGATCGTGGAGATTGCCGAACCCGAACGGGCGTACAACATCGGGGGCGCCGACCAACCGCGCCTCGAGATCCGTGACGTGGCGACCCTGGCCATCGAGGAGTCGTTCGAACTCGACATCACCGAGAGAGATCGAAGCCAGCTCAACGGGATGGACTGGCTCTTCGACCTGCAATGCCACGACGCTGACGCCAACCTCATCACGTACTTGCTGCCGACGGGCGAGTGGGATGCGCTCGCCGGATCAGACCTGCCGGGCCCTGCCGAACTTCACATCTGGCGCAATGGATCTCGAGAGGTTGTTGCGGCCGGCGACGCTCGGGCGGTGGCTGTGGATTCACACACCGAAGTGTTCTATGCCATCACGGGGATCAAGGGAACCACCCTCGACACGCGCGACTTCACCGGTCAACTCATCAACAGCGAGGACCTCCCCGACGACCATGTGGGCTGGCGTCTGGCGTTATCTCCCGCGGGCTCCGAACTCGCCGTGCTCGCTCGAGCCCGCCCGATGGGACGAGAGAACTGGTTCTTCGCCGAGGTGAACCGCCTGCTCGTGATCGATCTCCTAACGGGTCAATCGCAGTCTCACAAGCTGGAACACAAGGGTTTTGCCAACCATCTCGAGCGGAGCGGCGATTCGTTCCTCGTGGCGGTTGGCCGCTGGGAACACGGAACCACCGAGGTGTCTCGCCTCGAGAGCGGCGAGGCCGTGCTTGTCGGGTCATATCCGATAGGGGACAGGGGCCTGTTGGCAGTCGGAAGCGACACAGTCATCATGCAGGGGTCCGACGGCGACTCCGATGATCCGATTGCGGCCACGCGCCTCGACCTGGCGACAGGAGCGAAGCTCCCGATCGACGGTCTGGTTGCTTCCCGGATCGCCTTCGTGCTCCCAGCCGGTACGACAATCACCGACCTGCCACCGCTCACCTCGGAGCCGCCCGATGATGTGGCACCTGACACCACCCTCGGCGGCTCCCGATCGGTCGAGGGCACACTCCCTCCAGAGACGATCGAAGCCGAGACGGCCATCGAGCCGACCGACGGCGGATTCCCGGCGATAGTCATAGGCGCCTTCGGTGCTCTTGCGCTCCTGGCAATCGGCGTCATCGTGTTGGCGCGGCGATCACGGTTCCAGCGAAGCTGACGTCGACTTGCATGGGGGCGCGAAGTTGGCACCCGTCCACCGGTAGGGTTGTCCGGTCACCGGACATGAAGGAGATGCCGCGTGAGCGACAACATGTCCGCTGCGGGCCACCCGCGCCGCTGGCAGATCCTTGCAGTGATGACGACCAGCCTGGTCCTGGTCGTCGCCGGTGTCAGTTCTCTCAACCTGGCACTCCCCTCGATCCGTGATGCCCTGCAGCCGTCCAACAATGAGCTGCTGTGGATCGTGGACTCCTATGCCCTCGTATTTGCCGGCTTGCTGCTGCCGGCCGGCGCACTCGGTGACAAGTACGGGAGGAGGCGGGCGCTGCTCATCGGCCTCACCCTTTTTGCAGCCGGAGCGCTGCTGGCAACCAGAGCGACCGGGCCCCTCTTCCTGATCAGCTCGCGCTCGGTCATGGGGATCGGGGCTGCCCTCACCATGCCGGCAACGCTCTCGATCATCACCGTCGTCTTCCCCCGGGAGGAACGCGGCAAGGCCATTGCGATCTGGGCGGGCTTTGCCGGCGCCGGAGGTGCGCTTGGACTCGTCGGGGGCGGTCTGCTGCTCCAGTGGTTCTGGTGGGGATCGGTGTTCTTCATCAACGTCCCGATCGCGATCGTTGCGCTGGTCGCCGTTGTCCGATTGGTGCCCGAGTCGAAAGAGGGTGAAGAGCGGCCGCTCGATCCGGTTGGAGCCCTACTGTCCATCGCCGGCCTGGCGATCCTGCTCTACGCGATCATTCAGGGCCCCGAGAACGGCTGGACCAGCGCGATCGTTGTCGGTGGCCTAATCGTCGCCATCGGATTGCTCGTCCTGTTCGTATGGTGGGAACTGCGCACCGAACATCCGATGTTGGACCCGCACTACTTCCAGAACCGACGGTTCTCCTTGGGGAGCTTGACCATAAGCGCCTCATTCCTCGTCATGTTCGGGTTCTTCTTCATACTCACCCTGTTCTATCAGTTCGCCCAGGGTCACTCCCCGTTGGCGGCGGCAGTGCGTGCGTTGCCGTTTGCCGGGACAATGGTCGTTGTCGCCCCGCGCAGTGCCGGATGGGCCCAGAGACTTGGCGCCCGCGTGACGGTCACGATCGGACTGCTGCTGGCCGCCACCGGATTGTTCATGTTCGGGTTCATCGAGGTCTCCACCCATTACGGCATCATCGTCATCCCGATCATCCTGATGGCAGCGGGCCTAGCCACGTTGATGCCACCATCAACCGAGGCCATTGTCTCCTCGGTCCCGCAGAGCCAGGCGGGCGTCGGTTCTGCCGTCAATGACACGACCCGCGAAGTAGGCGGGTCACTCGGTATCGCACTGCTCGGATCGCTCCTTTCGAGCGGGTACCGCAGCGGTCTCGACGACTCACTCGCCGGACTCCCCGAACAGGCCGCCGAAGTTGCCCGTGACTCGATCGGAGCTGCCAATGCAGTCGCTGCCCAGATCGGTGGCGAGGCTGGAGCCCGGCTGATCGAGGCGGCCGGACAGGCCTACACGGACGGCATGCGCCTCGCCTTCTGGGCCGGCGCCTTGGTGCTGGCCGCTACCGCGGCGACAATCTGGCGGGCCTATCCCCGCACCACAGACGTCGGCGCCGACTGACTACTTCTCGAACAGGTTCGAGAGTCCGCCGATCAAAGAGCCTTCATCGTCGGATCCACCGGGACGGACGTTGGCGAGGACCCGATCGGCGAGCCGGTTGAACGGCAGCGACTGGAGCCACACCCGCCCGGTGCCAGTTAGGGTCGCCAGGAACATGCCCTCGCCGCCGAACACCATCGACTTGAGGTTGCCGGCACGTTCGATCGTGTAGGAGATCGACGGCTCGAAGGCCACGATGCACCCGGTGTCAATCCGCAGGGTCTCACCGACCAGACGCTTCTCGACAATGGTTCCGCCGGCGTGCACAAAAACCAAGCCGTCACCCTGAATGTCCTGAAGGATGAACCCCTCTCCACCGAACAGTCCGGCTCCGAGACGTTTGTTGAAAGCAATACCAATGGATGTTCCCAAGGCGGCACACAGGAACGAATCCTTCTGCGCGATGATCCGTCCGCCCATCTCGGCGAGGTTCAGCGGAATGATCTTGCCGGGATACGACGCCGCAAAGGCAGCGATCTGACGGCCTCCACCCGAATTGGTGAAGTGGGTCAGGAAGATCGACTCGTTGGTGAGCGCCCGCTTGCCGGCTTGCTTGAGCTTGCCCCACATTCCCTGATCGGGTTGCGAACCGTCACCCATCTTGGACTCGAACGTGATGCCCTCTTCGAGGTACATCATGGTCCCGGCTTCGGCGATGACGGTCTCGGTCGGGTCCAGCCCAATCTCGACAAACTGGAGGTCATCGCCGTAGATCGAGTAGTCGAGTTCGTGACTTTGCATAGGTGTCCCCTTCTTTGAGTGTCCTATCTAGAAACTAGCGGGACACCGATTTGGGGGAGGCACTTCTACGGCTGGTAGGGACAATCGGCCGGCTTGTCCGGCGAGTTGATGTCGGGATGGCAGCCGCAGTTGACCCAGGGCTGCCAGCCGTAGCCCTTAGCGCCCACGGCCCACTCGTAGAGTCTCCGCGCCGTCGCAATACTGGCCTCGGGGTGCTGGCGCACTTCGCCGGCCCAAACGGGGGTCAGTGGATTGATCCAATCCCAGGTTGGCTCGCGGAACTGGAAGAGTCCGGTTGTACCCGACTTCGGGTTGACGATGAATGGTTCGCCGACCGATTCGCATCCCAGGACGACGCGGGCGTTGGCCGTCTCCCCGATGTCGCCGAAGTACTCGTCCAAGAGAGGCAGCCACTCATCGGGAGTGTGGCCCCAGCGCTTGTCGAGCTCGCAGTTCACTTCGTCCTCGGCAAGACACACGTCGGAACCGGGACCGGCCGCAGCCTCATCAGTGCCGCGCTTGCCCCAGATCTTGTCGTTCCCGCTGCCGCCCCGCAGATCGTCGTCGCCGGAGCCGCCACGAATCTTGTCGTTGCCGCTCTGACCCTTGATGAAGTCACGGCCGCTACCGCCGTAGATCGTGTCACCGCCACCTAGTCCACAGATGACGTCATCGCCGCCGTTGCCATAGATAACGTCCTTATTGGTGCTGCCAACAATCACGTCGTCGCCGGAGGTGCCCTGGATCGGTGTTACAGAGCCATCACCGACAATCGTTGCCTCATGTCCGGCACACAGCACAACTTCGGCAGAGGCGCTCGGAATCACGAGCAGCGCGCTCGTTGATATCGCAGCAGCGACCAACAATCGTTGTGCACGTCTCATCCGACTACTCCTACAGGGACCGGGGGCATGACGTCAGCTCGGCGGGTCGAGGAGCCGTTTGCAGCTCCAAGGCGTCCATCCCCAGCGCCCATCCCAATCGACGTATGCATCGTACAGACGACGGGCGGTAGCGATGTTCGCTTCAGGATGGAAGGGGCTTTCGCCGGCCCAACCCGTGGTCTCCGGATTCCATTGATCCCAAGTTGGCGGGATGAACTGGAACAGGCCCATTGCATTGCCCCATTGGGTGTCAGGACCCAAGACGAAGGGTTCCCCGGTAGATTCGCAGCCCAGGATGATGCGGGCGTTGGCGGTCTCACCGATGTCGCCGAAGTACTCCTCGAGGAGGGGAAGCCAGTCATCGGGAAGGTGTCCCCAACGTTTGTCGAGCTCGCAGTTGCCTTCGCTCTCGGCGAGACACACGTCGGAACCGGTCCCACCCGAAGCTGTGTCAGTGCCGGCCTTGCCGTAGATGCGGTCGTGCCCTTTGCCCCCGCGCAGGTCGTCGTCACCCCCGCCGCCGTAAATCCGGTCTGCGCCTTTGTAGCCGCGGATCACATCGTCTCCGGCGCCACCACAGATGATGTCGGCGCCGCCGAGACCACGGATCACGTCGTTTCCGCCGAGACCATGGATTACATCCTTGCCGTTCGTCCCGTCGAGCACATCCGGCCCGGGGGTACCGACGATCGTGGCCTCTCGATCCTTGCACAACACGGGCGCCTCGGCGGCGGCCGGTGCCAGATCGGCAACGATACTGACGACGACGGTCATCGCCACCACGAAGGCGAGCAGCAAGAATCTGGTTCGGGTTAACGCAGCGCTCATTGGAGTCAGTATCGGCATGATCCCTGCGGATCTTCAACACAAGAACACTAACGCTGCTCGATTTCCTGCGTCCCGGCAGCTGTGAGACTATTGGGCATGCCGCTTGATAGGCCGCAGGCGAGCCGGGTGCGCTGGCCCGAGTTCTCCCATGTCATCTTCGATTGTGACTCAACCCTCTCGACCATCGAGGGTATCGACGTGCTCGCCACGAGCCTCGGACTCGAGTCGGAGGTGGCGGCTCTGACCGACGCCGCCATGGATGGTGATGCCGAGCTGGACGATGTCTATCGCGATCGGCTGGCGATGCTTCGACCATCCAAACAAGCGATCGCCGACCTCCGTGCTGCTTATAAGAGCCACATCGTGCCCGCCGCCCGCGAGGTGATTGCTGCGCTTCAGGAGATTGAGGTCGAGGTGTATGTGGTCAGCGGAGGTTTGGCAGAACCGGTTGAGGAATTTGCCACCAACCTCGGCATCGACCCGAGCCACGTCCGTGCGGTCGCAGCCCGCCACGACAGTCTGAGTGGCGAGTGGTGGAAGTCGGCTCGCCAAGCAGTGGACGAGGACTACTCCGGTTTCGATTCAGGAGCACTCACCCGAAGCGACGGCAAGGCCGAGATAATTGCCGAGCTACTCACCGGAGCATCCGGCACCTCGATGTTGGTCGGCGACGGCGCAAGCGATCTGCAGGCAGCACCGGCCGTCGACCTCTTTGTCGGGTTTGGCGGGGTCGTTACCCGAGATCGGGTGGCTGCGGCCGCTCCGATATTCATCACGGCGGACACTTTGGCCCCCGTTCTGCCGATCGCGGCCGGGCCCGGCGGACGGCAACGCCTCGCATCGGCCGCTGGACGCGGTACATTCTCGGACGGAGTCGCACGGATCACCTCGGGCGAAGTCCTCTTCCGAGACGCGGCCCAAAAAGCTCAACTCCTGGCCGCGTTGAATGTCACGGAGCCAGATGGATAAGTCACAGCATGTATAGGACGTCACATGGATAGAAGCCGAGTGCTCGTTGCCGACAGGATCGGCGCTACCGGGCTCGCCGCCCTCGAAGCGGCAACAGATGTAGATGTCGACATCAAACCCGGGCTTGCTCCCGAAGTACTGCTCGACATCATCGACCGGTACGAAGCCGTCATCGTACGATCTGCCACAACCCTCGATGCAGGTCTGATTGAAGCCGCCACACGTCTCGTGGTGGTGGGGCGTGCCGGCGTCGGAGTCGACAACATCGCCGTGGACGCTGCCACCCGCCGCGGCGTCATCGTCACCAATACCCCCGCAGCCAACTCGATAGCCACCGCCGAACAGGCGATGTCCCTCATGCTTTCAGTCGCCCGCCACACGGCCCACTCTCACTCGGCGGTTGCCTCCGGTGAATGGAACCGCGGGAAGTTCACTGGAATCGAGCTGGCCGGCAAGACGCTCGGAATCGTCGGCTTCGGCCGCATCGGCCGCGAAGTCGCCCGCCGGGCGCGCGCCTTTGGGATGGAACTCATCGCTTTCGATCCATATGTCACGGAGCTGGCGGCGCGTGAACAATCGGTGACCCTGATGGAGCTCGAGGACCTGCTGCAACGGTCGGACATCGTGAGTTTGCACTGTGCGCTTTCGGCCGACACCGAGCGAATGATCAACGCGGAGACCGTTGCGCTGATGAAGCCGACGGCGATCCTGATCAATGCCGCCCGCGGTGGCCTTCTCGACGAGTCCGCGGTCGCCGCCGCTCTCGGCGAAGGCCGGCTTGCCGGGGCGGGCGTCGATGTCTACAGCTCCGAGCCGCCGTCTGCAGCTAACCCGCTCATCGGCCTCCCCAACGTCGTCCACACTCCTCACCTCGGCGCAAGTACGGCAGAGGCTCAGAGCGACGTGGCGCGGCAAGTTGTCGAACAGGTGCTCGATGTGCTCCGTGGCGAAGGCATCCGCAACAGCGTGAACTTCCCCTTCCGCATGGATCCCGAGACTGCACCGTGGCTCGACCTGGCCAGCGGCATGGGCAAACTCCAGTTCGCCATGGCGCCCAGCCGCATCGAACGAATTGAGGTCGAAGCCCGCGGTGAGGGCGTCGCCGAGCACATCCGTGCTGTCGCCACCGGAGTACTGGCTGGTTTGCTGACGGGTTTCATACCCGAGGGCGTCAACCTGGTAAACGCGCCCACCTTGGCGGCCGACCACGGCATCGCCGTCTCCCAAACTGAGGGGATCGGGGCCCTCGACTATCCCAACATGATCTCGTGCCGGGTGTTCTGGGACGGTGGTGACCGCACCATGTCCGGCGTGGTCTTCGGCGGCCGGGAGGGACGGATCGTGCAGGTGAGCAGCTATCACCTCGACGCCAAACCACAGGGAATCGTGCTGTTGATGCTCAACACCGATGTTCCGGGAGTCATCGGCCAAGTCGGCACCCTGCTCGGCGAACACGGGGTCAACATCGCCGAGTGGCGCCTGGGCCGCGACGAAGTCGGCGGCCACGCTCTGAGCTTCATCAACCTCGACACGTGGCCCGACGAGGAAGTCCTCGTTGAGTTGCGCGCGGTCCCCGCGGTAGTGAAGGCCATGGTGCTGGACCTGTAGGGCTGGTCGGGCCATTCGACCCTGGTTGGGCCACAACCACCGCGATACCTTCGGCGGATGGCAAGAATCTCTGTGCTCCTCATTGTCCTGGCAGCCCTCCTCATCCCAACCAATCCCCTGGCGGCCCTCGACGGCAGCAGGCACTGCGACATCAACGGCGACGGGTACGACGATCTCGTCGCCGGCGATGAACACGCCGACGGTGATGGGCAGATCACGATCATTTATGGGTCCGACCACCGGCTCGACATCTCCACCCGACACACGATCTCCCAAGTCGATATCGATGCAGCCGTGCTCGGAGGGTCCGGCAACATCGGAAGGTCATTCGACTGTGGTGACATCAACAACGACGGGTACGCCGATGTGATTCTCGGGGTTCCAAAGGCTTCCTGGGTCGCCGAGGGTGGGTTGAGCTACCGACCTGGCGCGATCTATGCACTATACGGAACCGCCGACGGTCTCAGCACAGCGGGTTACGACTTCTACCACCGCAATCTCGCTGGGGTGCAACACGCCGGCGCAGGCTCTGCGGCCTTTGGCCACGCGGTGGCCCTAGGCGATTTCGACGGGGATGGATACGCCGATGTCGCCACAGGTGCACCCGCCGACACGGTCGATGGCATTGAACGGGCAGGATCGGTCCACATCTTCTACGGCAAGGCCACAGGCCTCGGCAAGGCGCGTGATCGGGTATTCGACCGAGGTCAATCGGGCATCAAGGCCGACCCAGAGACGCAAGACCATTTCGGGGCAGTTCTGAGCGTTGGCGACTTCAACGGAGACGGATACGACGACCTCGCGATCGGCGTGCCGTCAGCAGAAGTGGCCGGCCTGAATTCGGCGGGCGAAATCCATCTGCTGATGGGCAGTGCCGTCGGTTTGAGGGCATCCGGCGACCGCGTCCTCCACCGCAACAAGGCGGGCGTCAAAGGGAGCGCCGAGCAATGGCAGAAGTTTGGGCATTCATTGACCTCCGGCGACTTCGACGGTGACGGCTATGACGATCTCGTGGTCCCCCTTGAGACGAGAAAGCTCATTCATGTGTTTCCGGGATCTCCCAACGGTATCTCCACAGACGGCGACTATGTCCTACACAGGGACCAGCCCGGCGTGGCCGGCAACCGCGAATACAGCTACTACCACGCTCGCAACACCACCAGCGGTGACCTTGACGGTGATGGCTTCGACGACTTCATATACGGCTCCGCGGGTGACCAGATCCACGGGGTCAAAGAGGTCGGTTCGGTGCATGTGTTCTACGGATCTGCCAACGGGATGAGTGGCGACCGCGACAAACGTTTGCATCAAGATTCGCCAGGAATCAAGGGAGTCAACGAAGGCGGGGACCTGTTCGGATCTGACACCGCGACCGGCGACTACGACGGCAATGGCCGAGCGGATTTGGCGATCGTATCGCAAGAAGACTTCGGGATCCCGACGCGAATCGCCGTCGTATACAGCAGCCAGAGTGGCCTAACCAAGGTCGACCAGTCCTTTGAGCTGGAAGACTTCCGCGTTCTAGGCGGAGTCCGGACGTACAGCGCAAGCGATATTTAGTCCGGCCGACAAAGGGCAGGCCGCACGGGGCGTTGTTTAGTGCTTACGAGGCCCAGCGTTCGATCGGTTGCAGTGAAGGAGCCATAACCAAGGCGCGGCGAGGAGCGCCAAGGTAGACCGGGGCCGGAAGGCTCTACCTAGCTAGGGCGACTCCGGACAAGATGACGGTGTTTGCATCTGATTGGAGGCCACCCGTGGGCGACGCGCCGAATGGTCGGAGCCGCCGCTTGGTGATGACGTTGTTCGCCGTGATGGCGTTGATCGCATCCTGCGGATGGCTTGACGGCGATGAGGTAGCGGCGCCAACAACAACGATGCCACCCGTTGTGGCGACGAGCGCTCCGCCCACAGAGCCGCCGTCGACCGTTACAACTACATCGACGTCGACTACGACCGCAGTTCCGGTTGCCATGGTGCAAGTGCCGGATGTGGTGGGTTTGTTGGAGACTGACGCCCGCGCTGCGCTGGCCGAGGTGGGTCTCGAAATGACGGTGACGGACACATACTTCAGTCGCTCCGACATCGGAAAGGTCCGCTCGCAATGGCCGGAGCCCGGCAGCGGCGCCCGGACCGGTTCCGAGATAATGGTCGGTGTCGCCGTGTTTCCCGGCTGTGCCGAATGGGAAGAGGACACGCCGGCGCCATCGACAGGTGAGATCCAGGTGACCGTCCTCTTCATCTGCGCTGCCGACAGTGGCTTCCCAGACCACTGGACCACCTTGACTCGCAATGCGCCGGCTGCAGATTCTGAGATCGAAGTGGCGCTCCGGTCGCTGCTCGACGGACCGAACGCGGTCGAACAGGCGGCCGGCTTCGGGTCGTTCTTCAGCGGAGATGGCGACGCGCTGAACTGGGTGACTTTCGATGGCGGTCGCCTCATCGTTGACTTCAACGATGGCATCCTCGTCAACAATGCCAGCACATCGAACGGATCGATCTTCTTCATGGCAGAGCTGCGGGCCAACCTGTTCCAGTTCGAGAACATCGTGACGATCCAGTTCCAGATCGACAGCCGCTGCGGAGCCCTCGACGAGTTCATCCAAATGGGTCCCGACTGCCGTGACTGGACCAGGACCGAGTGGAACCGGGACCTCGCCGACTGGAAAGCAGCGAACGGCTGAGGTGCGGAGACGAGCGGAGGGCGCCACCAAAGCGTGGTCGGAGCGTTGCTGACTGGGAGTGGGAACGGGCGCAGGTGGTTTGCAGCGACGGGACCAATGTCCGGTTCAGCGGGGCGGTGCTTGGGCGTCTCCTCCCTCGTTGTACGCCGTCTTCGGCGGGCAACGTTTGGGGGAGGT
>JAAELU010000088.1 GCA_024226255.1 bacterium | reverse complement strand
GAGATTGTCTCCTCCTACCAGTGTGGAGTAGAGCAGGGAGGAGGCCCCGGATTGACTGGGGTCGACCGCGGCGACGATCACGTCCCGGTCTGGGCTGCGGGTTGTCTGGTAGGCGCCGGCGGTGGTGGGGAAGGTGGTGCCGGTCGAATTGGTGTAGCCGGTCACGTAGATCAGACCGGAATGCTCCGCTATTCCGTAGCTCTCATCAGCGAGGTCGCCACCCAGGTACGACGAGTAGAGCAGACTGGTGGCGGTGGGGTTGAGTTTGGCCACGAAGGCGTCGTTGCCACCACCATGGGTTGTCTGATACCCGCTATTTAGGGGGAAGTTGGCCGACATGGTCGAGCCGGACACATAGACGTTGCCGGTGCCGTCGAGGTCGATGCCCCGTGCATCGTCTGCGGCGCTGCCGCCGAGGTAGGTGGCCCATACGAGGGAGCCGGCGCCGCTTGCGGTGGTGTCGATCTTGACTGCGTAGCCTTCGGAAGCTCCGCTGTATGTGGTGTCGACGACGCCGGCGGTGGTTGTCATTCCGGAGCCGTCCATGAGACCGACCATGACTGCTGCGCCGGTCCCGTCGATGGCGAGGGATTGGCCGGTGTCGGCGCTGCCGGTGCCGCCCCAGTAGGTGGAGTAGAGCAGTGAGGTTCCGGTTGGGTTGAGTTTGAACAGGACGGCGTCGTAGCTGCCCGAGAGCGACGTGTCGTAGGCGTTGGCGAGGGGGAAGTCGGTTGAGTTGGCGTCTCCGGAGACGTAGACGTTGCCTGCGGCGTCGACACGAATGTCGTCGGCGCTGTCGACGCCGGTGCCACCAACAATGGTGGACCACACCACAGTGGCGCCGTCTGCGCTGAGTTTGGTGACCATGATGTCGAAGCTGCCGCCGGCGCCGTATGGTCCGACGGTGGTGGGGTAGCTGGATTGCTCGGTGTGGCCGGTGATGTAGGTGTTGCCGGCGCCGTCGACGGCGATGCCGCTGGCCCGGTCGGTGAGTGTGCCGCCAACTTCGGTGGAGTATTCAATGGTGGGGTCGATGATCAATGGCTTGGTGGGGTCGTAGTCACCGATCTGGAATGAGACGATGTTGTCCGCCAGCTGGTAGCTGCTGGTAACAGGGATTCGTCCCGAGTCTGTGTCTTGGTAGGCGACGGGAGCTGAGAAGGTGACTTTGCGTCCCCGGTTGATTCCGACGGCCAGGTCGCCTGTTCCCTCGATTGCCAGCGACTTGGCGCCATCGAACCCGAGTTTGATTGTTGCCGGGTCGGCGCCGGTGTGGATGATGAAGTCGTATTCGAGTTGGCGGTCGTTGCCGTAGTAGCGCACGTCGATGCCGGGGTAAACGTCTTGGTATTCAACAGCGGCGTAGGTGGTGACGTTGGTGTGCCAGTTATTGGGGTCGTTCCCCACGAAGTAGTTGACGTGACCGGACTGTTGCTCGATCTGGGCCGCGGTGGGGGATTCAGCGGCGCCGATGAGGTCCATTCGGATGGCGAAGCCCTTGTTGTCTTTGCCGAGGGCGAGGGTGGCATCCCCGTTGTCGAGGAACACCGTGTAGCCCTTGCCTCGGGCGAAGTAGTCGACGTCACGGTCGGTCTGCCCGACGTTCTGCTCGAACGTCATGGGCAGGGCGAGCTTTTCGGGGGTGGGAGGCACACGGGTGCGGACTGGGTCCACCTTTGGGGAGACGGTGACGACGATGGTCCCGGTTGCCGTTGCGCCCCGACTGTCGGTCACCGTGTATTTGAATCGCTCCTTGCCATCGAAGTCGATTGGAGCCGTGTATGTGATTGCCCCTTCTTCGATAGAGGCTGTCCCGTTGTCGGGGTCTTCGACGGAAGTGAGTGTGAGCGAGTCGTTGTCGTGGTCGGTGTCGTTGGCGAGAACGTCGATGGTGATCGTCTCGCCGGGAACTACGTTGGCTTTGTCGTTGCGGGTGCGCGGCGCCGAGTTGGCGATGTCGGCCTCGATCTCAACACGGTCGAGCAAGAGAATGTCGTCGGTGCCGTCGCCGCCGGCGATGCGGATTGCAGTGGACTCGGTGGCGAATGGGGTGATGTCGAACACAGCGAGGGCGCCCTCAGGAGCGGGCGCCAGTGTGGCGATGATGACCCACGTCTCGCCCGCATCAGGCGAAACGGCCACCGTGAACCCGGTAGCAGCCGCTGCTGGTTCAGGTGGCGGCTCCGGCTCGGCCTCCGCCTCGGTTTCGGTTTCCTCGACAGCCTCCGCCTCCGCCTCCGCTTCGGGTTCGGGTGCGGGTTCAGTCTCGGGTTCGGGTTCGGGTTCGGGTGCGGGTTCGGTGGCTGGCTCTGATTCGAGGTCGGGTTGGGTGGTTGCTGTGGGTTCCGGCTCAGTTTCGGTGGCCACAGTTGTTGTTGTGGTGGTGGTGGCCGCGGTTGGCTGGGCCGGGGTGGTTGTGTAGTGGAGGGTGAGTTGTGCGGAGCGGATTGCTGACAGGTTGACTCGACGTTCGATGCCCTTTGCTTGTGCGGATGTGTTGATGATCAGGCATGCGTTGTCTTGGCATGTTGGGTTGTTGGTGTCTATCTGGATTTGGCCTGAGACCAGTCCGTCGTTTTCGCCGATCTCGGTCCACGGGGAGTTGCTCCAGTCGGCGTCGCCTGTTGATCCTGCATCGCTGATGGTGGTGAAGTTGTCTTGGTAGGTGATTTGTGTGTTGGCTTGG
>JAAELU010000087.1 GCA_024226255.1 bacterium | reverse complement strand
CTTCGGCATCAGGAACTCCCCTCGACCGTCTCGCGCTGGAGAACAGCGGCGATATCACCGTGGCCGGCGACGTCCTCGTCAACTCCGATCGCCGGCTCAAAACGGAAATCCGGCCGATCGACGACGCTCTCTCCACGGTCTCGAAGATTCACGGCAAGACCTACCGCTGGGATCCCGCCCTGGCCCGGGACGATCGCAGGCACACCGGGCTGATCGCCCAGGAAGTCGAGTCGGTCGTGCCGGAGCTCGTCACCGCCAATGGTGAGGATGGCATCAAGTCGGTCAACTACCGGGCCTTCGTCCCGATTCTCATCACCTCGGTCAATACCCTCGGCGAACTCAAGGATCGCCAGGAAGCGGAGATCCGCAAGCTCCGCCGGGATATCGCAACGCGACAGCGCCTCATCGATGAGGCACTGCGTGAACAAGCCCCCCGCACAACCACTCCCACCAAGTAACCCACACCACCTCATGAAACGCTTCTCCCCAGTTCTCCTTCCCGTCGCTTTCCAGGCCTTCGTTCCCATCGGCGTTGCACTCTTCTTCTGCGTCACCAACGCATCCGCGCAGACGGACAACGAGACCCTGGGCACCGATGCCGGTGCCTCCATCACGAGCGGTGACCACAATGTGCTCCTTGGTGACTACGCCGGCACGAACCTCACCAACAGTAAGGAGAGCATCATGATCGGAAACTACACCGGCTTCCTGGTCAATCGGGGGGGGGCCGCCCAGGCCGCCGACCGAAACATCTTCCTGGGTTATCGCGCGGCCGGGGGCTACACGAGATCGGAATTGGAGAGCTTCCTTGCCGACCCGCTCAACAACCCGCTGCCCGACATCGGCGGCACGGTCCTGGACGGCGATGACAACATCTTTGTCGGTCGCTACGCCGGGCTGCGGCATCTCTCCGGATCGGACAACATCTACATCGGAGGCCGGGCGGGACAATTCAGCAGCACGGGTTCGGACAACACCGTCGTCGGAGATCACGCCGGAGAGAATAACGCCAGCGGGGACGACAACACCTTCCTTGGTGCCTCGGCGGGTGCTCAGAACGATTCCGGTAACCGGAACACCTTCGTGGGTGCCGACGCTGGCGGTTGGAACACCTCCGGAAGCTGGAACACCGCAGTCGGATTCGAAGCACTCCTTCGCAATGAAACCAGCTGGGGCAACACCGCCTTTGGCCACCAGGCGGCTGCCTACATTGATACCGGCATCAAGAACACCAGTCTCGGCGAGGAGTCCGGGGCCAGTCTGACAGCAGGACACTTCAATACCATGGTGGGAAGCGCTGCCGGAAACAACACCGTCACCGGAAATTACAATACCTTCGCCGGAATGGCCGCGGGTAATCACAACAACCTGGGAGGGGTCGAGGGGACGGGAGAGCGAAACACCTACCTGGGAGCAGCAGCCGGCCTCAACAATCAGACCGGATCGGACAACGTCATGCTCGGTAGTCGGGCAGACAGCGGAAACGTTGCTACTATACATTTGGATGGACACCTCTCCATCAACCCCCTCGGTGCCCCGGTGTATCAGGGAACTTATGATCGGGATGTCAGCCGGTCGGTCGGAATCGGATACGGCGTTGTGGTCACCGGAGATGACGCGGTTTCCCTCGGCTCCAGCGGAGTCGCCAAGGGTCAAGGCGCGGTGGGCATCGGGTACCAGAACGAAGCGAATCACACCAATTCCATTGCGATTGGAATCTACGCCTGGTCGCATGCCGACAACACGGCCGTTATCGGAGGCCGCCCCACGGCCGACCAAATGACCCTGCACCCCGCTGCCGACGGCGTCACAGAACTGGGAAGCGCCGATTATCGCTTCACCACCCTGCACACCACCGAGTGCGTCGCGCTCGCCCCCGCCGCCACCCCGGCCGAGTTCGATCTCTGGGCCGACGACGGAGCCGACGACATCGACAAGTGGAGAATCAGCGCAGCCGACAGCGGAGACTTTTCCATCTCGACCTTCGCGAGCGGATCGCCCGCGGCGGTCCTCACCATCGCCAACACCGGACTGGCGACCGTCGCCGGCGATCTGAT
>JAAELU010000086.1 GCA_024226255.1 bacterium | reverse complement strand
GCCATTGACCCGGTCGGCGACATCGCCTCAGCCAGGCACAAAGTCCACCACATCAAGGAATAGCTGAATGTGATCGACCATGCCAGAGGTACCGTCGCCGGTAATCGCAGCGAGTGCCTCCTTGAAAGCGGCTGGAAGGAGCAGATTGCCAAACGGTGTAATGCAGAGATGGACCGAAAAGGCCATCATTGGGAAGCGCGATTCGGCAGTCGTAAACTGCTCGATGAGGCGGCCATGCTGACGAGCAGCATCTATGTGGATCTCAACCAGATCCGGGGCGGCATGGCGACCTCGCTGGAGAATTCCCAGCATTCGGCCATCCGCAACCGGATCCTGGCTGCCAGACAGCGCGAAGCACAGGGGTCGCACGAAGAGTTCACGCAGCAGGATCCGGCCGGTCTCTATGCGTTCTCCGCAGCCCAGGCGGACGCTCTGTTTGCCGACTGTTGGCTCTCTCCTATTGGTGTCGACGGTCCGTTGTTGACCGAGGCTTCGATTCCCAACTCGATCCTGCACACCGACCCGGCACCCGACACGAACCGTTCGTCTCCAGGCCAAGACACGGTCGAGGAAAGCGCGGATACCGGGAAAAGGCCGGAGGTCGCGCTGTCAGATGACTCCCCAGTACCCAACAGCCCGGTACCCAACAGTTCGGTGCCGGGTGAATCGGATCGAAAGACTCCAAAGAAGTCGATGAACCGACTCGTGCGGCGTCGGGCGTCCGACTCGCCGATTCTCGACGTACCGACGGCCGGAGAACCTACGTGTCGTGGAATCGGTGGCGGGGTTCAGGGGCGAGGATAAGCACCTTGAGGCCACGATCACGCGTTGGGG
>JAAELU010000085.1 GCA_024226255.1 bacterium | reverse complement strand
TGTAGTGGCTCCCGACCCAATTGAGCTCCGAGTTTTGGTCATCGACCGTAGGGCGACGGTCACACAATCGTTAGGATTCGGACATGATTCTTGCTGCCCAGCTTCGTTCCTATCTGCTCGAAGGGGCACTGCCACGCTACGAACCGGGGATCGGGGGCGGCACCGAGGTGCTGCGCGGCGACGATTTCTTCCTATGGAGAGAGTCCGCCGCCGATGATGCGTTTTCGGTCACCTGGGGTGGCCAGGTGTACGTGTGTCCCCGTCATTTCAGGCTCCGGATGCTCGAAGGTCTGCTTGCCTTCAACAACGCGTTTCCTGACGCGGGTCTCATCCCCGAGCACCTCGTGGTCGACGCCAGCGGTCAGCTCGAGACCCTGCGTGACCAATCACCCGTGATGCGGTCGTACATACTCACCTCGCCATGGCACGTCCCCGTTCGCTGGTTTGCGGCATTCCTCCACGAGGAACGAGAGCTCTACGAGCGGCCCGAAGGTCTGTCGGTTCGTTATCGAGCCCAGATGGCTGATGCGAAACAGCGGGTGGAGAGAGCAGCCCAGATCGTTTCCGGCGTCGGGTTCGATCCAGGGGTTGTCGGACAGATCAAGTCGCTGGCGTCGTGGCTCGATGGGTTTCCCGGTGACGGCATGGTCGAGCTCGATTACGGCTCTACGGCCGATCTCTTCTCGGAGGGCGATCTCGCACTAGATGAGTCTGCCGCTGATGTGGCGTCAAGCCTGTTGGCCCTAGAACACGGCGACCTGGAAGCCGCCGGTGAGCACTACCAGGATCTGATGCGACGCTGGGGTCGAGCCCAGTCGTTGGCATTCAGTAACTGACGGCATCGACTCGCTGAGGGCGAGGCTGCTCCGCCGAGAAGCTACTCTCGCCGCTAATGGTCATCGAACAAGACTCCAGTGCAGAGCTTCGGTCCGAGATCCGGTTGCTGGGCAACCTGCTCGGCCAGACCTTGGTTCGCCAGGAGGGGGAAGAGCTGCTCGACTTGGTTGAGCAGGTCCGCGCCCTGGTCAAGAGGGTCCGCAGTGCCGAGGAGACAGGCGACCCGGCACCGTATCGCGAGGAGCTGTTGGAGTTGCTCGGCGGTCTCGACCTGAAGACGATCATCTCGCTCGTTCGTGCGTTCACCACCTACTTCTACCTGGCCAACGTGGCTGAGCAGAGCCACCGTCTCGACCACTATGCGATGCGACGCAGCCAAGATCACGGCATCCTGGCGGGAACGATCGATCGGGTTATCGCAGAGCCTGTGCCGGGCGATCTGGTGCAGGCGGTCGTCGATCGACTCGAGGTGCGTCCCGTGTTCACCGCCCATCCAACCGAGGCGGCGCGACGCTCCATTCGAACCAAGATCGTGCGTCTGGCTGAACTGCTGGAGCAGCGGGCCGACCCTCGGCTCAGCGACTCGGCGATGGCGCGAACAGAGCGTCAGCTCGCCGAGCTGATCGACTTGATCTGGCAGACCGATGAGCTGCGGATCGAGAGACCGGCACCCATCGATGAGGCTCGCACCGTTCTCGATTACTTCGACCAGATCTTCAGCGAAGTTGCTCCAGACCTCTTCGACGAACTCGACTTCCAGCTTGGCCGTGCGGGGGCGACGCTCTCTCTTGATGCGCGACCGCTGCACTTCGGTACGTGGGTTGGCGGGGACAGGGATGGGAACCCAAATGTCACGGCGGCCACCACGCTGGCCGTACTCGAAGCCCAACACGAGCATGCGTTGCGGGGTCTGATTACCGCCCTCGAAGAGCTCGCATCCGAACTGAGCACGTCGGAGCGGCTGGTTGCTATCAGCCAGGAGCTGCGGGCGTCGTTGGACGATGACGCCAGGACGATGCCCGCGGTCCACCAGCGGTTCAGCCGGTTGTCCGCCGGCGAGGCCTATCGGCAAAAGGCCGCCTACATCCACCAACGGCTTATCAATACTCGCCACCGCATCGCCGATGGTGCATCGCATCAGCCGGGCCTCGACTACGCAACTGCAGATGAGCTGCTTGCGGAACTGACGGTGATGGATCGTTCGCTGCGCGAAGCCCAGGGCGAGCTGATTGCCGACGGGATATTGCGGCGCCTGATGCGGCGGGTTGCGGTCTTCGGCTTCAGGCTGGCGACGATGGATGTTCGGGAGCACTCGACCAAGCATCACATGGCCTTGGCCCACCTCTATTCCCGGCTTGGCGAGACGGACTATGCGGATCTCGATCGGATGGCGCGGCTGGCGCGGCTCGATCGGGAGTTGGCGGGACGCCGCCCGTTGGCGCCGCTGGTCACCGCCCTCGAGGGCGAGCCGGAACGCACCCTCGACACATTCCACGGTATTCGCCAGGCGCTGGACCGTTTCGGCGATGATGTGATGGAGAGCTACATCATCTCGGAGACGCGTGGCGCCGACGACGTTCTCGCAGCAGTTGTGCTTTCCCGCGAGGCAGGTCTCATTGACCTTCACTCTGGGATCGCCCGGATTGGTTTTGTGCCTCTGTTCGAGACCATCGACGAGGTGCGCAATGCAGGCGAACTGCTCGGTCAGATGCTGTCGAGCGATGCATACCGGTCGATCGTGGCCAGCCGTGGCGATATTCAGGAAGTCATGCTCGGCTACTCGGACTCGAGCAAACACGGTGGCTTGGCGACGTCGCAATGGGAGCTCTACCGGGCTTCGCGGGAATTGCGCGACGTAGCCCACAGCCACGGGGTCGAGCTGCGTCTCTTCCACGGCCGGGGCGGTACGGTCGGGCGCGGCGGGGGTCCAACCGGTGAAGCGATCATGGCGCAACCATGGGGCACCATCGATGGGCGGATCAAGATCACCGAGCAGGGCGAGGTGATCGCTGACAAGTACGGCTTGCCGGAGCTGGCGTTGATCAACCTAGAGGTGCAGCTAGCGGCGACGCTGGAGGCATCGTTATTGCATCGCAGCTCCCGGCAGCCGGATGCGGTGCTCGACGACTGGGACCGGGTGATGGATACCATCAGCGCCGCCTCGTTCGAGAAGTATCGCGACTTTATTGAGACGCCGGGACTCGTCGAGTACTTCCTCACCTCAACTCCTGTCGAGGAGCTGGGGGCCATGAACATCGGTTCTCGGCCCGCCCGCCGTCCCGGTGGTGGCAGTGACAACGTTGGGTTGGATGGGCTGCGTGCCATTCCGTGGGTCTTTGGCTGGACTCAGTCTCGTCAGGTGGTTCCCGGCTGGTTCGGGGTCGGCGCGGGGTTGGCCGCGGCGCGGGCGGCCGGTGTCGGCGAGGCGATGAGCTTCATGTATCGCGAATGGCCGTTCTTCAGGGCGTTCGTCTCGAATGTCGAGATGACACTCACCAAGACCGATCTCACCGTCGCCGCTCAGTATGTCGAGTCTCTGGTTGAGGATGAGCACCAGCAGCTTTTCGACGTCATCCGCAGTGAATACGAACAGGCTGTCGCCGAAGTATTGAGAATCACCGGCGATGACGGGCTGCTCGATCGCTACCCGGTCCTGAAGCGAACGCTTGCCATTCGTGACACTTACCTCGATCCGATCAGCTACTTGCAGGTTTCTCTGCTGGAGCGGGCTCGCGCCGGTGATGATCAGAACCCTGATCTGCGTCGGGCCCTGCTGTTGTCGGTCAATGGCCTTGCGGCCGGGCTGCGCAACACCGGCTGAACCAGTCGGTGGTGCCTGACCCGGTGTTCGGCACCATGCTGGCCAGTTCTGGGCCGATATCGCTCGACCGTTGGGGTTTCGTGGGCAACTCATTCGGCGGCTCGTAGTGTTGACATGCCAGGAACCCAACAGTCGGAGCACACATGCTGCTTGATCTCAACGCGATGCGAGCGACGCCGCAGGGTGTACCCGCGGCGTGGGCCGGCATCGTTGAGAAATCCGCTGATGGTTGGCTGGTGCGCGGTGACCGGACCGCGGCTACCGAGGTGTTTCTCAGCCAGCACCAGGGGCGCATCATCGCGGCCGACCGTGTTGACGAGCTGCTCGATCACCTGCACAGCAAGCAGGCCGCCCCTCCATTGAGCTCATTTGGGATCAGTTCGCTGCTTCACCACGGTTTGGTGCCGCCACCGTTCAGCGAGTTCGCAGACATCTACTCGCTGACCATGGGCGACAGGGCAGAAGTGTCGTGGGAGGGCGATGAACCCCGTGTCGAGCTGGAGTGCGACTATCCGTGGTTTCCCGCAAGATCCACCGAGGACGCCGTACCCAGCGAGCGGACCCTGCTTGACCTTCTGACCAAAACGACCTCCAGAGAGGTGGAAGGCTCGGCTGGACAAGGGTTCTTGATGCTGAGCTCGGGCAAGGATTCGGCAGCAGTTGCGCTGGCACTGGCCGAAGCGGGCTACACCCACATTCCCTGTGTCACCTACAGCTCGGGAGTTGGTGATCCCGAGCCGGCGATAGCGGCGGAGGTCTGCAAGCGCCTCGGGTTGAAACACCACATCGTGGAACTGCCAGAAGACCCGAAGCGGGTCGCCGCAACGCTGACCAGGTTCTTCGAGGCCTCCCCGTTGCCCAGTACCGATCTTGCGCAGATCCCGTACGTGTTGGCCACGGCTGGTGCGGGTTCGACTGAAGGTGTGGTTATCGATGGTGGCGGCAATGACGCCTACATGGGTTTTCCGGTGACGAGCCGATGGACGGCGAAGACACGACTCCGGTTCCGGGGCCGGCGGGTTGTTGACTTTGCGCAGCGACACACTGCAGTCGATTCTCCGATCAACTACCTGGCGAGGAGTCGGCTGGAAACAGCGCTTTCGGGTCGCATGATCAGGTTCCATGAGAGCCGCGAGTTCATGCCGGATGCTGTCGACACACGTGACTTCTGGGCTCAGCTTTCGCAAGACACCGCCCATCTCAGCCTGTTCGACGCCTATGCGTTTCTCGAAAGGTACGCGACGCCGCCCGCATCGATGAAGAAGCATGTGCTGGCAGCCCGCAGCATCGGTCACGAGCCGTCGGTCCCGTGGTGCGATGGCGACATCGCGGACTACTACTTCAATCTGCCAGAGGAACACCGCTACGACAGGAAGCGGGGAATCAACAAGGTGTTGCTGCGCCGCATGCTGCTGGCTTTCCTCGACTACGACTCGGACAAGATCGGCAAGCACTACTTTGCATTTGACGGCGCAAGGTTCGTCGCGGAGAACCGCGAGTACGTCCGCTCCGAAATCGACTCATGCGTCTTGTGGGATCACCGCAAGCTCGGTCAGGTACATGAGTGGCTCGACGGCGTTGAAAGCCGACCGCTGCTCTATCACGCCATCCTGACCTTGTTCATGGTCTCCGGTTGGCACAATCACAGCCGGTTCATCAACGCGGCCGCGGTGGGTCACCATGGCTGAGGTCCCGAGCAATCGTCCAACCCTTGCGGTTTCCTTCACTTACCCCGAGACACAGCGACGAGAGGGTCCCCGCGGCGTGTGGTTTGCGAGTGCGGTGTCCGGTGCGGCGTTGGATCGATTGGCTACCGCGGTCGACCCCGGCGTTGCCGGTGACGAGGTTGTTCATCGTGAGCGAGACGCAAGCGTTGTGTTTGTCGCTTTGACCGATGGGGAGCCATCCGCGGTCACGGCGTGGAAGGGTCTGATGGCCCTCAATGAGCTGTACTACGCACAGGTCCCCGGTGGCGGCTGGTTCGTCACCGACCACTTCCGCAATGCCATCGTCGCCGTTCCGGAACCCGACCGGAAGATGTCAGACGATGCACTGGTTCAGCACTACGTCGGTGCCGCCGTGTACGGCCGATCCACATACGCTCGTGGGGTGGACCGACTCCTCAACGGAGACCGAGTCGACATCGACTTGGATGCCGGCACAGCCAATGTCGTCTGCTTCAGCCGGCACACATCTACTGTCACCGATGAGCCGATGGACCGTCACCTTGATCGGCTCGACGGGGCCTTTGAAGATGTGGTTGCTCCGCTGCGGTCCATAGCGGATCTTGGCGCTGGGTTCTCGGGAGGCGTCGACTCGACCCTCTTGCTCAGCTATCTGGAGGGCAGCGGGACGGCGATCACCGTGGTCCCGGGCAGCCCCGAGTTCGACATCGAAACTGAGTACGCCAGAGAGGCGTCGCGCCAACTCGGCCGGACCATCGAGGAGATCCAACTCGATGAGACCGACTACCTCCGTCGCCTCGGGGAGAACATCGAGACGCTGGGTATGCCCGTGGAGAGCTACGTCACCCCGGTTCTATCGAGCCTGTACGAGCACCCGTCTTCGCTGTTCATGGTTGGCGATGGTGCAGACAGTGTGTTCGGATCCGGGCGCGGTATCCGGCGGGTTGCCTCGATACTCTCAGGAGGAATCGGACAAGCGACACTACGGGGCCTCGGGTCCATACCGGGTCCGGTTGGGCGGCGGGCAGCACAGGTCAACGAGTATGCCGCCCTTTTTGCCCAGCCGGCCAGTTCTCCAAACGGCTATGCCGGGACGTCTCTGGAGTACGACGGAGTTACCGACATGCCTCAGCGGATGCTCGGGGAAAAGGCGATCACCCGACTCAACTTGCGGATGCTCGACGAGGTCGCTGAGCGGGTTGACCTCGAAACAGATGAGGGGGATCGGTTCCTGCGACACATCGAGGTGACGCAGTGGCGCTACATATTTGCCGACCTGGCAATGGCGGGAAATCACGCCGTGCAGGCCATCGGCAAGCGCCAGGTGCAGCCGTATTCGAGTTGGCGGGTGATCTCCGAACACCTCAAGGTGCCCGCAGGCAGGCGGTACTACAAGGGATTGTCCGGCAAGTGGATGCTAAAAGAACTACTCACGCGGCGAGTGCCCGCATACAAGGCAAACAAGCGCAAGCTGGCAACCGCGCTCCCTTTCACTCGCTACTACGAGGACGGGCCGCTGACCGGGTTCTGGGAGCGCTACGAGGTTCCAGACCTTATTCCCCGGGAGATGCATGGCCCGCTTGTCGCGACGCCGACGGCGATGACGTGGAAAGCGATGACCCATGCGATCTGGGAGGAGAAGGTCGTCAGCAACCCCTCATTGGCTCCCCATCCTGCGGCCGTTGCGGGCAGTTGGCTATTGCGCCACTGAATCGCGGCGGGAGGCAGTGACGTGGCTGTAATGCCGGTTGAGCGTCGTGCGGTACCGGATCACCTGAAAGACATCGCGTAGCCCGTTGCCGAGTGGCCTGGCAAATGCTTCTGTCACCGTCGCGGTGAACGCAAGGACCACCAGGATGGGGCTGGTGAAGATGGCGATACCGGCCATCGCTCTTGCTTTCTGGGCTCCCAACAATTCGTTGACGTCGATATACATGGCGGCCGAGATGAGGTTCGCCACGATTGTCACCGCCACCAAGCCGGAGATGACGTAGGCAGATGGCACGAGATACTGCATTGGGTTGAGAGCCCACGGAGCCGCCGCCGCGGCGATGTACAACAGCCCGCCTCCGGTCATCACTGCCATGTAGACCCGGCGGGTGTGGCGGGCGGAGGCAAGGTCCCGATGCATGGCCGCCTCCATGGCTCGTGGCGAGAGCACTGCGGTGAGGCCGGTGGCAAGCACCAATACCGGCTGAGCCACAACTCGGGCCGCCTCGGCGTAGCCCAGGGCTTCGGCCCCGGCCAAGGCGGCGATGATCGTCGCCACCGCAAAGTGGGCCACAGAAGGAAACGATGATTGGAGTAGCAGCCAGCGGCCGTCGCGGGCCAGTGTCAGGAATCGGAGCGGCTCATCGAGCGGCTGCTGGCGAAATGCATCGCCGAGAACAATGCCGGTGGTCAGCGAAAGAGCATTGGCAATAGCAAGTGCACCAAACGGCATTATCGCTACCGGGGCATCGATA
>JAAELU010000084.1 GCA_024226255.1 bacterium | reverse complement strand
GAGATCCGCAACGAGGGCCCGCCGCCTACCGTCGCTATCGCTTCGCCCGCCGATCTCGCCGTCGTCACCCAGCCGACCGACGTCCTCGGCACCGTCGACAGCGATCGCCTCGAGAGCTGGACCCTGACCTCGCGCCCGATCGGCGACGGCGACGCCGTCACCCTGGCCACTGGCAACGCACCGGTGACCGGCACCGTCCTCGCCAACTTCGATCCGACGCTCCTGCTCAACGGCCTCTACGAGCTCGACCTCACCGCGACTGACGTCCAGGGCCAACAGGTGTCCGAGTCGATCGCCGTGTCGGTCGAGGGCCAGATGAAGATCGGTCACTTCACCCTCTCCTTCGTCGACCTCGCAGTGCGACTCTCCGGTCTCGACATCGAGGTGATCCGCACCTACGATAGCCGCGACAGACAGCAGCGCGACTTCGGCGTTGGCTGGACGCTCGATGTCCGCCAGGGCTCCTACCGCAACAACCGCCCTCCGGGCGACGGCTGGCAGCTCCAGACCGGCTTCCTGCCCTGCGACACCGTGCTGGAGTCGAAGTCGCACTTGACCGTTGTGCGCCTTTCCGACCAGGAGGTCTACCGCTTCGCCCTGCAGTTGGCGAACGGCGTGCCTTCGACCAGCGGCGGCTGCTTCGCCACAGCCCGTTTCGATTTCATCGACGGTCCGCTGCCGGGCACCACGCTCGAGATCATCGGCAACGATCAGGTGTTCTACGAGAACGGCTCCGATCAAGTGATCAACGTCGACGCTTTCGAGCCCTATGAGCCGGAGAACGTACGCCTGACGACCCGAGACGGCCGCGTCTTCGAGCTCAGCTTGAACGATGGCGTGACCTTGCTTGAGGACCCGAACGGCAATCAGCTGTCGATCACGTCCGCCGGCATTACCCATTCGAGCGGCAGGAGCGTCGCCTTCGACCGTGACGCCGAAGGTCGGATCACCGGCATTACCGATCCCATGGATCGGATCATGACCTACGCCTACGACGCGGCGGGAGACCTCATCAGCTTCACCGACCGGGAGGGAGCCGTGGCCCGTTTCACCTACGACGGCCACCATCGCTTGCTCGACATCATCGATCCACTGGGAGTGCGAGCGGTCCGGTCCGAGTACAATGACGAGGGTCGCCTGATCAAGATCATCGATGCCAACGGCCGGGCGCTGCGGCTCGACCACGACCTCGGCAACCGCCGCGAAATAGTGACGAATCGCCTTGGCTTTGCCACGGTCCTCGAGTATGACTCGCGAGGCAACGTGCTGCGGGAGACAGATGAGCTGGGGAACGTCACCGTTCGCACCTACGACGGCAAGGACCGGTTGTTGACCGAGATCGACCCGCTAGGCAATCCGACCACCAACGTCTATAACTCGAGCGGCGACCTCGTCTCGATGACGGATCCGCTTGGCAACACCACGAGCTTTACCTACGACTCGCGGAGCAACCCGACGACGATCACCGATCCTCGAAACAAGATCACCACAAACGCCTACGACTCCCGGGGCAACCTTCTGAGCATTACTGATCCGCTCGGGAGCACTGATACTTTCACATACGGTTCTCGGGGGGAGATTCTCCGGATGACGGATGGTCTCGGCAACGCAACGAGCTTTGGCTACGACGCGGCCGGAAACCAGATCCTGGCCATCGATGCGATGGGGACCGAGACGACCTGGACCTACGACGGCATCGGCTACGTAATCTCCCAGACGACGAGTCGGACGCTGGCGGATGGCACAACCGAAACGCTGACGACGACCCGAGAGCTGGATGCCCTGGGTCGCCCGACCCGGACGATCTTGCCCGACGGCTCGATGACGAGAGCGACCTACGACCTGCTGGGCGCAATGCTCTCGAGAATTGACGAACTGGGTCGGGAGACCACTTTCGTCTACGATAACGCCAGCCGTCAGACAGAGACCCATTTCCCCGACGGGTTGGTCGAAACCCGGAGCTACGACGCCGAAGGACGAATCGCGGCGGTCACCGACCGGGCCGGTAGAGTGACGACCTTCAACTACGACCCCATCGGCCACTTGCTGAGAACGGTGCACCCGGACGGGACGACCATCGCCTCAACCTACGACGCCGCCGGTCAGCTCGTCGCCTCAACTGACGAGCGCGGGTACACGACAAGCCAGGTATTTGACGCTGCCGGCCGGATAACCCAGGTGATCGACGCTCTCGGTCACACGACAGCAAGCTTGTCTTACGATGCCGCCGGCAATCAGACGTCAATCACCGATCAACTGAGCCAAGCGACGACCTTTAGCTACGACGATGCCGGTCGTCTTATCGCGACCACTCTGCCAGACGGGACGACGATGTCGCGTGAGTACGACGACATCGGCCGGCAGACTGCAGCGGTCGACCAAGCCGGGGTGCGGAGTGAGCTCGGCTATGACGCTCTGAGTCGGCTGATCCGGGTGTCTGACGCCGTCGGAGGGATCACCCGCTATGTTTATGACGAACAGGGGAACCGGACGTCGCAGACCGACGCCAACGGGCATACAACCCGCTACACCTACGACCGGCTGGGCCGGCGGACCGGCCGGATCTTGCCGGGCGGGGCGACCGAGAGCTTCACCTACGACGTGGCCGGCAACCGGATTTCGAGGACCGACTTCAGCGGCGTCACGACGACCTACGCCTACGACGTCAACGATTATTTGACGAGCCGGAGCTACCCCGGCGGGATTTCGGTGAGCTTCACCTACACCCTGGCGGGGCAACGAGCCACCGCGACCGATTCTCGGGGGGTCACGAGCTACGCCTACGACGACCGGGATCGCCTGGTATTGATGTCTGCTCCCGAAGGATGGGCCCTCAGCTACACCTGGGATGCGGCCGGTAACCGGACGCAGCTGACGGCTGATCTCGGCGCTCAAGGCAACCACTCGACGGATTACACATACGATGCGCTAGGTCGAATGACCACCGTCACCGACGCCCGGGGCGGGACCTATGCCTTCAGCTACAACGCAGCAGGCCGGCGAGCTTCCGTGAGCTATCCGAACGGCGTCGTCACTAGTTACACCGGCGACGCGATTGGCCGTTTGTTGAACCTCCACACCGAAGCCTCTGACGGCACCATCCTCCAAGACTATACCTACTCCCTAGGGCCGACAGGGAATCGAGAATCGGTAGCCGAGCAGGACGGGACCGTTCGGGCCTGGGAATACGACGAGCTCTACCGAATGATCGGGGAAAGGGTGACCGATGCCGATGGGGCGCTGCGCTATGAAAACGTTTTCAGCTACGACACGGTCGGCAACCGGCTGACCCAGAACCGCACGGATTTCGAAGGATCGGTCAGCTCGATCGCATACGCCTATGACGCTCGAGACCGGCTGGTGAGCGAAACCGTGATCGGAGGAGCTGTCACAACCTACGGTTGGGATGCCAACGGCAACCTGATCTCGAGGTCCGGGTCCGAGGGGACGTCAACCTACAGGTGGGACGCTGAGAATCGCCTCATCTCGGTCGAGCTGCCAAACGGGGCGGTGGTCGGCAGCACCTACGACGCCGACGGCGTCCGCATTGCGGCCGCAGTGACGCCGGGCAGTAACGGCGTGACCACCAAAACCGAGTATGTGACTGACACGTCCGGGCCGCTGAGCCAGGTTGTCGCCGAGATCACCGACACTGAAGTCCTGGCAGCAAACTACGCGCGCGGCGACCAGCTGCTCGGAATTCTCCGCGATGGAGGGGAACGTTACGTTCATGGCGATCACATCGGATCAGTGCGTGCCCTGACCGAGCCCACTGCAGCTCTTGTAGACACCTACGCCTACGAGGCCTTCGGGGAGTTATTCGAGCATTTCGGGAGCGATCTAAGTCCGTTCCTCTTTGCCGGCGAGCAGCGCGATCCTGCTACCGAGCAGACATACTTGCGTGCACGCTGGATGCAGTCCGAGGTCGGTCGCCTGCTTTCGATGGACCCGTTTCTCGGTTCTGCTCTCGAACCCGTCACCCAGCATCCCTATCTTTATGCACGAAACAATCCCGCGAACTGGATAGATCCTTCAGGCCGGATCAACCTCCCTGAGACACTGGTCACTCTTTCGGCTAGAGCGCTGACGATCGTGAAGGGCATGGGACCGAGAGTGGTTGCCCGATTCGCGAGGGGGAACATCGGCAATTTCTGGCGGGCGCTGGGGCGTTACTCGGAAGCCGTCGGGCTGCGTGTCCTTCGAGAGCTTGCCACCAAGATTCCAGGGTTGAAGTACGTTGGTCAGGCGGCATTGGGCGCGAGCATACTCGACGTTGTGTTGACTCTAGCGAACTGCGTTGTGTGGGTTGAGATGAAGTACAGGCTACCGGATAGGTCCGGCCCGCAATCCAGTCGGTTGGTAAGGCAAGCGAGAGAAGGAGTCGAGGCAGCTGGAAGAGCTGCTGCCCGCGGTCGCACGAGCCAATTCGTACTCTGGTCGCTGAAGGCTCCAACCGCACAGGAACTGTGCTTCACCACGCGAGCACTTGGAAGGGCTGCTAGAAGTACAAGAATAGTCAACGGAGTCGGAGGTCTCTTTTTCTACCTCTGGGATTTCTTTGGTCCGTGTTGAGGAAATGATGCAAGGAAAGCTGGCCGAGAAGGTTCGCCGTTTCTTTCGTGAGAAGGTCCGTCAGGTGCCGCCGGGGTTCGTTCCTGTGACGGGAGAGCAGATTCCACCGGGTTGTCGGTTG
>JAAELU010000083.1 GCA_024226255.1 bacterium | reverse complement strand
TTGGTCAGGCTGACCGCCGCCGGGTAGACCCGCCACGGCTGGTCCTTGGCCATGACGCCGGCGAGGCAACCGATGGTTATGGCTTCGACCTTGTCGAACGCGCCGGAGCAATAGCCGGTGGTCGGCGCCGGCCACACGACATCGACGCAAGTGCCCTTCTTGGAGAGAATTTCGAGGTTGCGGATGATGCCATGGTTGAGCGGGAAGAGCTGCGGGAAGCAGATCATGAAGCCGAGATAATTGCCGCCGATCAAGGTTGCCCGGCTGCCACCCCACGAGGCCTGGGGCTGGGGACCGGAGTCGGTCCAATCGAAGCTCAGCTTGGAGCCCTTCTTGGTCAGCTTGCAGTGGACCCGGATCGGCGGTTTGCCCTCGGCCATCACGTCCTGATCGCCGAAATCCTCGAACTCCCACTCGCCGTCGGGCAGCGCCTCGAGTTCGGCCAGCATCAGCCGTTCGGTGTAATTGAACTGCTCCTCGAAGGCCAAGAACATCGTGTCCTTGCCGTATTTCTCGCATAGTTCGACGACGCGGGCATCGATCAGCTTGGCCGCCTCGAACTGAGCCCGCAGATCGGCGCGCCGCTCGACGCCGCCGCGGATATTGATCTCGATCAGGCTGAACAGCTCCTCGTCCAGCTCGTTGTTCTTGAACAGGCGCAAGGGCGGGATGCGGATGCCTTCGGCGTAGCACGAGGTCGCTTCGGGATTGAAGGTACCGGGCATCGGTCCGCCCATATCGGCCCAGTGGATGACAGTGCACGAGAAGGCGACGATCTCGCCCTCAAAGAAAATCGGCCGGATCATGCGCACGTCATTGACGTGGGAGCCGGTCCGATACGGATCACTGAAAATGTAGGTATCCCCTGGCTTCATCGTGTCCATGGGGATGTCCTTCTTGAGCTCGGTAACCGATGGCTCGAAAGACGCATAGTGGGCGGCCGCGTCGGTATGGCCGTGAGCGACCAGCCGCGCGTCGGCGGTCAGGATCGCGTTCGAGCGATCCCGTCCCATTCCAATCACCGGGTGATAGGCGATCCGCTCGATGGTGGTCGACGCCTCATAGCATGCGGCGACGAAAGCGTTGCGCATCACTTCGAAGGTGATGAGGTCCATATTGAGGCCCTCGATCTGCGACAGGCTCTCTTTGACTTTTGGCTGCGACTGCTCAGACATGGTTGCCTCCTAGCGATCGACTTTGATGATGAGATTACTGTATTCGTCGACGGTGCAATGGGTACCCGGCGGCATCACCGTCGTCGTGTCGGGCTGCTCGATAATCGCGGGCCCGTCGAACTTTGCCCCGGCCGGCAGGCGGCCGCGTTCGTAAATATCGGCGTCGATGAACCCGGAGTCCTTGAACCAGACCTGGCGCGACGGCTTGCGCGCATCGTCCAATGAACCGCCGGGTTCGAGCTTGGGCAGGTCGGGTTTGACGATCTCGCCCCTGGCGATAACGCGCAGGTTGACGACCTCCATCGGAGTGTAGCCCGGCGGCAGGTTGTAGCCGTACTCGGCCTTCATATCGTCCATGAACTGCTGGGAGATGGGATCGAGGCTGTCGATCCGGCCATCCGCGACTTCGACGGTGAAGAAACGGCTTTGCGAGAAATATTTGACATCGGCATAGCGGCCGATCGTGATCATGTCCTCCGGCACGCCTTCCTTGGCCAAGGTCGCGCGCGCGCGCTCCGCCAGCGTATCCATCTGGTCGTTGAGCCAGTCGTATTCCAGTTCATCCTCGACCTTGTGGATGGGATGGGTGAACTCGTGCTTGACGTCGACGCGAATCGCGCCGAAGGCCGAGGCGTAGCCCGGCAACGGCGGAACTATCACCGAGCCGACGCCGATCTCCCACGCCAGATCGCAGGCGTAGAGCGCGCCGCCGCCGCCGTAGGGGACGATGGCGAAATCCCGTGGATCCCAGCCGCGGGCAACGGTCTGGATCCGCATTGCCATCATTAGCGAACTGAGCGCCACCATGTACATGTTGGCCGCCGAGTCCTCGGCGCTCCAGCCATAGTGAGCGCCAACCTTTTCCTCCAGCGCCTTG
>JAAELU010000082.1 GCA_024226255.1 bacterium | reverse complement strand
GGCGAGCTCTGGGCTCGCGGCTTCTTCACCATGATCGAGTACTTCGACAACCCAGACGCAACAGCCGAAACCCTCGTACCCGATGGCTGGCTCCGCACAGGCGACCTAGCCACAATGGACAGCCGCGGCTACTGCCGCATCGTCGGACGCCTGAAGGACATGATCATCAGGGGCGGCGAGAATCTCTTCCCCGCCGAGATGGAGGAGGTACTGATGAAGCATCCCGCCATCGCCGAGGTTGCCGTCGTCGGACTGCCCGACGAGCGCTGGGGCGAGACCGTGGCCGCCTTCATCCGGCTCGCTGACGGAGTCGAAGCCCCCACCGTGGCCGGACTGCGTGACTTCATCCGGGCCGAGTTGTCACCCCAGAAGACCCCCGCCCGCTGGTTCGGCCTCGACGCATTCCCCCTGACGGGGTCGGGCAAGATCCAGAAGTTCGCCCTCCGCTCTGCATGGGAAGCGGGCGAATACACCAAGCAGGAACTGACCAACTAGGTACCCCCTGCCGCACCGGCAGTGCCTGTCCGGTCATAGCGACGGATCGTCGGGCGGGAGCGACGGGGGAGGCGGGTAGGAGTTGGGACTTGGTGACAGACTGCTTCGGTGGAACAACTCCTGAACCCGAAGGTGTCGGCCAACACTGTCCTACTGACCAACCTGGCGTGCCGGCAGCGGCGATCGCTCGACGGTACTTGGCGGGCCATCATCGACCCGTACGACACCGGCTATGTCAACATCCTCGGC
>JAAELU010000081.1 GCA_024226255.1 bacterium | reverse complement strand
GTCGGAAACTCCATTTGCTTCATTGTTCCAGACGATGCAGTTGATCAGGGTGGGTAAGGTGTCGGAGCAGTAGAGCGCACCGCCATCGGCGGTGGCTTTGTTGCCCGAGAAGGAACAGTTGATGAGGGTGGGTGCGCCCAATGCACTGAACATCGCTCCGCCGTAGGTGGCCTTGTTACCCGAGAAGGAACAGTTGGTGAAGGCGGGTGAGCCGTCGAAGTTGCCGATCGCCCCGCCGGAGATGCCCTCGTTGCCCGAGAAGGTGCAATGGGAGATGGTGGGTGAACTGGAATCACAGAGAAGTCCGGTGCCATTGCCGGCGGTGATCGTGAATCCGTCGAGGAGAGTGAATTCGGTGACGGATGAGGCGGCCTGGACGACGTGGTAGGCGTTGTCGCTCGTGCCGGTGGGTTCGTCGTCCTGCATGAGGTCACCGGAGAGGATAGTGGCGGCGGAGGTATCGCGGGCCTCAAAGGTGCCGTCGCCGCCGCCAACCGGGAAGCCGCCATAGGTCGCGACGCCGTCGATGAGATCGAAGGTGGAATCGCGGTCGTCATTCGCTTGTCCGGTTCCTTCGTCCGGGTAGTAGGTTCCTTGTGCCACCCAGACCTGGTCGTTGGCGAGGGCGACCGCCAGGGCATCCTGCAGATGCTGGTAGGCGTTGGCCCAGGATGTTCCGTCGCCCCCGGGGGCGGCCTGGGAGTCGACGTGGAGAGTCGCAGGCAGGGCGAGGGTATAGGTCACGCTGAGGAGGCCGGTGCCGTGGGCGTTGGTGGCCGAGAAGACGAGGGTGGCGGTTCCGGTCCCGGAGAGGGCCAGGTCGGCCAGGCCGTTGGCGTCGAGCGTGACGGAGACGAGGCCCGGGTCACTGTTGCTGGCGAGGGCGAAGGCGAGGGTTCCTCCGAGCGGATCGGTGAACTCGTCGGCAAGATCGAGGGGCCAGGGGACGGACTCGCCGGCGGGGATGTGAACTTCGAATTCCTGGACGGGATCCTGCGCGTAGGGCGTCGCGTTTTCGTAGGCCCCCAGATCGATGACGCTACCCTGAATGCGAGAGTTGCCGTCGAGGTCGGTGGTCTCCGTGTTGGCTGTATTGTCGCCGATATCTATCGCAGGCGAAGCGGCCAAGAGGCGCAGGTTGCCGTCAGTGGTGGGGGCTGTGGCGGGATCAACTCCGAGGAAGAAGAGCGGGTCGTTGGCTGGATCGGTGCCGTCGAGGTTGGCCGTTCCTGTGACGGTGAGGTCGAGGTTGGCGACCAGGCAGTAGGAGTATCTCCAGGATTGGCCATTTTGAATTGAGGCGGAGGCGGAGGTCGAGTCGCCGTTTGCCATGTTATTCCAGATGACGCAGTTGATGAGCTTGGGTTTGGCGGAGGCGGAGGAATTGTAGATCGCCCCGCCGTTGGTTCCGGCAGAATTGCCCGACAAGGTGCAATTGGTGAGGGTGGATCTGGGCGAGGCGCTGATGGCGAGATTACAGAACGCCCCGCCGCGGTCTGCGGAATTTCCCGAGAGGGTGCAGTTGGTGAGGGTGGCTCCAACGGAGTCAGAGCTGTGGTAGATCGCTCCGCCATCGTTGGTGGCAGAGTTACCCGAGAAGATACAGTTGATGAAGGTCGATGCGCTGGACTCAGAGCCTTCGTAGATCGCCCCACCGTCGGCGGCGGCGGAGTTGCCCGAGAAGGTGCAACTGGAAAACTCCGGTGCGCCGTCGAAGTTCACGATCGCCCCGCCGTCGTCGTCGGCGGAGTTGCCCGAGAAGTCACAGTCGGTGATGTAGGGTGAGGAGGCGTCGTCGTTCACGATCGCTCCGCCGTCGGAGGCGGTGTTGTTCGTGAACGAGCAGTTGTGGATGGCCAGTGAGACCGAGTCGTTGTAGATCGCCCCGCCGCCCCAGTCGGCCGAGTTGTTTTCGAAAGAACAGCCGGTGATGTCGGTTGCCGAGGCGTTGATGTTGAAGATCGCCCCAGCAGTGGATCCGGAGGAATTGCCCGTGAAAGAACAGTTGAGGATGGAGATCGATTTGACGGAGCTGTTGTAGATCGCGCCGCCTCGGGTATCGGCTGAATTGTCCAAAAAGGAGCAGTCGGTGATGGAGGGCGATGCGTTGGTTGTGTTGTAGATAGCCCCGCCTAGGTCGTCGGCCGAGTTCTCCGAGAATGAGCAGTCGGAGATGTTTGGGGAGGAGGAGCCGGAATTGTTGTAGATCGCCCCGCCATATGTCTTGGCAAAGTTGCCGTTGAACAAGCAGTTGGAGATGACGGGTGCGCCGCTGCAGTAAAACCCGCCGCCGCGTTTTCTAGAATTGGGGAGCAAGGAACTATTGGCCTTGCCGGCGGTGATCGTGAACCCGTCGAGGATGGCGAGTTCGGTGACGGAGGAAGCGGCCTGCACAACGTGATAGGCGTTGTCGTTTGTGCCCGTGGAATCGTCGTCCTGCTGGAGATCACCGGAGAGGACCGTGGCGGTGGAGAGGTCGCGGGCTTCAAAGGTTCCGTCGCCCCCACCGACCGGGAAGCCGCCGTAGATGGCGACATCGTCGATGAGTTCAAACGAGGCCACGCGGTCGTCGTCGGTCTGGCCACTTCCTTCATCCGGGTAGTAGGTTCCTTGCGCCACCCAGATCTGGTCATCGGCGAGCACCACTGCCAAGGCATCCTGCAGATGATCGAAGGCGTCGGCCCAAGTGGAACCGTCGCCGCCGGAACCGGCCTGGGAATCGACGTAGTAGATCGTCGGCAGACTCAGGGTGAAGACGATGGTGTGCTCACGGGTACCAAATGAGTTGGTGGCAGAGAATACGAGTGTCGCGGTTCCGGATTCCGATCCTGTGGAGGTCAAGTCCGCCACCCCGTCAGCTCCAACGATGACCGAGACCAGACTGGGATTGTCGTTGGAAACGATCGCAAAACTCAGAGTTCCCGAAAGAGGATCGCTGAATACTTCGGAGAGATCGATCGAATCGACGACGGATTCACCTGTAAATCGGATGTTGAGGATATCGACGGGATTCTGGACGATGGGTGCTGCGTTCTCGTAAGCCCCCAGGTCAATCGTAGCAGTGCCGTTGGCATCTTCGTCGATGATGCGCGGGTTGCCAAGGAGATCGGTGGCTTCGGTGTTGGCGGCATTGTCGCCGACTTCCAGGGCTGGGGAGGCAACCATCGGTCGGAAGTCGCCCAGGACGGTCGGCGCGGTGGCGGGATCGGCCTCGATCACGAAGAGCGGATCGTTGGCGGGATCAGTGCCGTCGAGGCTATTGGTTGCATCGCTCAGATCGGTGGCGGTGGCGTTCTCGACCAAGCAGTGGGAGAAGGTGGTGGTGGCACCGGCATCGTAGTTCAGATAGGAGGAGGAGAGGCCGGTGGTGACGCCGACGGCGAGGTTGTTCCAGACGATGCTGTTGGTGAGATCGATGTTTCCTCCGTTACTGGTCATCATTCCGCCACCGCCGTGGCTGGCGCCATTGCCACTGATCGTGGTGTTGATAAGGGTGACGACCGCGCTGTTGCGGCTGGCGATGGCGCCGCCGTAGCCTTCCTCAACGTCCGCGGCGTCGTCAGCGAGGTTGCCGGAAAAGAGACAGTTGGTGTAGGTGGCGGTGCTGTTGGTGGCGCCATGGTTGACGGCTCCACCCCACTTGGCGGCCCGGTTGCCGAGGAAGGCGCAGTTGGTGGCAGTGACGGTGCACTGGGAGCCGGTGTTCATGGCGCCACCGGCGGATGTCGGGCTGGTGTTTTCCTGGAACAGGCATCTTTTGAGTGTGGGGCTGCAGCCGGCGCGGTTTCGCATCGCGCCGCCGAGCACGCCCACGTTGGAGAGGAAGGTGCAGTCTTCGAAGACGGGCGCGGCATCGGTCTCCTCATTGAAGACACCGCCACCTGCGCGGTCGGCGACGCAATTGGTGAAGAGGCAGTTTCTCACGATCGGGCTTCCGGAGACGTTGAAGAGGCCCGCGCCGTCGCTGTCAGCGTCCACGCCGTCGGCGAGCCCGTTGGTGATGGTGAATCCATCGAGGATGGCGGTGGCATCCGTGCCTGAACTGGTGACCACGTGATAGGCGTTGTTCCCGGTCGGAGCGCCGGAGCCGTCGTTGCCGTCGAGGTCGCCGCTGAGGATGGTCGGGTAGGCGTCGGGATCGCGGTCGCCGAGGCCGGGATCGGGGGTGCCGCCGTCCGGGGTGGGGAATCCGCCGAGAACTTCCACCCCGTCGAGCAGTTGGAAGGCCGCGCTACGATCCGTCCCGGTGTCCGGCAGGTAGGTGCCCTGGGCCACCCAGATGTCGGTGTCGGTCAAGGGGAGGGTGAGCGCGTCCTGCAAGTCGTCGAAGGCGGTGGCCCAGGATAGGCCGTCGCCGCCGGGAGCGGCATTTTCATCGACGTAGAGGAGGTCGGGGATCTCGATCGTGACGGCGCCCGCGGAGTAGCTCAGAACGTAGCTGTCCGGCAGTCCTGTCACGTTTGCAAACGGCCCAGTCACGGTTCCCGCGGTGGCGATGACGTAGCTTCCACTGGTGGGAGGATTGAGAATGGAGATCTCGAGGTCGCCTCCGGTGACATCAAGGGTGCCGGCAACCGCGAGCTGGTCGGCGGTGGCTCCATCAATCTCGCAGACAAAGTCTCCATTCAACGTGAGACCTCCGCTGACGCTGAGGGTGCCGACGGACGTTCCGGGAGCGATGGTGCCGCCGGAGTCGACCGTGACCGCCCCGCCGACCGAGCCGGTCCCGTCAAGGGCGGCGTTGTTGGTTACGGTCACGAGCCCCGTTCCGGTGGCTGATCCCGTGCTGTTGCCGACGCGAAGAGTGCCGGCATTGATGGTGGTGTCGCCGGAGTAGGTGCTCGCTCCATTCAACTCCAGAAGGGCATTGCCCAGCTTCACCAGGCTGCCGTTTCCGGTGATCGTTCCTGCAAATCCTCCGGATTCATTCCCGTTGCCCACCCGAAAGACG
>JAAELU010000080.1 GCA_024226255.1 bacterium | reverse complement strand
TCGGAGTCGGAATCAGCGGCTCCATCGTCGGACGAATGGAGCGCCATGGGGGCAAGGCCACCATCGAGAGCAGCTCGGAGGACGGCACCGAGGTTCACCTAACCCTGCCACGCCAGGCGGTGGCGCAATGATCTCGGTATTCCTCGTCGACGACCACGAGTTGTTCCTGTCCGGTGTCCGCGCCGAGTTAGCGGGCGACTACGAGGTGGCGGGGTGGGCGTCGGACGTTGACGAAGCGATTGAGCAGATCAAAGAGACCAGCCCGGATGTTGTGCTGGTGGACGTTCACATGAGCGGCGGCGGTGGATTGGCCGTCGTGACCAACGTGCTGGCCTCCCAGCCCGACACCCGATTCTTGGCGTTGTCGGTCTCCGACGCCGCCGAGGATGTCATCGCGATGATTCGAGCTGGTGCTCGCGGCTATGTGACCAAGTCGATTCTTCCTGCCGAGTTGGCGGACAGCATCCAACGGGTTCATGACGGCGATGCGGTGTTCTCGCCCCGCTTGGCGGGTTTTGTGCTGGACGCTTTTTCCGACGTGCTGCCGCAGGAACACAATCCGGATCTGGACCAGCTGACCAACAGGGAGAAAGAAGTCCTGCGGCTGATCGCTCGCGGTCATGCGTACAAGCAGATCGCCAAGCGTCTGGCCATCTCCGTCAAGACGGTTGAGAGCCACGTTTCCGCCGTGCTCCGCAAGCTCCAACTGTCAAGCCGCTACGAGCTGGCCCGTTGGGCATCCGACCGGCGCATCGTCTGAGGAAGTCCCAACTGTTCGTTGTGCTCAAACGCGCCCGCCGGATGTATGAACTGCACAATGAACTCGCCGATCACCTGGGAGCTCGAATTGGGTAGCCTCGCTGGGGATGCTTTCAACCTCAGGAGCAACGCTATGAGCACCGTCGTCGTCCGATATCGCCCCAAGTCCGACAAGGCCGATGAGAACCAACAGCTCGTCGAGGCAGTCTTTGCCGAACTTGCCGACACCGATCCGGGTGGAGTTCGGTATGCAACATTTCGATTGGCCGACGGCAGCTTCCTTCACATCGCCGATGTTGAAGCCGATCCCAACCCGCTGGGCGAGGTTGCGGCATTCGCCAGGTTCCAGGACGGCATCGTCGATCGGTGTGATGAGGGCCAAGGGCCCAACCCGCAACCAGCCCAGCTCGTCGGCTCGTACGGATTCCTCGCTGACGGATTCGGGGGTTGAGAGCTGTCCGTTGTGCACTAGGTACGCCATGAAGGCGTCTTTTAAGCACAACAGACGGCTAGATGTGCTCCGCGGGGAGGTTGTCCTTGAGGGTGCTGGTGGGGGGTTGCCCAGTGCAGCGATCCGTGGGGTCGGTGGTGATTGTAGAAGTGGATGAACCCGTGGTAGGCGGTGGTGCGTTCGGTGTCTGAGGTCCAG
>JAAELU010000079.1 GCA_024226255.1 bacterium | reverse complement strand
GGCACTGCCATTGCCCTCGATGTCGAGGATCTCGAGTCCCGCGATCGGGGTGTCGGAGTTGTCGGCATCCAGGATGTGCACCGAGCCGACGTCGCGGGGGGTGGGGGTGCTCCCAAGCCCGAGGTCGGTGTCGATCCACTGCTTGAAGTTGAGCGTGGCTCCGCTGCCAGCGGGGATATAAATCGACGGCGAGGTCAGGGTGACGTTGGCGTTCTCGGTGTAGTAACCGAGGATGTTGGTGCCGGCGCAGTACAGGGGACTGCTGGCGGCAGAGGGAGCGGCGGTTCCGCCACCGACTCCGCCACCGGGGGGCGTGCCCACCTCCCAGACGGTACCGCTGCCATCCGTGCTTGCCACCCAGCCGGCCGGCAGGGCCGCAGCATCGTCGAAGTTCTCTGCGAGGATGGTGACAGGGGGCTTCGGGAATCTTTCCACCACAAAGAAAGAGAGGGGATTGGCTCCTGGATTAATTGGAATGACCCTGGTGTTTATGGGTGGAGTAGCCTCGATGTTTTCGAGGATCACTCCCCAGGTCCTGGGATCGCCGGCATCGGCAGGCTCTGAATCTCCACGGATGTTGTAGAGGAAGCCGAGATCGCTCTCCCAGCTGATATTGAGTTCGCTGGTGGCACTGTTAAAGTTGATTTCGGTGATGCGGACCGTTTCTTCCTTAGTTACGAGCTGGATGCCGCCGGGCTCCTGGCTCCCGATCGGCAGCCACTCGGTCGTGTCGCCGTCGTTGGGGAAGCGACCTTTGGCGATGTAGATCTCGCCGTGATCGCCGCTGGCGCGCTCCCACCAACAAAACTCGATCCGGTAGATGCCGGGCTGCACGTTTGCCGCGACCGCGCGGGTGTTGCTATCGCCGGTGACGGAGGGGTGAATGATCGTGTCCGGTGAACCGGGGTCGATCGTCCCATTGCGGGGATCGCGGCCATCGCCACCGAACGATTCGGTGAATGTCCAGCCGTGCACCCGGAACGCGAATCCGTCGTCGGAGTGGACGCCGATGGTGTAGGTGCCCGCCTCCTCGATCCTCATGCAACCGATGCCGTACAGGATGAAATCCTCGCCGCCCAAGCCGGCCGCCACGGCATCTGGGTGGTAGGGCAGATCCGGCAGAATCAGCGAGGGGCTGCCGTTTGCGCCGTGGTTCATGAATGGCTCGGAGGTGTCGACGAGCGTCCCGGCGAAATTGTCGGGGTCGGCGGCGGCCTGTGAGATCACATCCATGACGGTCTCGAGATTGTCGAGCGTGCCTGCGCCGAACAGGTAGCGCACGCCCCAGTTGCCGTCGACCGACATTTCCTCCGCGCCGAGCAGCTCTTCCTGGAACGGGAAGAATGGTGCCTCGACCATGAAACTGTCGTCGAGCTGGATC
>JAAELU010000078.1 GCA_024226255.1 bacterium | reverse complement strand
TATGACTAGCGGACAGGCCAGGAGCCGCGTCCGGTAGACAAAGAGTTCGCCAAGACCTATGGCCCGTTTTCTGGGGGGTCCGTGCGGATAGGACATATCAAGGGAAGTAGGAAGATGGCCAAATCACGAATGGCTACCGTTCTCGCTGCAGCTCTGCTGGCGATCGGGCTTGTGCCCGGAATCGCAGCCGCGGCGGCAACATGTAACGGACTAGCACCGACGAACGTATACACAGCCGGTGACGATGTAATTACCGGCACTGAGGGCGACGACGTGCTCATCGGCGGTGGCGGCAACGACACCATCAACGGTCTCGGCGGCAATGACACGATCTGCGGAAACGCAGGCAATGACGTTATCGACGGCGGCACCGGCAACGACTGGATCAAAGCGGGACCCACAACCACGGCCCTGTCTGACGGCGACACCGTTCAAGGTGGCGGCGGCGTAGACACGATCTTTGGCGGCAGCGGCAGGGACAACCTCAAGGGCGGTCTGGGCAACGACACCATCTCGGGCGGAAAAGGTGTTGACAAAATCGCCGGCGGAGCCGGCGACGACACGCTCGCAGGCGGCAAGAAGGACGACACGATCTTCGGGTCCGACGGCAACGACACCATCAAGGGCAACGGCGGCTCCGATCGCATCAACGGCGGGCCCGGCAACGACACCATCAACGGTGGTGGCGGTTCTGACACCGCGACCTACGGCAACGCGACCAGCGCAGTTGTGGTGAACCTGGGGGCCGGCACAGCAACCGGCGGCGGCGGCGTTGACACGCTCGCCAAGGTCGAAAACCTGACTGGTTCGGCATTCAACGACACACTCACCGGTAGCGACGCTGCCAACCTGATCGAAGGTGACGACGGCGACGACGTCATCCGTGGCGGCGGAGGCAACGACACCCTCGAGGGCGACGACGGCAACGACGACATCGATGGTCAAGGCGGGGACGACATCGTGCGCGGCCTTCTCGGCAACGACACCATGAGCGGTGGCGATGGCAATGACACGCTCAACGGTTCCGACGGCAACGACACCGCATTCGGCAAGGCCGGCGATGACTTCATCAACGGTGGCACCGGGAACGATGTACTCAACGGTGGCAAGGGCGCCGATGAGCTCAATGGCAACGCCGACGACGACACTCTCAACGGCGGTCGTGGCGACGATGTCCTCGACGGTGGCCAGGGCACTGACGACCTCGACGGTGGACCAGACGCAGACACTTGCTCCGACTGGGAGACAGTCGCTAACTGCGAGGCCTAATCACCTCGACTGAGCAAATCAGAAAGGGCTCCGGTCACTCCGGAGCCCTTTCTTTTTTTGAAACCGCGACAATCGGACTGATATGAACGACGTGCTGATCCAACGAATAGAACTACTCCAGGTGGCGATGAGCCCGCCGCGGCCGCATGTGGCAGCACATGGCACAGTCGGCGAACGAACTGTAGTCCTCGCCCGCATATGGGATACCGACGGTGCACACGGCTGGGGAGAGTGCGTCGCCTTTCCCGAACCTGGGTACCTCGCCGAGACCGTTGACAGCGCTTGGGACGCATTGAAGTCCGGCATTGCTCCAGCAGTCCTCAATCGCCCCTTCGACTCTCTCGACCACCTCAGCGACTACCTGACCGGATCAGTCCGCCATGCCCCGGTGGCAAGAGCCACCATTGAGATGGCAGCATGGGACCTCGTGGCAAGGCGCCAGGGGCGCTGCTTGGCGGAACTGTTGGGAGGAACCCGCCAGAACATCGCAACCGGCCGAACAATCGGGCTGGTCAAGGCGCCCGAAACGATCACAGATCGAGTCGACGAGGCGCGCCGGGACGGATTCCAGCGCATCAAGGTCAAGATCGAACCGCGCAAGGCACTGAGCATCGCCATCGAAGCGGTCAAGGCTGCCCAAGGAATCCCGGTGGTTGCCGACGCCAACGCCAGCTTCTCCAGTGGCGACGTCCAGAAGCTCCGAGAGTTGGACGCCGCCGGTCTCACCTGGATCGAACAGCCCTTCACGCCAACATCGCTGCGGGCTGTCGCCGATCTATCTGACTCACTACAGACGCCGATCGCTCTCGACGAGTCGGTGAGCTCGATCAACGCAGTCGAACGCATCATCGCCATGCAGGCTGCCCGCGGCCTCAGCATCAAGCCGGGCAGGTTGGGTGGCCATTCGGCGACGCGGCAGGTCTATCGACTCGCGCTGGCCGCGGGCCTGAGCCTCTGGATAGGAGGAATGCTCGAGACCGGGATCGGGAGGGCGCACAATTTGGCGCTGGCGTCTCTGGCCGGATTCGACGTGGTCGGCGATATGGGACCGAGTTCGGCGTACTGGACCCGTGACTTGCTGACCGAACCGTTGGAGATGGTGGCCGGCCACATTGCCGTGCCAACCGGTCACGGCATCGGCGTTGAAGTCGACACCGAATACCTGCGCATGGCGACACTGCGCCGACAGGTGTTTGGATAGCGAAGCGGGTTGTGGGTCTCTCCCCCGTCGAACGACGAAGTCGGGCGACGTTTGAGGGGAGCACCCAAGGCTCTACGAGGGGGTGGGAGAAGCTCAGGGAACCAGCAGACCGCAACATGAGCCAGCACACAAACACTGCCCGAGGTCACGCGGCAGGCGCGCACTCCCACGACGGACGCAACGTTCTCCTTGCTGACTACCTCCGCTTCCCCCCTCGGCTCCCAAAGCCTCGCCACTCCCCCCAAGATGTCTGTCACCCAAAGCGGCGCCAGACGGGGGGAGAGACATATGGGGCACCCATCTGTCCCCGACGACGACGTTCGAGCAGCTAATTGACGTAGCTCAATGACTGCGCTCGAGCCCAGCGTGATGCAACGGCGGCATACTTCTCACCAGCGACCTCGTAGTCGAGCATCTCGAGTGCATCGATTGAGTCGCGCACCTGGGCAACTGAATCATCGAATGCCAAATCGGCCGCTGAGAACAATTCGGCGACAGAGCTGTAATCGAGTTCGAGCATGCAGTCCTGGGGAAACTCCTTGAGCCAACGCTCCAGGTCCTCGACCTGTTCAACGATGCTCTCGTCGAAACCCGCCTGGTCGATCACGTCTACGGCCCTAGAGATCCGATCGATGGCGAGAGACAGGTCGGTGCGATACCGCACCGAGACGTCGTCGCCATCGTTGTAGAGGTCTTGGTCGTCCGAATCGAACGCAGCGAACCATCGCGGCGGGACATGCCAGGACGATGTCAGAATGTGTGACCGCGCCTGCCGCTGGCGGCCCTTGAGACTCGCCAGCTCGTCGACGGCACGCTGAACCGCGGTCTGCGGCAGAAGCGAACCGCCCGGATGCGCGCTGTTGAAAGCCAATATGCCCTCGAGCATCCGCAGACGACCGTTGCGCGGACAGGTGAGCGTCTCGCCATTCCACTCGACCTTGAAGGCGTCATCGATATCGGACTCGGCCCAAACGAAGTGGCCGTCTGCCCGAACAACGTCGCGCGGCCACGCGCTGTGCGCAGTAGCCCGCGCTTGGGTGAGGTGGCTTGGCGAGTACACACGTAGGTAGGCAGCTGGAATCATCGTCGCCCGATGCTAATGCGCAATCAAGACCACATGTCCCGAGTCCGCTGCCGGGTCACAGCACTAGAATCGAGGCAGGCAAGCACTAGCCGCGTCAATTAACTGAAGGCCCAAACACAAGTCTGAAGGAGTTCCCGTTTTGGGAGTATTCGAAGCGATAGGCGCCAGCACACACGAACAAGTTGTGTACGGCCATGATCCGGTATCCGGGCTGAAGGCCATCGTCGCAATCCACTCGACCGCACTCGGTCCCGCTCTCGGCGGGACCCGCTTCTTTTTGTACTCCAATGAAGCCGCTGCACTAAACGACGTGCTCCGCCTATCAGAGGCGATGAGTTACAAGTCAGCCGCTGCCGGCCTCGACTACGGCGGGGGCAAGGCCGTGATCATCGGTGATCCCGGATCGATCAGGACTGAACGGCTCCTACGGGCCTACGGCCGTGTCGTCAATAGCCTCGGCGGGCGCTACATCACCGCAGAGGATGTTGGAACCACCACCGCCGACATGGCCATCATCCGCCGTGAAACTGCCCATGTGGCGGGCCTCCCGCTGACCCACCATGGGTCTGGTGATCCTTCACCGGCTACGGCCCGCGGAGTCATGGCCGCAATCCGAGCGGTGGCAATGAGGCTGTGGGGCGATGAGGAACTGTCGGGACGGCACTTCGCCGTCCAAGGTGTCGGCAAAGTCGGCTCGAGCCTCGTCGAACGCCTCACCAAAGCCGGAGCCGCCGTGACGGTGGCCGATGTCAACCAGAAGGCCCTCGAAGTCGCTCATCACGAATTCGGAGCCGCCGTGGTGGACACCGACGCGATCTGGGATGTCGAGTGCGACGTCTTCGCACCGTGCGCCATGGGAGGTGCCCTCAACGAGCGCACCATTGCCCGTCTCAAGTGTGAAGCCGTTGTCGGTTCGGCGAACAACCAGCTGGCAACCGCCGGCGACGCCAACCTCCTGGTGGAGCGATCCATCACGTACGCACCAGACTTCGTCGCCAATGCCGGCGGCATCATCAATATCTCTCAGGAAGCCAACGGATACGACTGGCAGAAGGCTGCCGAAGCCGTTGATGGCATCACAAGTGCTCTCACCAACGTCTTCTGGATTGCTGACGATGAAGACATCAACCCGGTCCAAGCCGCTGTGCGTCTTGCCAAGAACAGAATCGAGAACGTAGGAGGGCTCCGAACCCGGTTGAGCCCAGGAGGAGAACTGTAGGAATGCTGGACCTCGATAACGCGAGGAGCCACGAGGCCCTGGGCCTCTCCGATGCTCAGATCGTCGAGATGTATCGCGCCATGGTGCAGGCCAGGCGAGTCGACGACCGAATGTGGACGCTCAATCGACAGGGTCGCGTGCCCTTCGTCGTGTCCGTTGCCGGCCACGAAGGAACCCAGGTGGGAGCGGCGTTCGCGCTGGACTCCAACAAGGACTGGGCGCTTCCCTACTACCGCGACATCGCGTTCAACCTGGCGTACGGGCTGACACCCGAGGACTTCTTCTTGTCAGTCTTCGCCAAAGGTGACGACCCTGCCAGCGGCGGCCGCCAGATGCCGAACCACTGGTCCGAGCCGGACCGCAACATATTCACCCACTCCTCCGTGATCGCCACTCAGTTCCCCCACGCCGTGGGCATCGGCTACCGCTTGAAGGTGGAGGGAACTGACGGCGTTGTCACCGTCATGTCGGGCGAGGGCGCCACTTCTGAAGGCGACTGGCATGAGGCAATGAACTTCGCCGGCATCCACAACTTGCCCGTGATCTTCCTCATTCAGAACAATCTGTATGCCATTTCGGTTCCCCATGACCAAGAGGTCGCCGGATCGGTGGCTGAGCGAGCCGTCGGATACGGCATCAAGGGTGTCGCGGTCGACGGCAATGACATTTTGGCGGTCTATGGAGTGATGGCCAGCGCCGTCGAAAGGGCTCGCAACGGCGAAGGCCCGACGCTCATAGAAGCCAAGACCTATCGCTTCAATGCCCACACTTCCGACGACGACGACAAGCAGTACCGCACTGCCGAAGAAGTCGAGATGTGGCGGCGCCGCGACCCGATCGAACTACTCCGGCAGTACCTCATCGAGGCCCGCCTACTCACCGAGGCCGACGAGGACGAGATTGCCGAGGCGATCGATGTCGAGGTAGCAGCCGCGGTCGCGACCGCCGAAGCGGCCCCCGAACCGGCCGACGCACTGAGCTATGTGTATGCCAATCCGATCACGCCGGCTATCCCTGTCACCGAACTCGAGGTCGAGCCAGACGGACCTGAAGTGAACATGATTACGGCCGTCAATCGCTCGCTCCACGACGCAATGAATTGGTCGGCGGACGTGAGGGTCTTTGGCGAGGACGTTGCCGACCCCAAGGGCGGCGTGTTCAAAGCGACCCAAGGCCTGACCGACGAGTACGGAGTCGACCGGGCGTTCAACGCTCCACTGGCAGAGTCCTTGATCGTTGGTGCAGCCATCGGGATGGCTGCAGCCGGCGGCCGACCTATCGCCGAGATCCAATTCGCCGACTTCATCCACCCGGCGTTCGACCAGATCATTTCGGAAGCCGCACGAATTCACTATCGCTCCAACGGACGGTGGAACTGCCCGCTCGTAATCCGAGTCCCATACGGTGGCGGCGTCCACGGCGCCCTGTATCACTCGCAGTCCATCGAGGCGTTCTATGCACACGTACCCGGCCTCAAGGTCGTTGTTCCTTCGACCCCCGCCGACGTAGCGGGTCTGATGCGCAGCGCAGTGGCCGATCCCGACCCCGTGATGATCCTGGAACCGAAGAAGCTCTACCGACTCGCCGTCGGCCCCTTCCCAGAGGGCGACTACACGGTTCCCATTGGAAAGGCGGCGCTGCGGCGCCTCGGCGATGACGTCACCATCCTCGCCTACGGCACCATGGCTCACTACGCCGCGGAAGCTGCCGATCGCCTGGCCGAGACGGGTGTCAGCGCGCGGGTGCTCGACCTCCGCTCGATCCGGCCGCTCGATTGGCCGTCGATCCAGCATGCAGTTGCCCACACCGGCAAGGTGCTGATCGTGCACGAGGACAACGAGTTCGGAGGATTCGGCGCAGAGGTTGCCGCCCAGATCTCCGAGAAGTCATTTGACTGGCTCGATGCTCCGATCCAACGGTACGCGGCTCCCGAGGTCCCGTCGTTCCCATTCGCCGGCGGCCTCGAGGCCCAGCTCATGCCAAGCATCGAAGGCATCACCGAACGCGCCGCAAAACTGGCGAGGTACTAGATGAGCGCGTCGATCAGTTGTGTTGGGCGTTCTCTGAGGGCGTGGCTTTCGGTCGGATTACGTATCGGTCAGCGCGAAGCCTGAGTGTCTCCTCCCCCGTCGCACGCCGCTTTGGGCGGGCGACATCTGGGGGAGGTGGCCCGGCCGCTCTGGGTCGGGACGGTGGGGGAAGCGGAGTCGCGGCTACACCGCAAAACGCGCCGGCGGATGCG
>JAAELU010000077.1 GCA_024226255.1 bacterium | reverse complement strand
ATCAGCGAGGAAGGGAATTCGATCGCTGACGGCCTGGAAGTCGTCGATGTCCAGGGACACCCCGACGGAGCGAGCCATCGCGATCAGGTGCAGCACGGCGTTGGTGGAACCGCCGAGAACCATGGTGATGGCCATGGCATTCTCGAACGAGGCACGCGTCATGATGTCCGAGGGTTTGATGTCATTCTCGAGGAGGTTGTAGATGGCGGCGCCGGATTCGAGACACTCATCCAGCTTGGCCTGGCTCATCGCCGGGCTCGAAGAGCTGTAGGGGAGGCTCATGCCGAGCGCCTCGATGGCGGCTGCCATGGTATTGGCGGTGTACATCCCGCCGCAGGCACCAGGCCCGGGACATGCATTGCGAACAATGTCGGTGCGCTCGTCGTCACCGATCCGGTCGGCCACAAATTCGCCATAAGACTGGAAAGCGGACACGATGTCGATTGGTGAGCCGGCTGCGCTGACGCCGGGCTGGATCGTTCCACCGTAGATCATCAGCGACGGCCGATTGACTCGCCCCATCGCCATCACCGAGCCGGGCATGTTCTTGTCGCAGCCCGGTATCGAGATGTTGGCGTCGTACCACTGGGCGCCCATGACGGTCTCAATCGAGTCGGCGATCAGGTCGCGACTCTGCAGCGAATAGCGCATGCCGGGAGTGCCCATGGACATGCCGTCTGAAACCCCGATGGTGTTGAAACGCATGCCCACCAGGCCGACTTGGCTGACCCCCTCTTTGACCCTGGCGGCCAGTTGATCCAGATGCATGTTGCACGAGTTGCCCTCGTACCACATGGAGGCAATGCCGACCTGGGCCTTGTCCATGTCCGCGACGCTGAGCCCGGTTCCGTACAGCATCGCCTGTGATGCTCCCTGGACGGCTGCCTGCGTGATCCTTCTCGAAAACTTGTTGAGCTCAGTCATGAGGGTGATCTTAAGGGCGCCGCGAGCATGCACCGTGTGTTGACCAGCCCACGTATCACGTAGCAAGTACCGCGAGCACGGAAATCTTGATACGTGATACTTGATACCTCCTGTTTGGCCCGTCGGCATCGAGGCGGCTGGCTCGCGTTATCCTCCCGCTCATGAAGCTATCCATTGAATACTGCGCCGCTTGAGGCTATACCGACCGTGCAGTTGGCATGGTCTCAGGCCTGCTCGAGGAGTTCGAGCACAGAATTGAAGGCGTCACCTTGATTCCCGGCCGCGGCGGGGTGTTTGAGGTGATGGCCGACGACAACTTGATCTACAGCAAGAAGGCAACCGGCGAACACGCCGAATACGAGGATGTCGCCCCAGGCGTGCGCGAGCTACTGAGCTAAGCGCGTTGGGGTTGTCAGAGGTGTCACAGCGACCCCCTATGCTCCCAACTCGTGAAGAACGGAACCAACGCCGCGGTCCTCGTCTCCGAGTTGCTCGGAGGGGATGGTCCTGCCTCCAAGATCGCCGAGGACTTCATCGCGCTGCGGTGCAGCGATTGTTTGCGCCGTGACCTCGACGACATGCGGTTCAGCACAGGCGGCTACCTGTGCGCCCGCTGTGGCTCCCAGTCACCCACCACCTAAGCCGTCCGATACCGCACTGCCCTCTGACTTCCTTCTCACCTCTCACATCCGTCCTAGATCCACCAATGCCCGGCGTTGCTGACGTCCACTAGTTGGCCGCCGACGAATGTGGCGATCACTTGGGTTGCGCGAACCTCGTCTGGGGAAGACTCAATCGGATCCCGGTCCACGATCACGAAGTCGGCAGGGCTACCCACTGCCAGCGGTGGCAGCTCACCGAGGGCCTTGGCGGCGGATGTGGTGTAGAGGGCCAGTGCTTGAGACGCGGTGAGAGCTTCAGCGGGCACCAATCCCGCCCGGTCGCGCGCCAGAGCCATGGCCTCCCACGGATCGGGCGCCTCGACCGGCGAGTCGGATCCGCCGACCACCAGCACCCCGGCGGCAATCAGGCTGGCGAAAGCGTATGTCCGCGAGAGCCGATCTGGTCCCACACGGTTCTCGATCCAGTCGGTCTCAGAACCCAGGAACGCCGGCTGGACAGAAGCCACCGCCCCGAGGCGGCCCATCCGCTCCATGTCGGCAGCGCTCAACAGAGAGGCGTGCTCCATGCGCAGCTTGTGGGGTGCTGCGCCGTCAGCAGCCAGATCCTCGAAGAGGTCCAGGACTCGGGCGGCGGCAGCGTCGCCGATGGCGTGGATTGCGACTGCTCGACCGGCGGCGATCGAGAGGCGAGCCATCTCGGCGTCCGATTCGTTGAGTCGGAGCGTCCCGCGCTCGTCAGGATCGTCGGCAAAAGGCTCCAGCATGGCTGCGGTGTGAGAGCCGAAGCTGCCGTCACCGAATCGTTTGACCCCGGCCCAAGTCACCCGCTCACCGGCCGCCTCCAGTTTGGTGGCGGCGACCTCGAGGGTGGAGGGGGAGTCGGCGGTGATGAACGCGTGAATCCGGATCGGCACGTCGGGAGCGGCGGCGACAACAATGTCGGCCTCGTCCCCGAGGTGGGACCACGGGCCATCCCCGCTGCGCACCATGGCGCCTATTGATGTGATACCCCGGGTGGCGAGGCGCCGCATACAGTTGGCGACATCTCTCGGAGATACCGGGTTTTGGATGCCGGGGGCGCCGGCGGCAAGATCGATCGCGGTCTCGCGCAGCACGCCGTTGGGTCGTCCGGCGGCATCACGATCGATCAGCCCACCTTCGGGATTCACCGTATCGGGCCCGATCCCCGCGATCTCCATCGCGGTGCTGTTCACAATGGCGAGGTGGCCGTCGTAGCGGTGCACCATCACGGGTCGGTCGGAGACGGCAACATCGAGGTCGGAGGCCGTGGGCAGCCGGTTCTCGGCCATTGTCGATTCGTTGAGATTCCAGCCGCTCACAAGACCGGTGCCCAGCGCGGCGGTGTCAGCGAGCCGGGTCTGTAGCGCCGTCATGGAGTCGACGTCGTGCAGAGATGCTCCCGTGAGAAGTGCCGTATAGGCGACCGGATGGAGATGGGAGTCGCGCAGCCCAGGGAGGACGGTGCGGCCGGCAAAGGAGTGAACGTCACAGGAGGCACCCTCTGGTAGATCGGCGCGTATTCGAGACTCACTGCCGACTGCCGCAACCAGGCCGTCGCGGACGAGGACCGCGTCGCCAACAATGCCATTCGGAAGGCGCACTGCCCGACCGACGAAGAGCTGGAAATCTTTCATTCGGCGAGCGTAGCTAACCTGCGCGATTCGATGGCTCCCTTTGTTGCAGCATTGATAAGCGCGGTGCTCATGTGGTCCGCGTTCCCGCCTCTGGACTTTGGCGTCGTGGCATTTGTTGCCCCGGCACCGTTGTTGTGGGCATTGCGGCGCGCCGAAACCGCGACCACAGCCTTGGCGATCGGATTCCTGTTCGGTTTCGTGTTCTTTGGGGTGCTGCTGTTCTTCATCTTTGTTCTCGGCGCGGTCGCTTGGATTCCACTGATTGTCTGGCTGGCGTCGACCACTGCGGTCTATGCGCTCGTGGTGTGGCTGTTTCGTGCTTGGCCACCGGGTCGTTGGTTTCTCATCGCGGTCGGCGGGTGGACGATGTTTGAGTTGATCCGTGCCACATTCCCTTTTGGGGGATTTCCCTGGGGCTCGGTTGGAGTCGCCGCAGGGGGTGTGCCCGGGGTCATCGGGTCGGTCCAGTGGATAGGCCCCAGTGGTTGGACCGTTCTGGCGGTGGCCGTTTCGGCGGGAATCGTGATCGTCCTCGAGGATCGTGATGCGTGGCGCCTCATCGTCGATTCACTGGTTGTTGTCGTGATCCTGACGACGGCAGGAGTCCTGTTTGCCCCATCGGCGGACGGTGATCCATTCCAGGTGGCCATTGTGCAGGGAGGATCTCCGTGTCCGGGAACCCACTGTCAAAACGAAAAGATGTTGATCTACGAGTCGCACCTCGCGCTGACCCGGACAATCCCCGACGGCAGTGTGGACCTCATCGTATGGCCGGAGAACTCTCTCGGTTCGCCATTCGAGCCGGTCGACAATCCTGACATCGACACCGCTCTGTCGGCAGAAGCGGTTCGCCTCGGCGCCGTCCTCATTGTGAGCGGCACTCGGTCGGCAGGTGCAGACCACTTCTTCAACGTGAACACCGTTTACGCCCAGAACGGGAACCGAGTCGGCGAATACCTCAAGCGCCATCCGGTGCCGTTTGGTGAATACGTGCCGTTGCGGGGCCTGCTCGACTTCATTCCGCAGCTCGAGGCCGTACCCCGCGACATGGTGCGGGGCGACGGCCCGGTCGTATTTGAGACACCTCGGGGGTCGATCGGCACTCTCATATCGTTCGAGGGGGCCTTCTCGCGGCTGGTCCGATCCGAAGCCCAGATCGGCTCACAGCTGTTGATCATCGCCACCAATGAGGCCTCGTTTGGAGGTGGCCCTGCATCCGACCAGCTGATCGGCCTCGCTCGAGTCAATGCTGCCGCCGTCGGCCAAGATCTGGTCCACGCCGCGATCACGGGAAGGTCGACCTTCATCACCGCATCCGGCGAGGTCGGCGAACTGACCGGGCTCTTCTCGGAAGAGGTGCTGCAAGGACGCGTCAACTTCCGCTCCGCCGGCCCGACCATCTTCACTCGGTTCGGCGACTGGCT
>JAAELU010000076.1 GCA_024226255.1 bacterium | reverse complement strand
GGTCTCGGCTTCACCGGGGAAGTCGCCGGACCGCACATCGGCGAAGAACTGTTCGAGTGCCTCGACAGCGGTGTCGGCCAGGTTGGCGTATTGGCGGACGAACTTGGCGGTGCGCTTGTCGTGAAGACCGAGCACATCGTGGAAGACGAGCACCTGTCCGTCGCATTCGGATCCAGCGCCGATGCCGATGGTGGGGACCGCGACTTCCTCGGTGACCATCGCCGCCACTACATCGGGCACGCCCTCCAGCACGATGGCAAATACTCCTGCATCAGCAAGAGCCTTGGCATCGGTAATCAGTTCGTATGCCGCGGCCGCCTGCTTGCCCTGCACCCGGTAGCCGCCCATGGCGTGCACCGACTGAGGGGTGAGCCCGAGATGTCCCATGACCGGGATCTCAGCACCAAGGACGGCCCTGATGACATCGAGGCGTTTGCGTCCGCCTTCGAGCTTGACTGACGCTGCTCCCCCGTCTCGGATGAGCCGCCCTGCGTTGTGCACGGCCTCTTCAGGGGTGGTGTGGTAGCTGAGCCATGGCATGTCACCAACGACGAGCCCGCTTGGCTCTGCGGTCATGACGGCAGCGGTGTGATAGACCATCTCGTCGACAGACATGGCGAGTG
>JAAELU010000075.1 GCA_024226255.1 bacterium | reverse complement strand
GATGAGCCGGCCGCCGCCCGCCGGCTTCGGGCCGATCGCGGGACATTGGTCGCCGAGAGTCGAGCTCGCCGGGACCTACGATGAGAAGTGGGAAAGGGAGCGTCAGCCGCTGTTGGCCGAGGACTTTGATGAGCGGTTTCACCAATCCGCCCCGGCGGATCAGCAGGTACCAGGATTCCTGCGCGGTGGTGAGGAAGTCACGCTCCACCACTTGACTCCAAGCGGTATCCTCCGGTTTCGGTTGCCCCGCGTGACGCTGGGCATCGTCACGGCCTTCGACGACGGGGAACAGCGCCGGCATCGAGCTTGTATACATACCGTTGCCTTCGAGCCGGACGTGCCGAGGGTCATCTTGGTGTGGCACACTCACTTACCTTGTCACCACAAGGTTCTCAAGCTTCAGACCACAACCATCCATCTGAAGAAACGCATCCACGTATCCGAGCGCGATCGCGCCAGCGGCTTGTGGGTCGGGGAGCCTCGGAACGTATGAGAACAGCCTTCGACAAGAGTGCAGATGTCTGCGTCGTCGGCCTCGG
>JAAELU010000074.1 GCA_024226255.1 bacterium | reverse complement strand
CGAAGTCGATCGTGATCGGCAGGGTGGTTTCCTGGGTGGGGCTCGCGGGGCCGGAGAGGATCGGAGTGGGGCGGGTGGTGTCGATCACGATGGTGAACGGCTGCGAAGCGAGATTGCCGTTGCCGGCGAGATCCCGTGCAACGTTGGCGGGGATGACGACGGTCACGGGGCCGTCCCCGCTGGGCGTGACGTTGAAGGTGTAGGAGTTGGAGTTGGAATAGATGTCGGTCCAGAAGTTTGTGAGGGAACCGCCGGTGAGGGACACGTCCGTGGATCGGAAATCGGCAACCTGCTCCGTGAAGCTCACCGTCATATCCAGGCGATTTGCGTTGGTGGGGCTGGTTTGCGCACACTCGATCGAGACGACCGGTTGCTCGACATCGTATTCCACCGTGTGGCTGTGAGTCGGCAGGTAGGTCTCGGTGAGGGCCGGCTTCATCTCCGTGCCCCACGACGAGCCGAGGGCGTGATACGAGAGGCCGGGACCGGTGCCGTGCCCGACTGCGACGCGGCCGCGGAGGTCTGGAATGCTGAAGGTGGTGCGCCCATCGCCGCCGTAGCGTGTGCCGAGTTTGCTGAAGAGGCTGGGATAGCTGCTGATCTGCAAAGTGCTGCCGTCGGCGGTCATCCAACCGGCGGGCAGGCTGATGGGGGAGGTGAAGGCCGAGATTTCACCGAGGGTCGGATCTTCCAGGGAATCTCCCGGGCGATCCAGGCCCACCGTGGCGATGGCCCATGTGATGCCGGTCACAGCCTGCATGTTGCCCAATGTGCCGGGCCCGGTGCCCGCCGAGCCGGTCACGGATTCCACGCTGGTGACGGGGTCCACGATGCTGTGGCTGTGGGCTGGCATCTGGTTCATGGAGATCGTGTGCTCATTGACTCCGGTGCGCTCACCAAGTTGGCGGGCGGTCAGACCCGGACCGTTTCCCGCACCGATCGCGGCGCGATCCTTGAGGTCGGGGAGCTTGAAGGTGCGCCCGTCGCCGCCAAAGGTGGTGCCGAGCCGGGCGAAGAGCGCAGCGTTGTCAGGGATACTGAGCGTCTGCCCTTCGGCCAGCATCCATCCGCTCGGAGCGATGTGGCCCGAGAAGAGCCGAAGCTCACCGAGATAGGCCGGGTCGGTGGCGCTGACGCGGATCATGTAGGTGAGACCGAGGGAGGGCTGCATGTTGGTGTGGGGCTCGCCGGCCCGTTCCATCGGCTGCATCATGATCCTGGCGGGCGTGGTGTGCTGGTGTTGGGGAAGGTGCCGGGAGCCCAGGCCGACGGCTTCGGTGCCCAACACGTCGCCGATCTCAACATCGTAGGTCGGAGAACCGATCGCGGCACCGACCGGAACCCGGCCACGGAGATCGGGAAGCGCAAAAACGGTGCGCCCGTCGCCGCCGAAGTTGACACCGATCAGCTCGAAGAGATCCCTAGCCTGACTGACGGCCATCAACGAACCCGAGCATGGCGTCCACCCCTGCCAGATGTTGGTTCCGGCATACATCCTGATCTCTCCAAGGAGGGGGGTGCTGAACATGCAGATCTGATAGTGGACGGCGTGGGAGGGCTGCACGTTGGGATGCAGTTCGCCGACCCCGGCCGGACCGGTGGCGAAGGGGCCGGGATCGGGATCTTCGTCGTCTCCCTGGGCGATCACGGGAGCGAAGGTGAGCGCGGCAAGCGCGAGCGAGAGGGAGGCGGATTTGCAGACGTTGAAGGCAGATGGTGTTCTCATGGTTGTTAAGTAGCTCGGATTTTCCGCGGAAAACTGGACACGAAAGTGGAACTTTTTTCGGCTTTGATCCCAAGGCGTTGTGGATGAGCGGGTTATGCCTCGTATCCCGGCCGCCACGGTTCGGCTTCCGGTCCGCGTCCGGGCGCGCGTCATCCAACAGGTCCCGCGCGGCACTCCGG
>JAAELU010000073.1 GCA_024226255.1 bacterium | reverse complement strand
TGGATGCGGGTGCGAGGCGGCGAATTGCTCGATGAGCGTGAACGTCAGATCGTCATGGCGTTCCTGGCAGACGGGACGCTGGCGTTGAACTCGATCATCCATCATGGGGCGCCCAGGGTTAGGGTCCACGCCAGGTTAGTACGCGCGGTGTAGTCTGATGCGGTGGAGGTGACACCGGACGGGCTCGCGCGTTTCTTCGAGGTGGTGTTGCCGCATATGAACGAGGTGCAGCGGCGTGTTGTGGCCGGTGCGGCAGCGGAGATGTTCGGGCGGGGTGGCAAGACTGCGGTCGCAACGGCGTCGGGGATGAGTCGCAACACGGTGATCAAAGCTGCGTCCGAGGTGGCCGCTGGGGTCGAACCGTCGGATCGTTTACGGGCTGTTGGCGGCGGGGACAAACCCTTGATCGACAAACAGCCTGGCCTGTTGGCTGAGCTCGATGAACTGGTTCATCCCGACACGCGGGGCAACCCGATGTCGCTGCTGCGGTGGACATCGAAGTCGTCCACCCAGCTGGCCCGTGAGCTTGTCGCCCGCGGCTATGACGTGTCATCGCGCACGGTTCTGCGTTTGTTGCATCAGCTCGGCTATTCGTTGCAGGCCAACGCGAAAGTCACCGAGGGCCGTCAGCACCCGGACCGTGATGCCCAGTTCCGCTACCTGAACGACGTCGCTGGGAGCTTCATTGATGCCGACCAGCCGGCGATCAGTGTCGACACGAAGAAGAAGGAGTTGATCGGCGACTACGCCAACGGTGGCAACGAATGGTCACCCGAAGGCGAACCCGAACGGGTACAGGTTCACGACTTCGCCGACCGGGCATTGGGCGAGTTCGCGAAAGCGATCCCCTATGGGATCTATGACGTCGCGAACAACGAAGGTTGGGTGTCGGTCCGAGACGTCGCCGACACCGCCGAGTTCGCGGTCGGCTCGATCCGGGCCTGGTGGAACCAGATGGGTCGTGACCGGTTCCCGAACGCGACACGGCTGTTGATCACCGCCGATGCCGGCGGGTCCAACGGCTACCGGCTCCGCGCTTGGAAAGTTCACCTCGCCCAACTCGCGGCCGAGACCGGGCTCGACATCACGGTCTGTCACTACCCGCCCGGCACCTCGAAGTGGAACCGGATAGAGCACCGCATGTTCTCCTTCATCACGATGAACTGGCGGGGCCGTCCACTCACCAGCCTGCGGACCATCATCGAACTGATCTCCGCCACAACCACCAGCACCGGACTCACCATCCAAGCCGCACACGACCCCGAGTGGTACGCCAAAGGCGTCCGCATCACCGACACCGAACTCGCCGCAGTCCCACTCCACCCACACGACTTCCACGGCGAATGGAACTACACCATCAACGCCCAATCAGACCTGGCGTGAGCCCTTAGAAACTCGAGAACGAGCATCTCGGCGTCCCATGTGGATGGGTCATGAAGGGCCCCGCGTTCAAAGACGCTCAGAAACCCCTGTGCCGCCTGGAGAGACAGTCGTGGCAGGCTAGTTGGGTGGTCGGCAATGGGGGTCTGAGGGTGCCTGGTTCGATGGTTTGTTCGACGTCGATTCGGTGACGGTCGTGGGGTTGGTGGGGTGGGGTGG
>JAAELU010000072.1 GCA_024226255.1 bacterium | reverse complement strand
GTCCTCTTCCCTGTTCTGGCAGAGGCGGCCTACGACTTTGAGTCCTCCACACGCAAGCAGTTCGTACTCGACGAGGAGAGAATGATGGTTGGTAGAAGGGAAATCAAATGACTGACAGTGTCGGCGGTGATTCATTGGGCGGCGACGAGTCCGTGATTCAGTCTTGGCAGGAGTTTTCGTCTCCAAGCATCTTTGCCAATCTTGGCAATATTTCTGAATTCGCGCTGTCCGTCGAACTGCCCAAGGCGTTTCGGTGGGTAGACACGAGTTCGGCCCATCGCGTGGCCGGTCGCGTGTACGACGAATTGCGAGAAGTACTCGTAGCTGCTGGCTTCTATCGGCTGGAGTCGTTGAAACTCCTCGTGTCAGATGAGCGTGTGGGCGCGCGCTACGAAGACGACGCCTTCGAGTTCATCGTCTACTTCGATAGTGATGGCGATCTCTGGTTGAGACGCACCGGTTCGTCGTTCGAGCGGTTCCATGAGTGGTATACGAGGCTGATGCCCTCCGTTAGAGGACTCGTCGATCGATTGCTGATGGCAGTCGCCGATGAGACGAAGTACGACGCCGAAATGAAACGCGAACTTCAACCCTTGCGATCGCAGTACCGGTTCAAGTTCGTAGGATATGATTTCACGAAGCCGCCTTCGAAGGAGATCCAGCGGAACGTCGCTATCCTTACTCGACTGGTGGCGGCGCTCCCAGATGAGGCGGGCCATCTCAGCGACGGCGTGGGCAACACTCAACTCGAGGACTTCGGCCGGCTCGACTTCTCGATCAGCAGATGGGACCGGAGTGGTCGCTCACCGGCCCGCGAGGTGTACACAGTTGAGGGCCCCGCGAATCGTCGCCGCACGTCGCTTTGGTTTGACTTTGGATACGTCGGAGAGACGTATGAGTCAGCCGACGGGGGAAGGGAGCCCTTCGATCCGTCAGCCTTTCTGAGCGAATATGAGATCCCGTATGTCCAATTTCTGCGTAACCGTGCATTGAGTAAATTCGTGTCGGAATTGACCGAGGGGCATGTCTTTCTGACGACGGCAGGCCGGCTTCCTTGATGCAGGAAGGCTCCTCCGACCTTGGAACGGCCGTATCCGTATCGCTTGTCTTTGTCACCGTCGTGTACGCATATCTCACGTTTCGGATCGCGAAGGCGTCGGAGAAGGCGGCTTCAGCGGCTGGTGAGGCCGCCAAAGCTGCACAGACTCAAGCAGAGGCTGCCGAGCTGAGTATCGCTGAGCTCCGGGAGCAGCGCCTCGCCACAGCGCGTCCTTTCGTGGTCATCGAAAGAGCCATACCAATCTGGCGGGGGGGCACCCTTACCGGTCTGCGTGTTTCACTTCGCAATGCAGGAACCGGAGTTGCTCTCTACTTGCGGGTTTCTGCAGGAACTGCAGCCAACCTGCACGATGGCGTCGCTGAGCTCGAAGGGGCAATCCAGCCGCTGCAGCTGGCAAGCATCGAGGTTCCGATGAGTGACGACACCGGAGCGGATAGGAACGGTGTGGCTGTCGACGTCACTATCCTCTGCCACGACATATTTGGACGGGGTTTCGCCACGCGGCAACAGATCGAGCCGGTCGTCGACGAAGGATCGGCGCCCGCGAGACTGAGTATGCCCGTTGTCACAGAAGTCTCAGGCGAAGAGCCGTGAAGTGCAGCCGGTGGTCGTGATGTCGCCAGGTTCTGGGTTGCTGTCCTAGGCGCTCGGGCGCCGGACCTCAATACCGTCGTGGGTTAGTCGAAGTTGGTGAAGTCGTCGGAGCATGCGAATGGCTGCTAATGCTGATAGGGCAGCATTGCCCGACTCGGAATGGTTGACCGGGATTTGGCTGGACACTACCGATATCGGACGGCGGCCATCACCACGAGCTCTCAGCGCAGCGCCGCGGCGAGTGCTTCGGTCAGCTTGCGGGCGCCGGCTTCGCTGGTGTGCCTGAGGTCGTAGAACTCGTCATCGGCCAGCAGATCCTTCAGGTCGACGTACTGGGTGGCCCCGGCCGCCAGAACGGCTTCTCCGGCGTCGGCCATGATCTGCTCCATTTGGGCGCGACCGCCCGGGAGTGGGTCGATGATGAAACTCGATTGGGGGAGGGCCACGACGATGACCTCGATGCCGCGTCCCTCGAGATCGGCCACCAGGGCGGTCAGAGCGTCGAGCCGGCTCTGGCAAAAGCGATAGTCGGACAGCTTCTCGCTGAGGTTCTCGGCAGCCTTGCGCAGCTGTCTGGGGGTCTCAACGGGGTAGAAACTACGGTCGCCAAGCAGCGAGAAACTGTCGCGAAACTCCGCATGCATGGGCGTCATGCGAACCGGCTCATGCTGCACAGGGTCGCCGAAGAGCATGTGGGGAGTGGAAACGTCGCTGAACCACTCGATCTGCGCGAAGGCGCCTCCTCTCAGGTTGAGCGCCCTTGTATACCTGGCGCGGGGGCCTCCACAATCTTCGGGTCCCAGCGAGTCGAAGTCCCGGGGCGCAATCCCCATGACGACTCGCTGCGGGTCGATCGTCGGAATTGCGACTTCGTTGAGGTACGAGCCGAACTCCTCAGGCCCTGCAGCCGGCAAGCCGGTGTTGTATGCGGTGTCGCCGGTCTCACTTGTGAACACTGCCGGATCGAAGCCGGCGTGCACCATCGAGGAACCGGCGAACACGGTGTGGAAAGTCGTACCGGCCTCGTTGTAGGCCCACAGGTCTCGGGTGTGGCCGTACTCGATGAGAGTGTTCCAGAACTCCGATGACGTCGGTAGCGTTCCTTTCTGGGTTAGCGCGCTACGAACAAGATCAGACATCACGATCAGGTCGTTGGCAATCTCGAGCAGAGCGGCGTCGCCGACGGTCGTCTCCGGTTCCGACGGTGCCGTCCCCGAGAGAACCTGAACAACCCGTTCTGTGAAGGCAGCGGCGGCAGCTTCGTCGAGGTGAGTGAAGTCGACAAAATCGCGATCGCTGAAGCCGGAGCTGGCGTCGATGACATCAACCTCGAGGACTTCGCCGAGGCGATCGATAGCGGTTCGGGTGGATGCGACGTCCGCGGCCCCTTCCGGGTGCAAGGCGACGTACCTTTGTGGAACCGGCATATGGACGAAAACGACCTCGGTCCCGGCGGCGCGCAACTCGACGACCGTGCGGTGAATCGCGGCGATGTCGTTGGCGTCGATCGAGTATTCAGTCAACCGAGCCTCGACCTGCCTGCGCCGTTTAGCAGTGATGCCCTCCTCAAAGTCGCGTCTTTCGCCATCGGCGCCGAGGATGGCAGCGGCCTCGTCGAAACCTCTGTCTTCTCCCCATTCGGATGGATCGCGCAATACATTGCGATACCGCACGAGTGCCGAGTATCTGGCTGTCAGGCGCTCAAATGAGGCCAACGCCCCGTCTCTTGCCTCGAGAGCGTCCCGATAGCGATCCTCATTGTCGGAGCCGTAGCTGGTCGATAGATCAAGGGAGCTGAGGCCCCACACTACGAGCTCTGGTGCAAGCCTCGGCAGCACAACATCGGTCAGCCAGGGTTCCATCACCTCGGGCACTCCGCCCGCCATTCCTGCATTGAACGCTGAGCGGCCGTCCGGGTCGTGGGCTGTCCACACCGAAGGGACGAGACCCTGCCAGGCCATCGAAGTGCCTGCGAAGACAACGTCGATTCCGTCGAGTCCTTCCATCTCATCGACCCGCAGCTGAGTTGAAGCGTCGTACCAGCGAAGGGCGTCCGCTCCTTGGGACTCGGTGTACCGGGCGAGGACTTCGAGGAGGCCGAGGACAAGAACCAGGCCGAAGGCGAACGCGGCGACACGACGGCGCCGGCTCGGGGTGCTCGGTGCGATCATGAGCCCGGATCCTCCGGCTCGGCGGCGAGTACAAACTCCTCGAGGTAGGTAATGGCGGCCGACATCGCTTCGGCCCATGCATCGCGGTCCTGGTTGCAGTGTTGGGCTCCGCGTTCGAGAGCAGCGATCGCGGCGAGCAGTGGTTCGCGCAGTTCTATCGGAGACCTCGCCACGTGTTCTCGTAGCTGATCATGCGAGGTAGCGGTGCCGCAAGCCGCCTCTTGAAGAATGGCCTTTCTCATGAGGATTGCCGCTTCCACGGCAGAGTCGCTGCCGAGCCACTTGTCATCGCCGGGAGGCGCCGGCTCCTCGTCGCCGCAGTCGATGACCTCGACCTCAAAGCCATATTCGTCCAGTTCGGTCACGAGGCGACAGCCGGGGGGAACCTCAATCGATGGCGGTGGGGCTTCGACAGGGCTGGTAGTGGCAGGCGCCGCCGCCAGAACGTGAGCGACCACGGCATCCGAGTCGATATCGGACGCCGTCGATCCGCACGAAGTCGCCAGTATCGCGAGGGCACATATGGGGAGTAATAGCCGTTTCATGATCCTCAGAACTGGAAGTATATGAATGGTTCGGGAGTTCCCCCGCTGAACACAATCACCGCCGCAATCACGATCGCGGCGGCTGCGCCGGCTAGAGCTGGGCTGCGCCGCATGAGGCTTACCGCGTCAGCTCCGACACGATTGCCAAGGTCCACAACGAGGGTGGCGACTCCCAGAACGGCGACAAGCACGAGGTCCGACAATGATGTGGCGCCGTCGGCCATCGTGAAGATGTTGCGCAGGACCTGCCACGCGCCGGAGAACGTATCGGCACGGAAGAAGACCCAGGCGACGTTGACAAAGAGGAATGTCACGATGATCGATGGGGCGTGGGTCCATCGCAGAGGCCCGGAATCCACCGCGCCGCGTCGGGTGAGTTTGTGAACGACCAGGTAGGCGCCATGCAGTCCGCCCCACAACACAAAATTCCATGATGCCCCGTGCCACAGTCCGCCCAACAACATCGTCACCATCAGGTTGCGATATGTGGCAAGTGTGCTGCCACGGTTACCGCCGAGCGGGATGTATAGGTAGTCGCGCAGCCAATCCGACAGCGAGATATGCCAGCGTCTCCAGAACTCGGTGATGTTGCGCGCCAGATAAGGCTCGCTGAAGTTGAGTACCAGGTCGATCCCGAGCAGCTTGGAGACTCCTCGGGCGATGTCGGTGTAGCCGGCGAAGTCGCCGTAGATCTGGATGGCGAAGGCGAGGACGCCGACCAGGGTGGATATCCCGGAAAACCCGGCCGGTTCGGCGAACACGGCGTTGGCCACGCCGGCCACACCGTCCGCTAAGACGACCTTCTTGAAGAAGCCGACCGCGATCAGGCCGATGCCGGCGACCAGGCGATCCCCGCGCGGCTTGGGCCGCTCGTAGGTCTCGATCTGGGGGAGCAGGCGTGAAGCTCGCTCGATGGGCCCTGCCACCAACTGGGGGAAGTATGCGACGTAGGTTCCGAAGTCGATCAGCGATCGGGTTGGATCGATGCGGTGCCGGAAGATGTCGAATGAATATGACATCGTCTGGAATGTGTAGAAGCTGATTCCGACGGGAAGAACCACTCGCAGCGCCGGACTCAGCTCACCGAACCCGATTGATGACGTGAGGGCCGACAGGCTGTCGACGAAGAATCCGGAGTACTTGAAGATTGCGAGGATGCCGAGGTTGACGGCAACGCTCAGGAGCAGCCACCGTTTGCGTCGCGATTCCTCGACGGTGCCATAGATCCGCTTGCCAACATAGAAGTCGACGACCGTGGAGATGGCCAGCAGAGATAGGAACCTGTAGTCCCACCAGCCGTAGAAGACATAGCTTCCCGCCAGCAGGATGATGTTGCGGCGCCGAGCCGGCGTGCGCCAGTAGACAACCAGGATGACCGCAAGGAAGAGAGCGAAAACGACCGAATTGAAGACCAAAGCCCGGGCTCTTCTGCTGGAGGTGACGGCGGCAAGCTCGCGCAGCCGAAACCGGCACTACGAGCGACGGAAGTGTAGCCGAAGCATCGGTCGCGGCCAGGACTCGGCGCTACTCGTCAGAAGGTCACGACCTGAATGCGAGTCGATCCCAGTGCCAGCCCGAATTGGTTACCGGAGGCTGCCGAAGCGCTCGCTTGCTCTGCCATGGCGACGCCCGAGAAAGTAGGTCGCGGTTGCTACTCCTGCTGCACCGACAGCCGCAGTCGTGTTCTTGACGACCCGTTTGGTAGTGCGATTGAACTCAATGATCGGCCACCCTCTCATCCGAGCAATCGATTCGAGAGCGTGGTCGGGGTTGACCGCCACAGGATGGCCAACACATTCGAGCATGGGAAGATCGCTAATCGAGTCGGTGTAGCCGTAACACTGGTTGAGGTTGTAGCCCCTCTCGGCAGCGATCCTCTCGATTGCCATCGCCTTTCCCTCCCCGTAACAGAAAGGCTCGGCCAGGCGCCCGGTGTAGACCCCATCGACGATTTCCGAGACAGTTCCGATCGTTCCGGTCATCTCCATCGCAACGCCGAAGTCTCGAATGATCTCGATGGGTGATGCGGACACGATATAGGTGTCCCGGCCGGCAGCACTGTGAAGATCAATCAGGCCGCGAGATTCGCGCCGCACACTGTCGAGAAGCCGGTCCAGGATCTCGTCGCCGAGTTCGCGGAGATCGGAGAGGGCGGTGCCCTTGATGCCTGCGAGCACCTGGTCCTTGACTCGCTCCGACTTCTCGTCCGACGCTCCGAAGAGTTTGAAGCTGATGGCGCTGGCGGCGTCACCGAGCAGCTGGCGAGTCGGGATCATCCCGTTGCGATACGCCACCCAGCCGAAGGTGAAGACTGATGAGCCGCCGATGATCGTACGATCAAGATCAAAGAAGGCCGCCGCCTTGGGGGCGACGCCGTTGATTGAGTCCGACATATCAACATCGCCTTTCTGTGCTGTTCAGGCTGAAGAGGCCTCTTCCAGAATACTGCGGGCCGGCCATCCCGATCTAGGGAGCAACGACCTGGAGCCGACCGCATAGCCAAATGCCCGACGGCGTGCCGGTGCCAACAGTTATTGAGTACTCACCGGGATCGACGACGACCTTGTTACCGGTCTCGTTGTCGGCAAGATCTCGCGCAATCGGTTTCAATGTCTCCGTTCGACTTGGGTGTTGTACCTCGGAATCGGTCGAGGACTTGGGTGTTGTACCTCGGAATCGGTCGAGGCAGCTCAGCCGGCGATGCGACCTCCGTCAATTATCAATATCGGCAAGCCGTCAACCATTTCCATTTGGACTGGGCCGATGAAGCCATACGGTTCGAACAGCCATTCCACCAGTTCGACGCCCATCGGACCGCGATACACCAACGGACTCCAGTCGGCGTCACAGCAGAGGGACACCGTGTACGGGAACTTCGGATCGTCTGCACCGAGCGCAGCCAAGGTTTCGTAGGTGACCTGGTAGTCCTCGCCCGCAGCCAGCCGGGGCGCCACCCAAGTCTCGAAAGCAGCCGCGTTGTCGGCGAGTAGGCGAGCAAATGCTTCGCCGGATCCCTCTATGGCGTTGACCGCATCCGGGTCGATCGATGGATCCACATGGATCCCCATGAGTCGCACGGTCAGGTTCTCGTCGAGGGCCACCCGCCGCGTGATCGACTCCTCGTGATTCAGGGCGATGTCGCCTTCGAAGTAGTCGGGATTGCAGAGGTCCGGCCTCTCAGAACAGGCGATGAACTTCCTGATTTCGAGCACTAGTTCGTTGTTCGGTTCGTCGATGGTCAGTTCGACGCCGTAGACGCCGTCGGCCGGCAACCCGGAGGCGGGCAAGGGCTCATCGGGTGACGCCGGCCCGGAGTACATCTCGCCACAGCAGCCACCACCGACGGGCAGGCTTACCGATGCCTCAACCCAATCAGTATTGCCACCGGTATCGATGAAAATGTCGATGGTGGAGTACGCCACCTCCGAGGCGATCCCGTTGTTGATGTACAGCCAAACCGGGTCGCTGGATGGAGCCCAACCGGCATAGGTCTCTGTCGAGCCGTCACGGTGCCGAATTGTGAGGTCATCGGCGATAGCCACCTGACGGAGTTTCGGATTGCTGTTGGTGGCAATCGGGACCGAAGCCTCCTCGAGGCATGCGAGATCGAATGAGATGCCGGTGGCACCCTTTTCGACCCAGCCGAACCAGATGCCGTCCGGCAAGAGCCCTTCGCCGGGCACACATCCAGAACCGAGCATCCCGTTGCTACCAGCCAGCGCGGCGACAGCTCCAGCACCGTGACTGGCGACCGCATAGGAAGCAGTCACCGCGGTGGTGGTCGTCGTCGTGGTCGTCATTGCGACTGTTGTGGTCGGTGCTGTCGTTTCGACCGGAACCACCGAAGTGATCGAGGCTCCGGGAACGGTGGCCATGGTCGTTGTCTCGGATGTGCTCGCGCACCCCGCAATGACAAGACCAAGAACTCCTATGAATGTGCAGGCTCGCACAGCACGTCCCGCTTTGCGAGCCGTCGACGTGAGAATCATCGTCGGCCTCCATGTTCCTGCCCATCGAGGTCCCCAGCGTCGCGCTCGGGGCGGGGTGCCACCAGGGTCGAAGTGCCCCCTCATCGGTTCGCCGGAGTCTGACGGGGTGGTTATGTTCTGACGCCCGCTGCCGACATCTACAAGATGACATCCAGTTCGGCGCGCCGCCGCAAGCCCCTTGCGATAGGGCTCAGCGTGATCGTCTGTGTGGTGGTTGCTCTGGTGTCGATCGGAGAGTTCTCCCGCGAGCGTGCCACGGTCGATGGTTGGATGGATCGACAAGCCCAGGTAGTCGAGGGGGTTGTCGACGACGCCATTGACGGCGTCTTCAGGAACCTCACCGCCGCGGCCGCCTTCGTTGAACAGACCAGTCCGAAGTCTCCTGAGTTTGCTGAATTCATCGACCGAATCGATGGCGCGGCCAATGCGGTTGGAATCGGCTACCTGACGATCGTCCGCTCAAAGGAGGTCGAGGTGTACCTCGAACACCAACACGAGTCCGGTCCCGAACTTCATGAGATCTTCGGCCTCAACGAGGACGGCAGCCGGAAGTCGATCTACGACGGAAATCGCACGGAGTTCTACCCGGTCGAGATGTTTGCCGTCGGCAAAATCGTGCGCCCCCTTCTCAATGGAGAAAGCACTCTTGAGCAACTCGGCTTGGGTCTCGATATTGGCTACGACCCAATTTGGCGTGAGGACGTAGCCGCAGCTGCTGCGGCGCCGGGACCGGCCCTATCGCGATTCATCGACATCAAACTCGCCGGCCTTGCGCTCGATGGGGTCTTCTTCGCCTCGATCCCGGTTGAAGGAGCCGACGGCGAGATCGACGGTCTCGTCGCAGCCATGATGCTCGAGCCGCTACTGCTCGGAGATCTCGACAATCGACTGCTTGATGAGGTGCAGTGGGAGCTGTTCGCCGAAGGAGGCCTACCGGAAAGAATCGACCCATCGTCAAGTCGGGTATTTGCGCTCGAGATGCCGGGAGCGACGTGGTCGCTCGCGATCGCGCCCACCGACGATGCTCTCAGCGACCTCAGAGGCCAGCCATGGTGGCTCGTGGCGACGGTAGCCGGCGTCCTAGCTGCGCTGGCGGCCCTTTCACTCTGGCTGCTGGTTGACCGCCGAGTCGAGCACAGTCGCCTGATGCGTTTCAAGCAGGTCGTCGATGACAAGGATCGTTTTCTCGCCTCCGTGTCGCATGAGCTTCGCACTCCGCTGACTGTTGTTTCGGGAGTTGCCAACGAGTTGCGCGATCGTCGGAAAGCCTTCACGGAGGAAGAGGAGTCAAGCCTCCTGACAATGCTGGTGGATCAGTCCGATGAATTGGCGGCGATCGTGGAGGATCTTCTTATTGCAGCCCGCAGCGACATTGGGAAAGTCGTCATCCAATATCAGCAAACCGATCTCGGAGCCGAAGCCAGGCGGGCACTTGAAGCCGCCGGGACCACCGCCACCATGCGCGGTGAGCCGGGAATCGCCTGGGCTGACGGGCAGCGGGTTGGCCAAATCCTGCGCAACCTCCTCACCAACGCACACCGCTATGGGGGGCCGAAGGTTCACATCGAATTCTCCGCCAACGCCGGATCCGTGGTCGCCGTAGTGGCAGACAACGGTCCGCCCATCCCGGAGAAGACCCGGGACGTCATGTTCGAGGCCTACGAGTCAGCCCACAAGTCGGACCAGGTGGTGCGTTCGGTCGGTCTTGGTCTGTACATCTCGCGGAATCTGGCAAGGGCGATGGGGGGAGAGCTGGACTATGCGCACGACGGGGCATGGAGCCGTTTCCGACTGAGCCTCCCGGAGGTGAACGCGGCCCGCGAACGTGTGATGGCGCCGCCGAGGAGGGCTGTGCTGCAAGCTGAGGTGGTGCCAATTGGCCAAACAAGCGCCGTGCGCTTTTTGGAGTAGACCCGGACGCGATTGGACCCGGCCGGTGAGGGCCGGGTCCAATAGTTCGTCCGTACTGCTAGCTGATTTCGTTGACTCGGTCTGTGCTCGGCGGTTCGACCGGACCGAACGTACCCAGGTAGTTGATCAGGGCTTGTAGGTCGTTGCCACCGTCGAGTCGCAGGGCCGGGTCGATCAAGGCGAAGGTACCGAAGTTGTCGCCACCGTCAGCAATGAAGCTGTTGGCAGTGACGAGATAGGTGTCGCCTGGAACCAGGTCCGCACCATTGATCTTCACATTCGTTACCGAAACTGCCGTGCAGTTGGTGATGACACCGCCTCCACCGGGATCCGGAACCTCGACCAGCGTGGTCGACAGGTCATACGTGAAGCCATCAGACACTCCGAGATGCAGGACCGGCCTGCTGGAGCCCTCCGGCTGGCACTGCTCTTCGAGGACCGAAACGATCTGGGCACCAGTCATCGGGAACGTCAACAGCGTGTTACCAAACGGCTGGAACGTGAACGCCTCGCCGAATGTGACAACACCGTCGCCTTCGCCGTCAGACTCTGCGTAGGTCAGGTCGGACCGAACGCCGCCCGGGTTCATGAATGCGACCTCGGCGCCGTTGAACGATGTCCACCACGCCTGAGCGTCGGCAACCAGGTTGCCGGCGGCCGACTCAACGCCACGGTCGGAGCCTTCGACTCCGCCGCGGTTGATGTCAGCGGTGATGGTTCCGATCGGCGTGCTGCCGGCGTCTATGACCAGCGGTCCCCACTTCTCGAGAACGGAAGTCACAGCCGGATCCGGAGTCAGGGCTGCCTGATCGACGAGGTGGTTTGTGGACTTGGTCTTCCACCGCCTCACGTCATGCGTGCGCTTGTTGAGCTTGAGGTTGATTTCAGTAACGACCCGTCCGTAGGAGTACGCGCTCGAAACAATGCGGGGGCGACCCCGAGGATCCTCCAGCGTGCAGTTGTACGGCAGGTGGGTGTGGCCGGTGATGATCACGTCGATCTCGGGGTGCAGGCCGTTGTTGATTGCAACGATGGGACCACTGATACCGGCGCAAGCGTCAATCTCGCCAGGAGGCGGAGTCTGCGAGCCACCTTCGTGCAGGAGCACGACCATGGCCTGGACACCCTTTCTACGCAGTTCGGGGACCAGAGCATTGGCTGTTTCGACTTCGTCTTCGAAACTCCAGCCCTTGATGCCTGCCGCGGCCACGAGGGTGTCGGTGGCTTCGAGGGTCATACCGATGAACCCGATCTTGATGCCGCGGATCTCTTCGATCCAATACGGCGGGAGGGGAGTCTCGCCGGTCGACTCGTTGATGGTGTTCGCCGCGAGCCACTGGAAGTCTGCTCCGGCATACGGCTCGTATGGGAAATAGCAGCCGTCATCGGGATGGCAACCGCCGTACTGCATACGGAGCAGCTCGGTTATGCCCTCGTCGAACTCATGGTTGCCGACGCCAGAGACGTCGAGGCCCATCGCGTTGAGGGACTCAACCGATGGCTCGTCATGGAAGAGTCCGGAGAACGCGGGCGAACCACCAATGAGGTCACCTGCGGCCGCCGTGATGCTGTGTCGATAGTTTTCCCGCAGCTCATTCAACTTGGCGGCGAGGAAGGCGCCTCCGCCTGCCGGAACATCGCCGACTGTGCCGGGGGTAGTGGCTTCGATATGGCCGTGATAGTCATTGAAGGCCAGAAGCTGAACCTTCAGGGTTCGCCTCGATCTGTGCTTGTAGGTGTCCTCTGAGGTGGTTGCTGATACGTCAGTATCCTCAGCTGTTGCCGCGTTGGGAGCGACAGAGATCGCCGTGAGCGCCAGCGCAAGTGCTGCGATCAGAGCGAGGGCGCGGCGCATGGAGCGCCTTGGCCCGGTGAATACGGTCGGATAAGACATAGGATCCTCTCGTCCTCGGGGCTCCTCCAGCGCGGAGCAGTATCCTAAATCTACGAGCTGATAGACGGGTGGCGCAAAGCGTGTGCCTAACCGTTGGTCAGCCCGTAACTCATTTCTTGCCACGCGGAGTGGTCAAGGTGCTGATCGCTGCGAGCAGTTGCCGCGTTACTCCGTGTACAGGTCGATGATCAGCGCTGAATGGTCTGATCCCTTGATCCGAGCCGTGTGAGTGCTCAGCGGAACTACCCCTTCGACGAACGCATGGTCGATCCGAAGCATTCGAGGCGACCACGGTCGGTAGCCCCATGTGCGGGTGGCGGTGCCGGCGGCCGCTGCCGCATCCTGGAGATGTTCGGCGAGTCGCTTGTACGTTCGCCAAGCGGGCGAGGCGTTCATGTCGCCGAGGAGTATCCGTGGCATCCGCTTGGCTGCGGTGTACTCCAGAATCCTGTCGACCTGACCCTTGCGGTTACGAGCTGTCTCGCGCAGCGGCCGCATGATCGGATTCTGGATGTGAACATTGATCACCTCAAAGTCCCGATCCAGTTGCGGCCAGGCGGAGCCGCGCAGAAGCGCTCGCCAACCATCCCGGTGCGGCATATCAAAGCGGTCGACTTCGATGGGATGTTGCGCAGCGATGCCCATTCCGGAATGATCACGACGCGGATCCAACCGTGCATGGGCGAAGTGCTGCTCCACGATTCGGGCGGCGGCAGGGTCGAGCTCTTGGAATGCGGCCACGTCAGGCTGCTCTTTCTCGAGCACGTTGCGCAACGAGCCGATTGCGGCTCGCCCGTTGAAGAGGTTGGCCGTGAGTACACGAATGATCTTGTCCACCACGGACAGCACCCTATCGTCGCTTGTGGGGCGCACCGTCCGGCCAGCGTCATTAGAGTCTGTGATCAAGAAGTCGAGCGGAACACCGGCCCATGGGGAACGGCAGAAGCGCAAACGGAGTGTGAGATGCGATTGACAACGGCGATGCTGGCCGACGCAGCCCAAGTGCAGGGCGGCAAACTGTTCGTGTTGGGCGGTGGCTTTGACACGATCAGTGCCCGGTCGTTCCCTGTAGTGCATCGCAGCCTCAGCGTCGCACTGGTTGCCGAGATCCAGCCAGATGAGCGCCATCGGGATCTCGAGATCGAGATCAAGCTCCTTGATGAGGACGGCGCCGAGATCGGTGTCCAGGCCAAGGGCAAGCTCCGAGTTGGCGCGCCGCCGAATCTTCCTCCCGGGTCGACCAGCATCGTGCCGATCGTCAGCCCCTTCTACAACGTCAAGTTCCCCGAAGCCAAGGGCTATGTGTTCCATGTCAGCTATGAAGGTCAAGAGCTGGCCCGGGTACGCTTCCGCGTAGTCCAGGTTGACTGACCGAGCGGACGATTCGTCGGGAACCGCGGATCCGGTTGACGCCGGCGTCTTCACTCTCCCCAACTTCATCTCCCTGGCGCGTCTGGCGCTGATCCCTGTTCTCTGGTGGCTCATGGCGTCGGATCGAGCCGTGGCTGCCGGGTGGCTGCTGGGATTCATAGCCGGGACCGATTGGATCGACGGCTATCTGGCCAGGAGACTGAACCAGGTCAGTGAGGTCGGAAAGTTTCTCGACCCGCTCGCCGACCGTATCGCTGTCACCACGGCGGTGATCGGTGGGCTCGTATTCGACATCCTTCCGGCGTGGTTCGCATGGGCGATCATCCTTCGGGAAGGGGTCATCGGTCTCGGAGCGCTTGTCATCGGGCTCCGGGCGGGAACCAAACTGGCGGTGCGGCAGCTCGGCAAGGTCTCGACGGCACTGCTCTACGCCAGCGTCGCTTGGTTCTTTGTCGGGAAGGGGAGTTCGATCGATCCCTTGATCTGGTTGGCCTGGGCGCTCGGTATCCCCGGGCTAATTCTCTATTACATAGTCGGTGTGCAGTACTTTGGCGATGCCCTGCGGGTTGTGCGCAAGGCCGACGGTTGAAGACGCGCGGAACGGACTGTGGAGCGTTGGAGGCGATTCCCATTGAGCTTCGTACTTCGTGTTTCGTATCCTTTGGCTGAAGCCCAGGCGACGAACAGACCCCCACAACGCAGCGTCTCGCGGACTCCGGGCCGATTAAGGTTCACCTTCAGACACCCCCGAGAGGAGCCGCTGCGTTGAACATCCCCGAAGACCTTCTGTACGCACAGAATCATGAGTGGGTCCGCCGCCAAGACGACGGCACGCTTCGTATTGGCATCACCGACTTCGCCCAGGACGCGCTTGGCGACGTGGTCTTCGTGGACCTTCCGGACGTTGGCCGGGATCTGGGTTCAGGTGAACCATTCGGCGAGATCGAGTCCACCAAGTCGGTCTCGGATGTCTATTCACCAACGATTGGTGAGGTTGTCGAAATCAACGAGGAACTCGAGGACCAACCCGATCTGGTGAATCAGGAGCCCTATGGCGACGGATGGATGATCGTCATTCGGCCGGCTCCCGATGCGTCGACGGATCATCTCATGACCGCGGCGGCGTACTCCGAGATGATCGCCGAATAACTCTCAACCCCTAGTTGAAGGTCCCGGGCTACCATGGCCCTATGGACATCGACCAGACGCCGGAGAGCGACGCCCGTTCAGTGGCCGACGATATCGTTGGTCTGGATCACGACTCGACCGAAGCGTTTCGTCCTGTGCGCCGCCCCGATTCGGGCGATGATGCTCCTCGGGTGGAGGGCAAATTCCGGTACGCGCTTGTCGTCGAAGGTGGCCCCCAAACTGGACTGACATATGTGCTGGGTGACGGCGAAACAATCGCCGGCCGAGCCGCCGAAGCCGCGATCTTCCTCGAAGATGTGACGGTGTCGCGGCACCATTCTGTCTTCGCCGTCGATGGTGAGGGCTTGACCGTGACGGACATGGGATCGACGAACGGTACGTATGTCAATGGTCGGCGTCATGAGACGGCCGCGTTGGCTCCCGGCGATGAGGTGATGCTCGGCAAGTTCCATCTCGTCGTGGTCATCGGTGATGTCTAGCCGTGCCGCCGAGCTGCGCAGCATCGGCGAAGTCATCACAACACTGCGAGATGAGTTTCCTGAGCTGAGCGTTTCGAAGATTCGTTTTCTGGAGGGGCAGGGGCTTGTTGAGCCGCAACGCAGCGCCTCGGGCTATCGACTCTTCTCATCCGAGGATGTTCAGAGGATTGCGTTCATCCTGCGTGAGCAGCGCGACAACTATCTGCCTCTCAAGGTAATCAAGTCACGCTTGGCGGCCTGGGATCGTGGGGACGAACCTACCGATGTCACTTCATCTGGTCCGCCACCAGAGTCGTATTTCGCCTCCTCCGGTATATCGATGTCCGCCGAGGAACTCGCCAAAGCGGCAGGTTTGGCGCCGCGTCACATCACGGAACTGGTTGATCATGGTCTCCTGCTGCCAATCGAACTGCCTGACGGGTCACATGTGTATCAGGATGACGATCTGGTCATCGCCCGTGCGGCCCGCCGCCTGATCCGGCAGGGGCTCGAAGGGCGTCATTTGCGGGCTATCCGACTGGCCGCCGACCGCGAGGTGGAATTGCTCCAGCAGCTCGTAGCGCCGATGCTGCGTCATCGCAACCCTGACAATCGACGCCGCGCCGCCGAGATCCTCGCCGACACGGCGCACGCCGGGGCATTGCTCGGCGAATCGATCGTCCGAACCCGAATCCGCAAGTTGTTGGAGCGCTAAATGCTCAACCGTCTCCGCCTCAGCGTGGCATGCGCTCTCATCGCTGTGGTGCCTCCCGGCGGAATGCCCATCTCGGACACTGTGCCGAAGCTGCCCGAGCTGACGGCCACGGCGTGGACGTTGTATGACGCCGATTCCGGGATCGTGATGGCATCACAAGATGCCGACACTGAACGGCCCATGGCATCGGTTACGAAGATCATGACGGCTCTAGTTGTTCGCGACAACGCCGAGCTCGAAGAGCGGGTGCGAATCACCGAGTCGGCGGCCGCTACCGGCGAGGCCGAGATCGGGATCGCTCCCGGCGAGCTGTGGAGCGTCGAGGATCTCTTGATCGCAGTCCTGGTTCGCTCTGGCAACGACGCCGCGGTGGCGCTCGCCGAGTACGTTGGCGGCTCCGTCGAGGGCTTCGCAGATTTGATGAATGACAAGGCTGCCGAGCTCGGCTTGGAGCACTCTCATTTTGTCAATCCGCACGGCCTCGATGCCGACGGGCACTACACGTCTGCCAACGATCTTGCAGTGATGGCCGCGGTCGCTCTCGAGGACCCCATACTCGCCCGAATGGCTCGCACCCGGCTCGTGAAGTTCCGGCCGGATCCGGCCGGGGTGGACAGATTCGCCCGGTCGACCAACAAACTGCTTGGCGTGTATCCCGGCGTCGTCGGCTTCAAGACGGGGTTCACCAACAAGGCCGGGCTGGTGCTGGTGTCGGTTCTCGAAAGGGGCGGGCGCACTTTGATCGGTGTGGTCATGCAGTCCGAGGCCCACTTCGACGACAGCCGCGAGCTGCTCGACTGGGGCGCCAACGCGATGACCCTAAATGCCACCCTGCTCGCTCCGCTGGTTCAGGACCAAGGCGGTGGGGGCCAATCTCAGGGACCGAGTTTCACACCTCAGGCGCGGGCCAGGTTGATGTCGGTCACCGACCTGGCGGATGGGAGCTTCGCTCTCACCGATCCCACGAGTTCAGGATTGGCGCAGCGAATCGAGACGTGGTTGCGTAGCCAGCTGCCCGAGACCCTGGGAGGGAAGTAGATGGCCGATTTTGTCGAGGTGGTCACAGTTGAAGATCTGACTAGGCGTGTCTCCGAACTCGGACAACAGCTCAGCGACGACTACGCCGACAGGGTTCCCGTGATGATTGGTGTCCTCAATGGATGTGTGCCTTTCATGGCGGATCTGGTGCGGGCAATGGAAATCGACGTCGCGGTCGACTTCCTCTCGCTAACTCGATTTGATGGAAGTGGACGAGTTGGGATGGCCCTCGATGCCGGTGTGCCGTTGGGCGGTCGCGATGTGATCTTGGTCGAGGACATCGTTGACACCGGCCTCACTCTGGTGACGTTGCGCAAAATGCTGGGCCTCCACGAGATTGCATCATTGGCGACGGTCGCTCTTCTCGACAAGGCGCCGCGCCGGATCGTCGAAGTTCCGGTCGAGTATCGCGGCTTCGAAGTCGGAGATGAGTTCCTCATCGGCTATGGCTTGGATTGGAACCACTCCTATCGCAACGCCAAAAGCCTGTGGGCGGTCATGGACCTGTCGGTACTGCAGTCCGATGCCGATGCGTTCGCCCCGTTTGCGTATCCCGCCTCGGTCTGACAGCAATCTCTACGGGGCCGCCAACAACGACACAGTGATAGTGTGATGTTATGAGTGAACCTGTCCCAATGGAACTCGTTGGGGTGCGCATCGAATTGCCAACCAACACGCCCATCCTGCTCCTGCGCGAGGCGTCCGGAACAAGATTCCTGCCCATATGGATCGGTGCCAATGAGGCCACGGCGATTGCCCTTGCCCTGGAAGGCATCGAACCGCAACGCCCATTGACTCATGATCTGCTGAAGCTCGTCACCGAAGAGCTCGGAGCGACTGTCGACCGGGTGGTCGTGACTGATCTCGAAGACGGCACTTTCTACGCCGACCTGGTGATGAACCGTGACGGCGAAGAAGTCACCGTCAGTTCCCGACCGTCCGATGCGATCGCTCTGGCCGCTCGCACCAAATCGCCACTCTTCGCGGCGCCAGACGTGATCGACCAAGCAGGCGTTGAAATCCGTGATGACGGACAAGAGGAAGAGATAGAACGCTTCCGAGAGTTCCTCGACGAAATCGCTCCTGAGGACTTCGACGCCAGTACGCAGTAGGCACAGATGTGGTCTCGTACTCCGCCCTGCTACAACGCCGAGGTTGCTTCGCTCGACGTGTGGTCTAGATGTGAGATGTCAGATGTCAGGTGGGACACCGCAGTTTGGGCCGCCCGTTGCCAGTTGCCAGTTACACGTCAAAGCGAGCGCTGACTGGTAACTGATGACTCACGACTCCCAGATTCCTCGCTCCTTTTGTTGTGCTTCTCACATCTGACATCTCACATCTGACATCTGCCTTATCCACAGGGTTGTTGACAACTCGAATTGAGACGCTTTACTTGCAAGCCGGTAGTTCGACGGGCGGAATTACGTCGGTGTAAGCTACGAATCAATCGGAGGCCCAAGTGAGCAAGCAGATCGAAATGGCGGGGGAAGTCGTCGAGGGGTACAGGGCTCCTCAGGTATGCACCCTGGTCGATATCACATATCGCCAGCTTGACTATTGGGCCCGGACGGACCTGATCAAACCTTCGGTGCAATCGGCCGCAGGATCCGGATCACAACGTCTGTACAACTTCAACGATCTAGTACAGCTCAAAGTGGTCAAGCGGCTGCTCGATGCCGGGATGAGCCTCAAGCGAATTCGAAGTGCGGTCGAGATCTTGCGCGAACAGCTGCAAAGCAACAGCCCCCTCAGCGACGTCACGTTGCTATCGGACGGTGCGACGATCTACGCCGCGCACAGCCCCGATGAGGTTGTCGACGTTTTCAGGCGCGGCCAGGGTGTCTTCGGTATCGCTGTGGGCCCTGTGGAAGAAGAACTGGTCGGGGAGCTGCATATCCTCGAACCCGAGGTGGTTCACCTCGATCCAGTTCGGCGAGCGGAGGCGAAAGCCAACTGAGCGAGCTCTCCGACTTCGAAAGTCCGGCCGACCGCGTCGAATTTGCCCACGACAGCGAGCGGCAGTTTGCCCGACTCCTTGATTTCTACGACGTCACCTGGGAGTACGAGCCGCGCGAGTTTGCGGTCGAGTGGGATGACGACGGCAAGCCGCTGAGCTTCTTCCGGCCCGACTTCTATTTGCCCGACGAGGATCAATTCATCGAGATAACGACGATGAACCAGAAGCTGGTCACGCGCAAGAACCGCAAAGTCCGCCGGCTGCGGGAGTTGTACCCCGAGATCAGCTGCAAGATCTTCTATCAGCGCGACTACTTGAACCTCCTGGTGAAGTACGGACTCGAAGAAGCACACGTCGACGCCGAGATTGCCTCACCGACGCGGATTCCGGGTCCGCCGCAGCTCATTGACCTGGGTCTGGGAACCGAGGAGCAGGCGGCCGGGTAGGCGCAGCTTCTACATATCGCCCGTTCCCGTTGGGATCGGGAACACGCTTTGGGTTGGTCCGCTGTGCGCAATTAGTCTCAGGTCGCGAGATGTTCACCTATCGAGGATGAAATGCCGACCACACCGATCAAGGCCAGCCATGAAGCCCTCGGAGCCCGATTCACCGACTTCGGTGGCTGGGAGATGCCGCTCCAATATCAGGGCGTAATTGCCGAGCACACTGCCGTGCGCTCTTCCGTGGGGATCTTCGATGTGACCCACCTGGGCCGGTTCGAGGTCTCGGGATCGGGAGCGCTCGAGGTCGTGCGGGCGCTGCTCTGCAACGACATATCAAAGATCGCGCCAGGACGAGCGCAGTACACAATGGCGCTGACACCAGACGGCGGTGTCGAGGACGACATCATCGTGTGGTGGATCAGTGAGGATCGTTTCTGGGTGATGCCGAACGGCGTCAACTTCGATGAGATCATGGAGCGCTTCGAAGCGACGGCAGAACCAGGAACCCTGGTGCGGCCCGTACGCGAGCAAACGGTGCTGCTGGCGGTCCAGGGGCCCGATGCACCGGAGCTGGTCGAAGCCGTCATCGGTGTCAAGCCGGGACGATTCCGAATCGCCCGCGGCAATTGGGGCGACGACTGGTTCATTGCTGCCGGGACCGGCTACACCGGTGAACGTGGTGCGGAAATCTGCGTGTCGGAAGGGGACGGCGCTGCCCTGTGGGATGCCTTCGTGGCTGCGGGCGCAGTGCCCTGCGGACTCGGATCACGTGACACGCTACGTCTCGAGATGGGCTACCCGTTGTGGGGACAAGACCTGGACGAGTCGATCTCGCCCCTCGAGGCAGGTCTGGATTGGGTTGTCGATTGGGATCATGACTTTGTCGGCAAGGCGGCCCTCGAAGCACAACGTGACGCGGGTCTGTCTCGGAAACTGGTCGGATTCACCATCGAGGGGCGACGCCCGCCGCGTCACGACTACGAGATGCGAGCCGGGGCTTCGACTGGGACGGTTTCGTCAGGCAACTTCAGTCCGGTCCTCGGCCATGGCATAGGAATGGGTTACCTGTCGCCGCCCCCGGCCGATGGCGACCGGTTGGAGATTTCAATGAGAGGTGAGTGGACTCCGGCCGAGGTCGTTGATCCACCGTTCGTGAAGAAGTGAACGATATGACAACAGTCTTTGGCGTTGATGTAGGCGGTTCCGGTATCAAAGGTGCCGAGGTCGATTCCGCGCGCGGCGAATTGGCGAGCGAGCGCTATCGGGTGAAGACCCCCCAGCCGGCCACACCGGCTGCCGTGGTGGAGACGATCTCCGAGCTTGTAGAGCATTGCGGTTGGGATGGGCCAATCGGGGTCACCATCCCGGGGGTTGTCCAGGGCGGCGTTGTTGCCACTGCGGCCAACATCGACGAAGGGTGGGTTGGCACCAACGCCGAGCAGCTGATTGCTCAATCGATTGGCCGGCCGGTGCGGGTCCTGAATGATGCGGATGCCGCCGGTATTGCAGAAATGACCTATGGCGCCGGGCTGGATGTGTCCGGCCTCGTCGTGATGCTGACTTTCGGGACGGGCATCGGCAGCGCACTGTTCATGGACGGCGTACTCGTCCCCAACACTGAGTTGGGCCATCTCGAGTTTCGTGGCATGGAGGCCGAGCACTTTGCCGCGGCCCGGCTGGTAGAGCGAGATGAGATGGAGCTCGAGCCGTGGGCTCATCGCGTCGGCGAGTACCTACGGCATCTCGAGAAGGTGCTGACCCCGAACCTGTTCATTTTTGGGGGCGGTATCTCGAAGCGATATGCGGAACTCGAAGAGTTCCTGGAAGTGCCTACCCCCGTGAAGCCCGCGGCGCTGCTCAACAATGCAGGCATCGTTGGAGCCGCCCTTGCCAGCCGCGATCTCTCGCAGCAATGACATCTCACAGCAATATGGAGGCGGACGGCATGGGTGAGTCGGACAATCGCACGATGGCCGATGGCACTGTTTTGGTGACCCGCTCCTGGGCCCATCCGGACCCCATCGCAACCGTCCTTCTCGTCCACGGCGTTTCCGAGCACATGGGCCGATGGGAGCACGTCGCCGAGTACCTCGTCGCTGAAGGCTTCGAGGTCGTCGGATACGATCAACGGGCGCACGGAAGATCGGGAGATGGAGTTCTCGACATCGAGGAATTCGACCTCTATGTGAGCGACTTGGCCGAGATGATCGAGGCAGAGCGCACCGAAGGGCGACCGCTCGCCCTCTACGGGCACTCGATGGGTGGGTTGATTTCGGTTCTCCTTGCCGAGTCAGGTCATTCCCAGCCGGACTTTGTTGTCGTATCTGCCCCCGGCCTGGTGGCGAACGCGCCTGGACCACTCAAGATCGCGGCCAAAGTGTTGGGCCGACTCACGCCCAAATTCGCAATCACGTCGCCGGTAGAGAAGTCGCATCTGTCGCGGAATCCCGAGGTCGGGGAGGAGTACGTCAACGATCCATTGGTGTATCTCAAGGGGACGGCACGCTTCGGCCGGTTCCTCTTCGAAGCGATGGATCGAGCCCGCGCCGCTGTCAGCAGGATCAGGACGCCGATGTTGGTGGTACATGGTGCCGATGATGAGCTGGTGCCTCCACACGCTTCGGCCCCGCTGGCCGGTGTCCCGGGAGTGGAGCGGCGCGTTTTCGCTGGGTTGCGACATGAGATGCACAATGAGCCGGAAGCCGAAGAGGTGCTCGGCTATGTCTCCGCCTGGCTGAAGAAGCGCGTCAGCTAGCGGCAGCGTACGCCGGTTTCACGGCGTGCTCGATGAGCTGGTGACGGGTTGGCCAATCGCCGAATCCGGCTTCGAGGGTGTGCACGGTTATGGCTGCCAGCTCGGCAATCGAGAGACCGAATGTGTCTTTGACCAGAGCCATTTCGCTCGACATGGTGACGCCGCTCATCAATCGATTGTCGGTGTTGATCGAGACGTTGAAACCAGCCCGATGGAGCAGACCAAACGGATGAGAGGCGGCATCGGTAGCCATTCCGGTGTGGATGTTCGATGTGGGGGCAACTTCAAGTGGGATCCGGTAGTCGCGGATTCGTGCCGCCAGCGGTCCCAACTCTGTGATCGTGTCGCCCTCAACGACACAGTCGTCGATGATGCGCACACCGTGGCCAATACGCTGGGCACCGCCTCGCCCCAGCGCCGATGCGATCGATGTTGGGCCGGCGGCTTCACCGGCATGGAGGGTGATACCAAGACCGGCCTCGCGAGCCAGCCTGATCGCCGGCAGATGGTCCTCAGGAGGGTTCCCCAGCTCCGATCCGGCAAGGTCAAAGCCCACAACACCATGTCCGCAGTAGCGGGCAGCCGCGCGGGCGACATCCGCGGAATCGGTCTGCTGGCGGAGGGCTGAGATGATGATGCCGAATTGCAGACCTGTCTTGGCGGAAGCTCGATTGATTCCTGTCAATACCGCTTCGATGGCGTCCTCCCGAGTGAGATCACCCTCAGTGAGCAGGCTCGGCCCGAATCGAACTTCGGCGTAGACGACGCCGTCCTCGTGATGATCGATCCCGCATTCGTACGCGACACGCTCGATCGCTTCGCGAGTCTGCATGACGGCCACCGTGTGACTGAACGACGCCAGATACCTAGTCAATGAGCCCGACTGCCCTTGGTGCATTGCATCCGCCAGGCCTGTGGGATCGTTTGACGGAAGATCGTTGTAGCCGCAGGACGCGGCGAGTTCGATCATCGATTCGACGCGGAGCCCACCATCGAGATGATCGTGTAGCACTGCCTTCGGCAGCCGACGCGCGATCTCGCCTTGCATTGGCGGCAGCCTAGCTCCTGCAACGGGTCCTTCGTAAGCACGGCAACGCTCGGTACCCTCCGCTTGTGGATTCGACCACCCCAGAAGTAGGTCCTTCGCGCAGATTCCGCCTCTTTGGGCCGGCAGCCGATGATATGCCCCCGTGGGTCGGGCGGCTGCTGCGCGAAATCGTCATCCTTGTCGTCATCGCATACGTGGCTTTCAATCTGTTGAAGACACTCCGCGGCTTCCTGATCCTGCTCTTGATTTCGTCGTTCCTTTCGATTGCGCTCGAGCCGGCCGTGGCGTTCTTGGCGAAACGTGGGTGGCGTAGGGGGATTGCCACAGCCGTGATCTTCTCGATTGCCTCCGTGGTCACAGTCGCATTCATCGCGCTCATGGTTCCACTGGTGGTCGACCAGGCTCGCAAACTGATCGATCGAACTCCGGAGTATCTCAATCAGCTGTCATCATTCTTGGCCAACTTCGGGATCGACTTCTCAGGTGATGCCTTACGAACGGCCATCACCTCCGCGGATAGCTCCCTGCAGTCTCTGGCCCGAGATCTTGCCGGTGATGCCTTCGGGGTCGGCTCTGCCCTCCTGAGCACCATCTTCCAGGGACTCACGATCCTTCTGTTTACCTTTTATATGACCGCCGACGGACCGAAATTACGCCGAACGCTGTTATCGGTGGTCGCGCCTGAACGGCAAGCCGAGGTGCTGCGAATCGTCGAGATCGCGATCGACAAGACCGGCGGCTACTTCTACTCGCGTGCCTTGCTGGCGGCGGTAGCGGCCTTCGCCACATGGCTGTGGTTGTACATCGTGGGAGTTCCATTCGCGGCACCGCTTGGGATCTGGGTGGGTGTCCTCTCGCAATTTGTGCCGGTATTCGGAACATACCTCGGTGGCATCCTGCCGATTCTCATCGCCCTGCTCGAGAGCCCCCGCAAGGCGATCCTGGTCGTTCTGTTCATCGTTGCGTATCAGCAGTTTGAGAATTACCTCATCGCGCCAAAGATCACTGCGCGAACGATGTCCTTGCACCCTGCAGTGGCCTTCGGGGCGGCGATTGTTGGGGGGACACTCTTGGGAGCCCCCGGAACCCTGATGGCCCTGCCGGTGGCCGCCACAATTCAGGCGTTCGTGTCGACCTACTTCGACCGACATGTTCTGGTTGAGTCGGAACTGTTTGCCGAGCCCGTTCTCGAAGAACCGGGAAAACGCGCAGAGACACGGCGCGCCAAGCGAGCTGACAACGAGGAACCCACTACCGACGGATAGGCGAGTGCCGAACCGTTGAGATGGGTGTTTGTCCGGCCGACCTCGTACGATGATGCCATGGAGTCGCTGGCCGGCAAACTTCTGATTGCCAACCCAATGATGGGTGATCCCAATTTCCATCGTGGAGTTGTGCTCATCCTGGAGGACAACACGGACGGCACGATGGGCCTGGTGCTGAATCGCCATTCGACGGAACTGGTCGCGATTCATGTGCCGATGTGGGCAGACACGGTGAGCCCGCCAGACGTCGTGTTCGTCGGCGGCCCGGTGCAGCCCGACATCGCCATCGGCCTGGGTGCGGGGCCCGCAGTGCCCACCGACGACTGGGCTCCGATTGTCGGCGATATCGGATTGGTCGACCTCGCTTTCGGGCCTGATCACTGGGGTGGTCTCAACGTGGCTCGTGTCTTCGCTGGGTACTCCGGCTGGGAAGCGGGCCAGCTCCTCGACGAGCTTTCGACCCAATCTTGGATCATCTGTGATGCCGAGCCGGGTGATGTCTTCGATGCCGATCCGGACACGCTGTGGCGCAGGGTGTTGGCTCGCCAGCCGGGGCGGATTTCGATGTACGCCCAGTTTCCCTCAGATCCTCGTTCCAACTGATGTGGGAGCGGGCACACAATCGGCGGTATCCCAGCTAGATTCGGCGACGTGACGACCACCGTTCCCAAACTGCGCCAAGCGATCAAACGGAGCGCTCCAGGCCTCACCGTCGAGCGGGAGTTGTGGACCGATGAATTCACCGTCGTCGTTGGAGTCGATGAAGTCGGTCGCGGCGCCTGGGCCGGGCCACTCTCTGTGGGAGCGGCCGTGGTTCCGAAGAATCGTCGGGTCTACAAGGTGCGCGACTCGAAAATGCTGACCGAGGACGAGCGAGAAGCTCTGTTTGAACGCGTGGCAGATTGGGTAGATGCGTGGGCCATAGGCCATGCCTCGCCGCTCGAGTGCGACGAACTCGGCATGTCCGCTGCCCAGAAGCTGGCGGCACGACGAGCGCTCGATGGGCTCGGAGTGCAACCCGACCATGTTCTGCTCGACGGCAACTGGGACTTCGTCGGCGGCGGCAATACGCGACGAATCGTACGTGGCGACGCCACATGTCTCAGCATTTCGGCGGCTTCGATCCTTGCCAAGGTCACCCGGGACCGGATCATGCGCGCCTCGGCTCCGCACTTCCCCGGGTTCAACCTCGCCGGGAACAAAGGTTATCCCGGACCTCGCCACAAAGCCGCCTTGGCAGCGATGGGCCCAACGACGATCCACCGGCGCAGTTGGGCGTTCATGGACCACATCCCGTGGACCGGGGTCAAGCGGTTCCACCGCCCGGAGGCCCAGGGCAAGTTGTTCGACTAGAGCACACCGCCGCTGATAGCCGGCTTCAGGTCACGACAGCCGAGAAATCGTGAGCAAAGACGCCGAAGCCTCCTCCGGTATGCCAGAACACAACGTCGTCGAATCCGTCCAGACCACCGCTGCGGATCTCCTCGCGCAAGGCGAACATTGCCTTGCCGGTATAGACGGGATCGAACAGCAGGCCAGTGAGGCGAGTCGCCTCCAGCTGGCATGCCAGCTCGTCATCACTGATAACCGCGTAGCCGCCGCCGATGTAGGCGTCCACCAGCTCGGCATGGAGACTGTCGGGCAGCTTGCGGTGTCTGCGGGCTTCAACCCATATCGTCTCGAGTCGCGCAAGTATCTGTGCCTTGGTGTCACCCACCGACGTGCCGATCACCGTGAAGGTGTCCTCGGCCTCGGCCGCGGCCAGCGCCAAGCCCGCAGTTGTGCCTCCGGACATCGAGGCATGCCATACCGCGGGAGGGCTTGCCAATTCGGAAATCTGGGCCGCCAGTTCATGACCGGCCGCAGCAAAGCCCAACATGCCGAGATAGTCCGAGGCACCTTCAGGAATCACCCACCCGACTTCGCCCGAGTCGCGCAGGGCGGTGGCGGCGGCCTCCATCCGAGTGTCGCGATCCAGGTATTGATCGGGGGTGATGTAGTCGATGGTCGCCCCCGAAAGACGGTGCAACAGGTGGTTGCCGAGGGCGTGTTTCGGTTTGAGTCCGTCTGCCGTTCGCAAGAGAAGGTGGCACTTGAATCCAAGCTGAGCTGCGGCAAACGCAGTCGCCCGGCAATGATTCGACTGCACGGCACCCGTTGTGATGAGCGTTGTTGCGCCTGCCGACCGGGCTGCGGCGGCGTGGTACTCGATCTTCCTTACCTTGTTGCCGGAGAGTCCGAAACCCGTGAGGTCGTCACGTTTGATCCAGATCCGGGGCCCACCCCACGCTTCCGACAACCGGTCCGCCGGCTGAAGGGGAGTCGGCAGGTTGGCGAGAGCGATACGTTCAGTCATGTGCCAACGCTAGTGCCCTGGGTGGCTCGCCCAATCGATCCATATGGAGCAAACTAGGGGTAGGCAATCGAAGAGGCACAGCAATGAGTAAGAACCCGATTGGCGCCGGCGCCACTGATCCCCATGACTTTCTTGAAATCGATGCGGAACTGACCGGTGACGAGAGGCTGCTGCGCGACACAGTGCGGCAGTTCGTCGGTGACCGAATCCTTCCCAATGTGGCGGAATGGTTCGAGGAGGGATACGTGCCTCGGGAGCTGGCGAAGGAGATGGGATCGCTCGGCCTCTTTGGTATGCACCTCGACGGGTATGGATGCGCCGGTATGTCTGCTGTCGACTACGGCCTTGCATGCCTCGAGCTTGAAGCCGGGGACAGCGGCACCCGTAGCTTCGTTTCTGTCCAAGGGTCGCTCGCGATGTTCCCAATTTGGGCCTTTGGCTCTGAAGAGCAAAAGGAACGCTGGCTGCCCGGAATGGCAGCCGGCGACCTGGTGGGGTGTTTCGGCCTCACCGAGCCAGACTCGGGAAGCGATCCGTCGAGCATGCGGACCGTCGCCAACAAAGACGGCGACGACTGGGTGCTCAACGGGACCAAGATGTGGATCACCAACGGAAGCATCTCGGACGTGGCCGTTGTCTGGGCACAGTCCGACGGCGGGATTCTGGGATTCATAGTTCCCACAGACACTCCCGGGTTCTCGTCGCAGGACATCCACCACAAACTCTCATTGCGTGCTTCCTTCACCTCAGAACTGATCATGGACAATGTGCGGCTGCCCGCCGATGCCGTCTTGCCCGGGGTCACCGGGATCAAAGGCCCTCTGTCGTGTCTTAGCGAAGCCCGCTACGGGATCCTGTGGGGTGCCGTCGGAGCCGCCAGAGCCTGCTACGAAGCCGCCCTTGACTATTCCAAGGAGCGTGAGCAGTTCGGCGGACCGATCGGACGCTTCCAGCTCACTCAGCGCAAGCTTGTCGAGATGTTGGTGTCGGTCAATCGTGGAATGCTCCTGGCCCTGCACCTGGGACGCAAAAAGGATGCTGGAACGCTCCAAGCCGCCCATATCAGCTTCGGGAAGCTGGACAACGTCCGGATGGCGCTCGAGGTGGCCCGAG
>JAAELU010000071.1 GCA_024226255.1 bacterium | reverse complement strand
AGTCTCGTGGCGGTGGGCCAAGGATCATGGATCGAGTTGAGATGTGTGACGATTTGGGGTGTGGCGTCGGATGTCGTGTTGTCACCGCGGGCCGTCAGGCGGGCGATGGCCACGTCAGGAGGCACGTGACAATCGATCTCGGATAGGTCGGCACCCAGCCGCTGTGCCATCTCGGCTGTGGCGCGACGATGAGTTGCCGATGTCCATGCTGCATCGAGGATCACGTTGTGGCCCGCTTCGATCAACGAGGCCGCGTGGTCGACGAGGGCGGCATAGGTGCGGTCTTTTGTCGCAGCGTCGTAGATCCCCTCTCCCGGTTCGGCCGGACGGTGTTGGTCATGACCCAGGCCGGCGAGGTCCTTTCGTAGCTCATCTGTGTCGAGCAGGGCCCAACCGGTTGCATCGGCCAGCGCTTGGCTGAGGGAGGTCTTACCTGATCCCGGCCCACCGCCCATCAGAATCAGTCGGATTCGCGACCGCTCGAGATGGTGCAGGGTAAGGGCATGGTACGAGCGTGCTGCCGACGCCGCTTCGGCCTTGCCCTGTTGGTGACGTATCACCTCGATCTTGGCCCGAATGTGGGCGCGGTAGGCCACGTAGTGATGGGCGAGGGAAGCAGGATGCACCTCCCCGGTGAACTCGTCGTAGAGGCTCATCAACTGCTCGGCGGCCGCGGCCCCCGCCAGCCGGTGCAGGTCCATCACGAGAAAGGCGATGTCGGCGAGAACGTCACAAATCCGCAGACCATCGTCGAAAGCGAGGCAGTCGAGGATTCGAGGTCCGTCATCGAGGATGAAGATGTCGGCGGCAGTGAGGTCGCCGTGACCATCACGGATGTGTCCCTCTTCGCGTCGGTGATCGAATAGGTGCTTGCGATAGTCGAGGAAGCGCGTGGCCATGCCGCGAACCGCGTCGAACTCTGCCGCATCGATTACCGAACCGACCCCGGGGGAGATCTCCTCGAAACTCGACTCCCACTGGGCCCGCAGCCCGTCGCGGGTGCCGATCCCAACCGGATCGAGCAGGGGATCAAGGCCCGCGTGGAAAGCAGCGATCTCCTTGGCCGCTGCTCGCAGGGCGGCTTCGCCTCCTGGGCCGGACACGATGCTGGAAAGGCGGCGGCTGGTCGGAAGTCGACGCATGATCAGCATGCGGTCGACGACCTGGCCATCCTCCACGAGATCGGCCGTGCCGAGATAGACGTCGGGAGACAGGCGCCGGTTCAGCTCGAATTCGCGGTCCACAGCGCGAAGCCGGGCCTCGGTGGTGCTGTGATCCAAGAAGCCGAGCGCCACCGGCTTGAGGAGTTTGTAGGCCCGGTCCGGGGTGAACCAAAGGCGCGAGATGTGTGTTTCGGT
>JAAELU010000070.1 GCA_024226255.1 bacterium | reverse complement strand
GCAGCGTCGCCCGCGATGAACTCGTCAACTCGTTCGGTCGTGCGGTTGAACGCAGCGACGGTGAATCCGTGATCGTTCATGTTCATGATGAGGTTGCGGCCCATCACTGCCAGGCCGATGACGCCGATGTCGGCTGTTGGGTTCATTGCTCGCTCGCTATCTCGTCGGTCAGCTGTCTTGGCGCGCTTGTCGCTCGCTCTGAATCTAGATGGCGCTGCGGGAATCACAGACAGTTGGCCTGGGCCGGTGTTCCTACGCACGGAAGGTCCATTCGGCGGGGTCAACGAGCGTATCGACCATCACGAGCACGAGAAGCGACTCACTGTCACCTTGTACGAGACTCTCAAATTGTCAATCTCCGAGGGTGTGGCCGATTTCAACATCGCGGAGAAGGAGGGCGGAACCGAGTTGACGCTCCACGACAGCTACACCCCGAATCTCTTGGGCTGCCTGACCAAGGGTTGCACCGACAAGCAGATGCGTAAGGGAATCGGCGGCATGGCCAAGGGACTCCAGCGCGAGAGTGAACGAGTCGCCAGCACCAAGTAGGTCTAGACCGGCGAGCGGCGGTCTCATGTCGGTGGGGCCTCTATCCTGACCCGATGAATGGAATGGACAATCCGGCGCTTCGAGCGTCTTCAGCAGTTGCCGAACGCCTTGGATTGGCTGGAGCTGAGCCGCGCCTCATGCACAGCGGGATGAACGACATCGTCCATCTGGCGCCGCACCCGATTGTTGCCCGCGTTATGGGAGCCGCCTCGCTGGTCCGCGACGGCTCACGGCTCGGTGAGAGCCTTGACGTTGCGCACTACATGAACCGGGTGGGGGTTCCGGTGGTGCCGCCGACGACAGTTGTCGATCCCGGACCGCACGAGTCCGACGGCGTGCACATGACGTTGTGGGATTACGTGGACTCATCGGGCGACGGCACCACCGACCCAGCACCCGCCGGTACGGCGCTGCGCGCTCTTCACGATGCCGGTGCCGACTGCCCCGTTTCAGTCTCGGGGCACACTCCAACGACCGAGATACGTCGGCTGGTTACGAGCGATCCCGGCAACGCCGACCTGGCGCGGATCGGCGAGCTACTTCCGGCCGCCAATGCCAGGTTGCCGGATCTACCCACGCAGTGGCTCCACGGCGACGCCCACCTCGGCAACGTCATGAATACATCCGGCAGAGCGTTGTGGGGGGACTGGGCTGAGTCATGGTTCGGGCCGGTCGCCTGGGACTTGGCTTGCCTGAAACAGCGCCGTGCAGTCTTCGGCGAAATCGGTCCGGAGACCGACGCCGCGCTCGATGCCTATGGCCCCTACGACAGGGATGCGGCGGATGCGTTCTTGCCGCTGGTCACTCTTTGGATCGCTGCTTGGGGCACGGCGGTGGCCCCGAACGACCGTTCCCGCACGCGTATCGAGTGGGTCGCCAACCACCTCGAGGCCTGACCGCTACCCGCTCTACATAGGTGATTCCGGCCCGAGAAGTCGCACCTCGAGCCGGCTTATCTTGCCGCTTGTATTGATGATCATCGCCGGTTCGTCCATCGCGTCTTCTTCGCTGAATGGCAACACGCTATGGATGGCACAACTGCGGGGGTATCCATCAAAAGGTGGATTGTCTGGCCCATCGAGATCCCTCTGGTGGGGGAGGCCCGAATCACACGCTGTGGTGATGACAGAGCACTGCCGCGAGCGCATCATTGAGTTGAGTATTCGAACGCCGCATCGGGCGGCAAGAACTGAAAGGTCCCCAAATGACCACCGAGACCACAGAGACCCTCGAGCCCACAGAAGCCAATACCCAGGAAACCTACGAAGTCGACGGTGACAACCTGCTCAACAAGGTGAAAGAGATCGTGCGTGAAGGCAACGTGCGCCGGCTCATCATCAAGAATGAAGAAGGCAAGAAGCTGATCGAGATTCCGCTGACGGTTGGCGTCGTCGGTGCCGTGTTACTGCCAGTGTGGGCTGCCATTGGTGTGATCGCAGCCATCGTTACCAGCGCCTCGATCGAGGTGGAGCGAAACGACGACGATACTCAGCGAAACGAGGAGTAGGCCTCCTGCAATCGGAACCAATTGTTGAGCGCCGGCGTCGGGAGTCCCGTCGCCGGCGCTACCAGCAAACGGTCGGATCGTCTGCGCGGTGCGCCGTAAGTCGCATCGTGTGGCGATGAAGTTTGCGTATACGTCGACGCACCCGGGACCGCCCTCGTCGGCTTGTGGCCGCCTCGTATCCACGGTGCAGGTCCCCCATCTGGCGCTCGTGGTTCGTTTCGAGTGCCTCAGGCGGATCCACAAACTCCTCAGCCAGACGCCTAGTGCTCCCTTCGGGCGAGTACCTCGCCGTGTAGGAACGCAAAGAAGGGGAGCGGCGCTTCTGCCCAGCGGTCCCATCCCGCCGCCAGATTCGCTACTTGCTCTCCAGTGGCCATCGCTTTGGAGACCATGTCTTTCCCCATCCGAGCTTCGAGCAAGCGGCTGGTCCACAACAGACGCCATGACTCGACAGCTGCCGGCGTTGTGTAGGTCCAAGTGGATGTAGATGAGGTGATGTCGACAAAGCCGGCTTCGCTGACCCATCGAGCTAGGAGCCGCCCGGCATTCGGTTCACCGCCGTTGCTGCGCGCCAGTTCCTGATACAGCTCGAGCCATCGGTCGATCGCCGGCTCATGCGGATCGTGGACCATTGTTCCGTAGTCGGCGTCGCGGACGGCCAAGATGGCTCCCGGCTTCAGCACTCGGCGAGCTTCTCTCAGTGCCGCCACTGGTTCTGCGAGGTGCTGCAGGAGTTGGTGGGCGTAGACGATGTCGAATGATGCATCGTCGAAGGGCAGCTCGTACGCTGAGGCGATCTGGAAGTGGGCGTTGTTGATACCGCGCCGAGCATTCTCATGATCCGACCGAACGATGGCCTCGGGGGCGGCGTCCACTCCGACGATCGATCCCACCCATTCGGCAAGGTCGAGCGTTATTGAGCCAGGCCCACAACCGACATCGAGTACGACATCCGTGGACTGCAGGTGAGGCAGGAGGAATGCGGCGCTGTTCGCTGCAGTCCGCTCGGCATGGCTGTCGACGACCGTGCCGAAGTGGCCGTGGGTATACCGCTCATCCATCTCACGCCGAGGTTACTTCAGTGTCGAGAAGCCTGTTCTTGCGTCGATGCAGGCCGGTATGAGCCGCCATCTACGCAAGAACAGGAAGTCGGGTACGGTTTGGTAATGACGAGCATCGTGATTTCTACTTCGACAAGGCTGGATTCCGTCCCACGAACGCCGGCCTTATCGAGCTGTAGTCGGCGGCTCGGGACGCTGAGTACAGCTGGCTTTGGCCGCCATCGCTACATTTGAGTTATGGCATTGAAGCGACGGCTCATGATCTCGGTAGCGATCGTCGTACCGATTCTGATCCTCGGTATCGCTCTCGTCTCGTTCGGCGTGTCCGAGGGGATTGTCCGTCCGGTGATCGTTGTGGTGGCGGTGGCACTTCTACTGCGTTTCGCTCAACCGGCCAGCGACTAGAGGATCTGGCGTCGTAGCTAGTCGTCGCCGTTGATGAGTCGCAGCGCGGTTGATCCCAGTACAGCAATGCCTACGACCAGTAGACCTATGGCCCACACGGCGGCAACGTTGATGGACTCCCATTCGATGTTGCCGAAGAGGAAGCCCAGGCCGATGGCGGCAAAGAGGAGTCCGAATCCGGCTGATATCGGGTCGACTTGGTGGCGTTTCACTACTGCTCCACTCTGATCATTGGGCCATATCCTTCAATGAAGATGTGGGGTCCG
>JAAELU010000069.1 GCA_024226255.1 bacterium | reverse complement strand
GCCGCTTCGACCGCGAACGCAGTCATGCCTTCGAGGCGCTGCAGGAGCGCCGGACGCAGGAATAGCCAGTCACCCCGGCGATCCGCCACGGCTCATGGCAAATAGAGCTGCCATTGCGGCCAGAAGGCCCCAGGCGAATCCCATGACTGTGCCGGCAGTGGTGTCGACCGCGTTGTGCACGTCCAATAGCACCCGGGAATAGACGACAGCTACCGCCCAGATCGGGAGCACGATTGTTGCGAGCGCCCGTCGCCAACCACTCAACCACACCAATCCCAGGGCGGCCATCATCGCGGTGAGGGCCATCGCCGACTGCGAATGCCCCGATGGGAATGAGAACCCGGTTTCGTGGATCCAATGAGCGCGTACTCGATCGGACAATGCAGGACTCACCACCTCGGGCAGCCGTTCACCCAACACCTCGCGTCGGGCTTCCTTGTTGCCGACCGCATAGAAGGCTGCTGCATCGGGTATACCGGAGCCAAGCGCATCCGACTCAGCCAGCTCCACGATATTGGGGCGAGCGATGTCGAAGGCCGGCTTGACGACGTGCTCGTTCAACAGCGTCCCGCCCAGGAGGGCCACAAGAGTGGCAACCACGAGCAGCCCGGCTTCGAGACCTCGTCTCTTGCTGGTGAGCCCGGGCCGGGTCACAACCACGATGAGCACCAGCATCACCAACCATGGCATCTGCGCCGATCCCCCAGTATCCGTGATGCGTACCACGACATCTGCAAAGGGGGTATCGAGGGCTATGTCCGGCAACAGATACGCCCCCAAGGCACCGACAAGCGTGGCCGTCAGCACCAGCGCCAGTCGTCGTGTGGTGTCGGGGGGCATCGCTAGTCGCCTTCAGCCTGCCGTTACGGAGTCGCTCCCGGCAGCCATGGGCCGGTCCACTCGAACACCTTCTCGCCATCGATATAGGTTGCCTGCACGGGGTTCCGCGCATCCCACGGATCAGCATCGAACACGATGAAGTCGGCGTCCTTGCCGGGTTCCAGGCTCCCGACACGGTCGTCGACCCCAAGGATCGTGGCCGGGTTGATGGTGATGGTCTCGAGAGCCCGATCCTCGGGCAAACCATCGCGGATCGAGAATATGACCATGTCACGCAGGTGCTGCACCGGGTCGACCGGAGCGTCAGTCATGATGGCCACAATCGCCCCCGCCGCCACCATGAACCCGGCCGTTGCCGGGGTGCGATGACGCGTCTCACGTTTACCGCGGGCAGCTCCCACCGGCCCGAAGACGATCGGGATACCGCGCGAGACAATCTCGTCGGCGATCTTGTGACTCTCGGTGGCATGGTCGATCACTAGGCGGTACCCGAACTCCTCCGACAGCCGAATCGCAGTGCGAATGTCGTCGAGTCGATGTGAGTGGTTCCGGACCGGGATCTCTCCCTTGAGCACCTTCACCAGGATCTCCTTGCTGAGATCGCGCTTCGGCTCGCGCAGCGGCTTGCGCTCGTCCTCAGGCTTGGCGGCCTCGGCGGCGACGAGCGCTTCGTGGTGCTCCCAATCCCGCTGGTACTCCTGGGCAGCAACAAACGCCTCACGAGCAAGGTAGGCCGCGCCCATGCGACTGTTGGGCTGACGGTTCATATTGCCGCCGACCCGCTTCGGGTTCTCGCCAAGCGCCATCTTCACCCCGGCCGGTTCCTTGATGACCATGTCGTCGGCGACGAGACCTGCGGTCTTGCACGCCGCGACTTGGCCACCGATTACGTTCGCGGATCCGTGGGTCACGCCGAGCAACGTCACCCCACCGCGGCGGGCGTCCTCGAACGCCTGGTCGCCAGGATGAATGGCATCGAGGACACGAACGTGCGGGGTGATCTTCTCGGAGGTCTCGTTGACGTCATGGTCATCCCAGGCTCCGGTTGAGGCGACCCCGGCATGGGAGTGGCAGTCGACGAGCCCGGGGAGGATCGTCTTCCCAGTGCAGTCCACCTCCTCGGCCCCACCAGTATCCACGTCGCTCCCGACGGCAACGATCTTGCCATCGGCTATCAAGAGCGTTCCTCCCTCGATGACCGGTCCGGCGGCGGTGTGGATCCTGGCGTTGGTGAAAGCAGTACTCATGGTGGTGACGCTAGTCGGCGCCACCGGGGTCTACTCTCCCGCTCATGTCAGTCGCCAAACGTTTGCAGCCCTTTGGGGAGACGATCTTCACGACGATCACTCAGCTGGCGGTCGAACATGACGCCATCAACCTCGGACAGGGATTCCCCAACTTCGACGGTCCCGAATTCGTTAAGGACGCCGCCACCGAGGCGATCGCTCGAGGCGAGAACCAGTACCCCAGATCGTTCGGTATCGGACCCTTGGTCGAGGCGATCGCCGCTCGGTTCGCAGCGGACTCGGGCTTGACGGTCGATCCGTTCGACAATGTGACCGTGACCAGCGGATGCACGGAGGCCCTCGCGGCCGCCTGTCTGGGTCTCATCGAGCCCGGTGACGAGGTCGTCTTGATCGAGCCGACGTATGACGCCTACCGCCCGGATGTGGCTCTGGCCGGCGGTATCCCCCGCTACGTCACACTGCGGGCCCCCGATTTCCGGCTCGATCCGGACGAGCTGCGGGCTGTCTTCTCGAGCCGGACCAAAGCCATCATCATCAACACACCACACAATCCAACCGGACGTGTCTTCTCTCCGGACGAGCTCGAGTTGGTGGCATCCCTGTGTCGCGAGTACGACACGATTGCCATCACCGACGAGGTGTACGACCACATGGTCTTCGACGGGGGCCATCTCTCCCTGGCGGCCCTCGATGGCATGTGGGAACGGACGATCACTCTGTCCTCGCTTGGCAAAACGTTCTCGTTGACGGGATGGAAAGTCGGATGGGCTATTGGTCCAGAACCGCTGACCGCGGGAGTTCGGGCGGCCCACCAGTTCCTGACCTTCACCACGGCATCCCCGCTGCAGCACGGTGCGGCGGCTGCGCTGCAGGCCGGCGACAGCTACTACGACGAACTGACGAGCGCCTACAAATCACGTCGCGACCTACTGGCATCCGGCCTGAGTGATTTGGGGTTCGCCGTGTTCGTTCCACAGGGCACGTACTTCATGCTGGCCGACCACACCAGGTTCGGGTTCGACGATGACGTTGCGTTTGTGCGCCATCTGATTACCGAGACCGGAGTGGCTGCGATTCCTCCTTCGGCGTTCTATCACCGACCCAGCGACGGAGCATCGCTCGTGCGATTCGCCTTTTGCAAGGACAAAGCCACCCTGGCCGCCGCCCTCGACCGAATGGCCAAGCTGGGTGCGTGATGCAACCGCCCGTCGGTTGTCGGCCCTGCACACCCTGGCTTACCGGGTGACGGGCGGTCGGATCGGGCGCCGTCTTGTCAACAACGACATGCTGCTGGTGACAACAAGGGGACGACATTCGGGTCGAGAGCACACTGTGCCGTTGCTCTATCTCTCCGATGACGATGGTGTTGTCGTTATCGCCTCATGGGGTGGCCGCGACTATCCGCCCCATTGGTACCTGAATATGAAGGCCGAATCGGAGGTATCAGTTCAGGTCAACGGACGCCGCTGGATGGCGACCGCAATCGAACTCGACGAACCGGAGCGTTCTGAATGGTGGGAGAGAGCAATCGCCGCGTACGACGGCTACGCCGAGTACCAAGCCCGCACCCAGCGCTTGATCCCGATCCTGCGCCTCGCGCCGACCGAGTAGCGCCCAGACCAGCCGTTCATTGTGCCTATTCGGTCCCTACTGGGGCCGTTTAGGCACAACGGACAGAACCGCCTTCCCCGTTTAGCTCTTCTTGGTTAGGAACTCATCTGCCGATGGCTGATAAACGTACGGCTCTGGAGCATTGCGAACCACCTTCTGCCATGGCCGTGTCAGATAGTTCAACGGCAAGGTGATGATGTGCACCAACCGTGAGAACGGGAACAAGGCCATGAAAGCGAAGAACGCCAGCACATGGGTCTTGAGGATGATCGGCAACGACGCGACCAGCTCGGGCTGCGGCGACAATGTCAACAACGACCGGATGTATGGCACGAACACCGAGGTACCCCAGAAGGATCCCCACCGATAGCCGATGGCGATCCACAGACCGGTCACGATTTGCAGCAGCAGAAGACCCAACACAGCGGCATCCATGGGTGACGTCACCGCGGCGATGCGCCGCACCTGGACGCGCCGCGTGATCAGCATCACGATGCCGAATAGCGCCCACAGTCCGAGGGCCATCCCGGTGGCTTCGAGCAGGAACAGCTGCAGGGGCACTGCGTTCCATATCTCGATACTTCGCGGAATGAGCAACGCCAGCAGGTGACCAATGAGGATCAGGCTTACGCCCCAATGGAACGGAATCGATCCCCAGAAGAGCCGCTTGCTTTCGAGCAGCTGGGACGACAACGAGGACACAGTGAACTCGTGAAGCCGCCACCTGGCTATCGACACAACCACGAGCAACACGAAGGCCGCGTAGGGCACGACCACGAATAGAAGGTCGTTACCACTCATCGGCTAACTGCCTTTCTCCTCGTCTCTACAAACTCTTCCGCCACGGTTTGTGCGGCGTCGAGAACGTGACGATATGGGTTCTTCTTGTCGGTGGCGCGGAGTTCCTTGCTCATCCGCATCAGTGCTTGAGGCAGCACTTCCACGACGTCACTCAGCGGCTCCGAACAGGTATCGATGTAGCGCAGAATCGGGTCCAGGTGATCCGGCAGCTCGCCGTACAGCTCGATGCCGTTCTCAGCCATCGAGCGGGCCAGGTCGGCCATGAAGGCTCCCCGTCGGTAGTTCTCTCCCCACACCGCGTGCCCCACGTATGGGGCGAACTTCGGCGATAGATCAAGGGTCTCCGTGTGAAGCTCCTCCCACTCGTCGAGCGGTCTGGAGCCAACCTGCGCCATGAAGTTCTTCATGGAACGCTGCGTGCCGGCATGTTCGATGGCAGCCACATCCGAGTTGAGTTCCTCGAGGCTGCCCTCACGTGGATAGCGGAATGCTATCGCCACGATCGATGCGTCACCCATCAGGCCCCCCTCGTTGGTGGGGTCAGGTAGCCGACGCCGACTTGGCCCTTGTGAACCAGCGGATCGTTGAGTGACTCGATGGACATCTCCCGGTGATAGGGAGGGAGCACAAAACGTTCGTCCATCGTCGGCAGAGTCGTTAGCCGATAGATCGCCTCGGCCTCCTCCGGCGTCGTACCGGCAGCTTCGAGCGCTGCCAGGGTCGCCTCATCGACGAAACCCTCGACGCTTTGGCGGCGTTTGAACAGCCTCACAGCGAGCATCTTGCGCAGGATCTTCGTAATGACTTCCTCATCACCGATCGAGAACAGGTTTGCCAGGTACTTGAGTGGCAGACGAGCCTTGTCGAGCTGATCAAACAACTCGAAGTCGTGCTCGTCGGTACCGATATCGAGCCGGGCCAGGTTGTTCTCAATGGTGCTCATTACCGGTGACAGCGGCGGGATGTAGAACATCATCGCCGCGGTGCGGTACTCCGGGTGTAGCGGCAGAGCTAGGCCCCACTCCTTGACGAACTTCCATGCCGGTGACCGTTGCGCCGAGTCGATCCAATCGTCACCGATGCCGGCAGCCTTCGCCTCGGCAATGACTCGTGGGTCGAACGGATCGAGGATGGCATCCATCTGGGTATCGAGCAGCTCATCATCGGGCGAATGAACGACCGCCTCGATCCGATCGGCGTCGTAGAGGAGGACTCCCATGTACCGGATCCGGCCGACGCAGGAGTGAGCACAGGCCGGAGCCTGACCGGTTTCCATCCTCGGGAAGCACAAGATGCACTTCTCAGACTTGCCGCTGGACCAGTTGTAATACACCTTCTTGTAGGGACAGGCGGCAACGCACATGCGCCACGCCCGGCACTTGTCCTCATGGACGAGAACCACGCCGTCCTCAGCTCGCTTGTAGATGGCAGCTGCGGGGCAGGCCGCCACACACGACGGGTTGAGGCAGTGGTTGCAGATACGGGGCAGATAGTTGAAGACCACCCGCTCGATCTCTTCCATCTGCTGGCGGATCTCAGGGTCGACCCCATCGAGGCTGAGATCGTTGCGGGCATACGTTCCCGAGCCGCCCAGGTCGTCGTCCCAGTTGGGGCCGCTGGTGATCTCCATCTCGTCACCGGTGATCATGGAAATCGGCCGTGCCGTTGGCTGCTGATCTCCCTGCGGGCTCGTGAAGAGGTCCGAGTAGCGGTAAGTGAACGGGTCGTAGTAATCGTCGAGTTGGGGAAGTGCCGGGTTGAAGAACAGTCGAGCCAAGCCCATGGGCTGGTTCTGGATCTTCAAGTGCACCTTGCCCTTATCGTCACGCCACCAGCCACCCTTGTAGTGCTCCTGGTCCTCCCAACCGGTCGGGTAGCCGGTACCGGGACGGGTCTCGACGTTGTTCCACCACATGTACTCCGCACCCTTGCGGTCGGTCCACAGGTTCTTACATGCGACCGAGCATGTGTGACACCCGATGCACTTGTCGAGGTGGAAGAGCATGCTCATCTGGGCTCGAACTCTCATGATCCTCTCCCTCTAATAGTCCGGCTTGTCGATGCGGTTGACGTACACAAATGTGTCTCTGTTCACTCCCGTCGGCCCCCAATAGTTGAAGGCGTATGTGAACTGGGCGTAGCCACCGCTCATGAGCACAGGCTTGAGCCTCGCTCTCGTCAGCGAGTTGTTCATCCCGGCCCGTGTCTTGCGCCGGGGCGAGATCGGAATGCCGACCGTGCGCTCAGTGGCGTGGTAGACGAAGACCGTTCCCTTAGGGATTC
>JAAELU010000068.1 GCA_024226255.1 bacterium | reverse complement strand
TCTTGCCGGCTTGCGCTGCTCGGTTCCTGCTGGCCTTACGCTTACGTTCGTGTGGCATCTTCACACGCTTGGAAACGATAACCTCACCTTCGCCGGGGTTTTCCAGCGTAACAGCCACGGCATCAAACTTCGCAGATGCAGCCTGCACGGTGCGCTGGAGCAGCCGGTGGTTGAGTTGCACTGTGAAGGTGTTGGCCACCTTACTTCTTCTCCTCGAACCGCTTGATCTCCATCAGGGTGCGCGGCGTCTCCTTGATCCGAATATGCTCCATCAACAGCCGATGCCCTTGCGCACCCAAGAGCGGCTCGCGGTGCAGCCCACGCTCGACAGCGTAGTCGCACAACATCGACAGCGTGACGGCGGTACCGCCCCACCGGCGAGCCACATGCCAGTTGCGCGGGCACCGAGGCCATTCGGCGATGACGTCTTTACCGCCGGGGTAGGTGACCTTACCTTTATCACCCAGTGCGTATGGCGTTTCACAAGCCGCGGGTGGAAAGCCGCAAGCGTCGCACGGGTCCAAGAGCAGCGCCGAGAAGGCCGATGTGTGAAGCTCATGCATCAAGTCATCATCAGGAAAACGACAGAGTGAGAATCTGTTCACCGATGACGTCTGGCAACGTCCGCGGGAACACATCCTCACTCTCTCCGATTTGCACTTCGATGGTCTCGTCCATCAGTTGGTTGAGTTGTTTGCGCTGCATGATGGGGATGCCGCTGCCTATCTCGGTGCGTAGCACCCTGTCGTCACCCAGCTTGACGCAGGCGATTTGGAATGCGCGCAGGTTGATGAGCACCCGCGTCGCCGGGTCTGGTGAGGCGTACATGCCCATTACATACTGCAACTCGTCGGGCGACAGCTTGCGCATCTTGATCACGCATGGCGCCTCGTCGTTGAAGACGAGTCCGCTCTTGCCGCCGTCTTTGAGCCACTTCGGAATGTCCGATTGGTCTTGGTCGACGGCAGTGTCGCCGGGCCATACCACCTCGATGAGTTCGGCACGCAACGCGCGCGGTGCATCCTTGATCTTCAGTCCCAAGTTTCCCCCGTCCTTTCTTTAGCCAATCCCAATCAGCCACTGCGACAGCGTCGTGTTGGTGGTATCCACCGTCACTCGTCCCTGAAGCTGTGCAGTCACTGCACCGGCATCTTCGCCGATCTCGAATCCGGTGTACTCCACCTCGACGGCGAAGAAGACGAATACGCCCGGCTCGCCGGGCGCCTCGTTCATCTGCATGAGCAGCCGCATCGGCTGCCCGTCGATGAACTTGTGGTAGGTGACCTCGCTGTCGCTATCGAGGAAGACGTCCGCGGTGAACGTCGGCTTGATGTCGCGGATGGTGACGCCGTCTGTGGCGTTAGGCGCAGCCAGGTTGGTCTGCTCTTGGATGTCGATGCCAAGGTCGAGCGTCATCGAGCGCGCCTCGAACTCGGTGGTGTCGAGGACGAGCCGGCCGTTGCCGAGCATCTGCGGCGTGACGGTCGGCGTTTTCGGGTTGATGGGCCGGCTGATGGCGGTGCCCGTCTCGTCGAGGTGCACCCGGTAGCCATCGGCGCCGGTGAAGTTGAGCAGCATCTTCAGCCAGTCACCTCGGGCCGCCTCGAAGGTGATGGTGGGTAGGGAGCCAACGATGAGGTCTTGGACCTCTTTGCCGTGCCATTGATAGTGCGCCAAGGCATAGGCGGCCACATCGGCGCCGGTGTACTTGCGCAGCCCGTAGGCGTTGGTATCGACGGCGCCGGCAGTCCGCATCGTGGGATACGGCACCACGGTGGCGCCGGTGGTGCTCGCCACGAACGCGTCGCCGTTCTCAGCCACATACGGGCTGTCAACAACAGGCGTGCCGCTCTTCACCTGTATCAGGCTTGTGGTGGTGCCGTCGGATAGCACCCAGTCGGCAGAGGCTGCCTGGGGCGTCAGCACGGAGCCGAGGAAGATGTCCCAAGCTGACGCCGATCCGATGCGGCTCGTTCCCGGGCCGGCAAACATGAGCGTCTTCTGCCCGCTCGCCTCGCGCAAGCCGGCAACGCCGCGCAGTTGTCCGCGCTGGCCAATGATGCTGCCACGATCCAGCCGGGGCTGGCCAAGCGTCAGCGGGCCGTCTGCGGACTCCGGGTATGTCATCGGCTGATAGAGGTCGCCTACCGCGGTGTTAGCGCCGAGCGTCGCGCAACTCAGGGTGTCGCTGGCCGCATCGAAGTCAAGGCACAGCGCGTTCGCTGTCGTCGCAACGTTCGTCCCCTGCTGGCACCAGACATACTGGCCACCCTGCTCAGCCGAGCCGACAAAGTAGTCGTTGGCCTCGGTGCGGTCGTCATCGACGATGTTGACAGCCGAGCCGCCGGAGTCTTCCGCGAAGTAGCCGGTCGGCACCTCAAGGAGCTCGAAGCTGTCGGCGTCAGCCGTCTGAAATGGGAGCGCCTCGATGGTGAGCGTCTGCGAGGCATGGGTGTACTTCTTGATCCGCCGGATGAGCGGGGCGCCGTTCTCCGTGCTGGGTCCGTTGGCGCACTTCAGCACCCGGACGGCCATGCCGACAAAGTCATCATTCCCGCTGGCGTAGCTGGCGAGCGTCGTGGTGACGATGGTGAAGCCTGACGCATTGCCGGCACCGGTCGCCTCGAAGCTGCGCGGGAATGTGGCGTGATACGAAAAGCCTTTGGTCGTGGTCTGCTTCATCACGGCCCACGCGCCGAGGGTTGTCAATGCCATCAGGAATGGTCCTCTCTATACGTCAGGTCAACGGCGATCTCGAGCACCCACATCACAGCGGGTGTCCCTTTCTCGTCGGAGCCTTCGACGTCTTCCTCGTTGATGTCGCCGCCGTCTTCGGATAGGTCCACACCAGCAAAGCCGGTTGTCCCGGTCCACGACGTCGGGTCTTGTAAGGTCCTATAGATGTCGGCGTCCATCTCCTGGATTTGCTGCATGCGCTCGAAGGCGGCGTGCGGCTGCGGAGTGAAGCCGATACGTACTATTAGTGTGTGCCCTTTCCATATCTGCGTGGCAGACATGGTCGAAGGCTTGTCGAGCGGCTTGAATGGTCCGCCGTCCACCACCTCGAACGGGAATGGCTCGATGGCCGATGCTGCCCATTGGGTGTTTGGATTGTAGGGCGTGAAGAGCAGACGGCTGGCCGCGAGGCTTCGGTCTACGCTGGCGCCGTGCAAGAGCGCGACGAGTCGGTCTGCGAGGCCACCGAGTACCGTCAGCGCCACCGCTCACCCCCTCCGCATTCGGCGCGAATGGGCGCTCGGTGGTATCTCCGTTTCGCTTTGGCCGCCGGACTCATCAAGGTCGACCATGCCGTCTGTCGCTTCTTGCAGTTGGTTGACGTAGAGTTCGGCGTAATCGTTGGCGCGTTCCATGTTGCCATCGGTACGGTACATCAGGTCTTGCACCGAGTAGATGACGGCGCGGGCCACCGCCTCGCCTGACACCATGGCGCCAGGGCTGCCGAGTATCTTGGCCACGTCGGGCAATACGACTTGCTCCCACCGGCGCCGTATCATCAGGTCGATCTTCTGGTCGCTCCCGATCATCTGACGGGCGGCGGGCTCAGTCTGCAAGAAGTCGAGCGCTGTGACTTCAAGCCGTGGAGCGTAGCGCGAGACGTTGAAAGGCGTTGCCACCTTGCGCCGCACGCTGTCAACGTAGTAGCTCCACTCAGCCCATGCGCCCCAGGCCACGCTGCCCACGGTGCCGCCGGTGACGGGGCTGTAGAGGCGGTGGCTTTTGATGGTAACGCCGGAACCGTAGGCGTACACCAGCGGGTCAAGGAAGGTAAGCGTGCCGCTGCCGATGCCGTCAGCTAACACACGCTCCCATTGCCCGGAGACGTTGGGGCCAATAACGTACTCTTCCCATCGCGCGAAGCCGGTAGCCAGCGTCAGCGAGACGGACCTGGCGCCCACGGTAGCGGCTGAGCTGAGCGTCGTCGACGGGCCGACAGAGACGGCAGTCGAGGCGCGCAGCGATCCACCATCGCGGGTGCGCAAGGTCACAGCCGGAGCAGGTGACGCATCCCACCGAGCGCCGTCCGAAGGCAGTTCCTTCATGACGTGTTCGAGGGTGCCCCCTATCTCTTGCTGCAAGAAGTGGATAGTCATCACATACCTAGCTGCGCCTCTGTCGCCGGCTTGGCCTTGCGGCGCTTCGGCTTGATTGGCGCCGTGATTTCGCGCTCGGGATTGTCTTTGTCAAGCATCGGCAAGGTACAGCGAAAGCCCACCTCTTCGATGGTGTCCTCAACGCCCTTCCAGCTATTCCAGTGGGAAGGGTGCCAGGCACGCTTACACCGATCGTACAGAGCGATGAACGCGTAATGAGGCCTCACCTCAATCGTCTCGCCCGGTGCGACGCGGTCCTCGAAGAATTCGGTATCCCAAGCATCCGGCTTGTCTTTGCCGGTCTCGGGGTTGATGTGGTGGTTGCGCACCTCGCTGGTAACCACCATCACATCCTCCGAACCGTTGTTGCGCAGGGTGATGAACGCCCTCGGATCGTCGCCACGCCAAGGTCCGTCGCCAATGAGATACTCCATCAGCACCGGCGCCTTTGACGGTGGCAACTGAGCGATGCGAGTTATCAACTCGCCCCGCTCCAAACACTTGGCAGACGTCGCCAATTCACGAAAGGCGTTGCGGATGCCAGGGGCACCATGCTCAGCCTTGATCTTCGCGTCAGGCGCATGCTTCACCAGCCACTGGATGACATCGGAGATGTCCTCGGCGGTGCGTCTCGTGTCTGTATCCGTAAACTTCATCTTGCCCCTTCCGGCCTACGTTGTGCTGAGACCGTAGATCTTGATTTGCTTCTGCGGCTGCGTGCACCAAATGGCGCCAGCCGTCGAGATTTGCAAGGTGTCGGAGTCGTCTTGACTGCCGTACATCCTCGCGTGGAAAGTGGCCTCACCCTGACGGCCACCAGCGACGTTGCCGGGCTCGTTGGACGTGTAGCCCCAAGAGCTGTCAACCTCGCTGAGGCCGAGGACCACCGATGTGGTGAGGTCAGGCATGTCCGCCCATGGCTCTGCCGCTGCGACGTCGCCGGGGATGACATTGGCGACACTGCCACCGATGTCGTTGAGCGCCATCTTACCGCTGCCCACCTCGGCAACGAGTCCGCTCTGGAGCGGGCTAGCAACCCACAACTCAACGCGCGCCCCGTAGGGAGCCTCGCGGCTGCGCCACTTGGCTTTGTTGAGTAGCGCGGTGCTGATTGCCGCCGAGCTCGCGTTGAGCAGGTAACTGATGAGCGTCGCGCTGGTCGTTCTGGAACTGTCGCCCCAGTTGACGCCCGCGTTGTTGATGATGCCCTGCATGCCGTAGGTCGACGCGCTGAGAAAGTCCGTGGTCATCAGGTCGCGGATGTCCATCATACAGCCAACGAGCTCGATGTCGCCGCCGCGGACGTGTTCGTAGCCTGGGCCGAGTTCGCGGCGCGCGTGGCCGGTCTGCCCAACGAGTCCACGCCACGCCCTGTAGGCGAACTTTGTGGCAATGGTGGTCTGCTTCCCTCGACTCGGCGGCGTCTGTCCCTCCACGTAGCTTTCTACGCTTCCGTTGGCTGCCGTGATGGCTCCGATGCGTGCGTAGGTACCAGACTGATACCCGCGCTCGGGAATGATGCGGCCAACGAGTGCGCCGACGTTACGGAAGACCGTGTCGTGCATCATCTCGTCAACGAACTCATCGTCGGTCTTGACTCTTGTGGAGAGGTCTGAAACTTCCAGAACGCCCATGGTGTCCTCTTACTTCCCGCTGCGCATCCTTTCGGACAGGTTGCGGGTATCGTAGCCGCGCGGGTAATCGCCGGCTTTCCGTTGCGGGAGGTGCACGGGCTGGGGCTGACTGCCGGCCCCGCTCTTGCCTTGACTAGCAAGGAGGAACGGTGCTTCGGCGATCACTTCATCGATGTAACTGGCAGCATCTTTGCCCGCTGATACGAGCGTGCCATCCTTCATCTTCGACAGTGCGACCAGGTCGCCATCGTCGTCGAGTGCAAACATCTCTTGGTGATCGCGGAGAAAGTATCGCATCTGTGCTTCGCCAACGCCTTTGGCGTTGGCAGCAAGCCTGATCTTTGTCAGCCGCGCTTCATCAGCTTGGCCGCGGAGTCCAGACAATTCAGATTCGAGCTCCTCGGTACGTGTAGTCAGTTTGAGATTCTCTGCCGCTAAGTCCTGGTACTGTGGCGAGTCCGCCACCGGGGTCGCCTTCGGCTTCTCTGGTGGCGTGCGTAGCCCGTCCAGTGCCGCCGTCGTTGAGTCCCAATCTTCGCCCAGCCCTATGCGAGAGAGCGCCTCTTTTTCGCCCTTGCCCTTCCCTTTTCCGTATCCATCGCTGAAGCCGGCTTGTCGTGCCGCGGCCTCAAGCTCGGGAGTCCACATCTTCGGTTGAGACTCATCACCGGGGGCGTTGGGCGTGCCACCATTCGCGGGAGTGTTTTGAGCCTCTCCAGGCGTGGGTGCGTTTTGGTCATGCTGCACGGGCATATTGTTTCTCAAGCCTTTCTATTGCACGGCGCAACAGCGGCAACAGATGGTCAGCCGTTGCGCACGTTGTTTCGTTGATACGCTGAGCCGCCGCGAAGTTGTCGAACGTCGGCAACATCGCGATGTCTTCGAGCGGGCTGAATTGCGTTTGCGCTATCAGCTTGCAGTCCGGATCGCGCTGACTGCCGGCGATGTTGTCGATGGCGCCTACGACGCCGTTGAATGCTCGGATAGCATCCTGTGCCTTATCCTTGGCCATCGCGGTCCCGCGTAGCTGCTCGCGCAACGACTCGGCACACCATGACAGGTCTAGCGGCTCATCCGGCACCACGAGGCGTGGCACGTCTTCGCCGGCTTCAACCAGCTTGGCCCACTGCCGCAACGTCAGCTCGTCCCATCCGGGGATACGCGCGCCACCTTCGGACATGTTCATGTGTCGGATATGGGAGCGCACCCTTGCGCGGGTGCCGAACCAATCGCGATAAATTCGCAGTCGTGGGTTACTGCCCACGGTGCCCACTCCGCCCCACGCTTCGAGTTGCTCAGTCGGTGCCTGTATTGGCTTGCCCAAATCCAGCCGTTTACCATCGCGGTAGCGCACGACGCCGGTCGCATAGCCGCGCCCCGATGTATAGGCGCTGTCGATGCCGACGCCAGAGATGGACGAGCAGCCGAGCATATCGAGCAAGCCGTGAGCGAAGGTGCCCACGCTGCCGCCCGACTGCACCGAGTGGCAGCCCTCGTGGTCTGCTAGCCAAGTGCCTATGGGGCCGATGGCTTGCAACGCTGGGCAGATAGTCTGCGCCGGGAGTTGCCACGCCATCGGGTGGACATGGGAACCTAGAACGAGCAGCGTGTCAGCCCATACGCCGAGGCCCTCCAGTCCATCGTAGGCGCGGACTGACGTCTCGACAGCCGCCACAATATCGGGACGCACGCCAGCGGCATCGAGGGCCGGAAGCGCGGTCTCTACCGCGACGATGATGAGCTTGTCTTGTAGCTTCACGAGCCACGGCATGGCTTTGTCGAGTGACGGGCCGGCGCCCACGATGAGACCGGGCAGCCCTTCGGCTTGGTCCGCCATGGCTTGGACCGGGGTGCGCCCCGCCATGGCCGGAAGCACCTCAAGCGCGGCTTCGACCCATTGCGGGGTATTGCGTAGCAGCGTCATGTGCCGCACGCGTCCCAATACTTCGCCCTCTACCATCGCATCATATACCGGCTGCGCCCAGCGGGCTTTGTCCTCCGGCGAGCAGATGAGCGTGGACTCGAGGTGCGGCCACTTGCGGTCACCCATCGCGACCCGAACGGCATCGAGGGAGGTGACGCGTTGGTAACTGTCACCGTCCTCGCCCTCGCTCTCGTGGTCGAAGATGACGACGTCACAGATTGGGCGCCGCGCTTTGACTATCTCGGCCACCTCTGGCAGCCAGCCAATGGCGACGGTGATGCCGACGCGAGGCCAAGGCTGACTGTCAGCCCACTGCTCTATGATGGCGCGGCGGTCCACTGCTAGAATCCAGCCAGCGGACCGGAGCCAACCACCATCAGGTGGAAGTTGTCGCTTGTGAGGTTGCCGCCACCGGCGAGCAACGAGCCCGTCGAGGTTGCGATACACACGATCGTCGCGCTTGCCACGGCGCCAGCGGTGCCGCGGTTGAAGTCGTATCGGTACTTCGCGTCGCTGCAATAGCTAGCTTGCCATGCCTCTTCGATGATCGTGAAGTCCGTTGCGATGCTGCCGATCGCCATGCCATCGGACACCGACGTCGCCGGCCCGGTGCACGAGATACAAGCCAGGGTGCGCGGCTTCAGGGTCGAAGATCCGCCCATCTGGTCGGGAAGCGGCACAGCCCACAATGCTGCATAGCTAAAAGTAGTCGCCATTTTCAGGCCTCCATAGCGCCCTCTCTATGGCGCCCGTCTGTGGCCGCGATGTTTCGCGCGAGCCGGGTTATCCGTTCGTAATCTTCAGGGCAACCGATGCGAAACACCGTTGCCAGCTTTGTCTTCTCGCTCATGACTGTGATCGATGCGCGGCCTTTATCGTCAGGCTGCTGTTTGAATTCACATGTGAAGTTCTGACCTAGCCGGTCGCGCAGCAGCTCGATGCACCCGTAAGGCGTGGCTATCTCGCAGAAGTCGGTGCGCTTGTTCCAATCAGTCATCGTCTTCTCTGGGTGCGTCTGCCTCGACGGTCTCGGCTTCATCCGGTGCGTCGCGCTCCACGTCGATGACCTCGGTCTCAGGCTGCGGCTCAGCCGCGTACTGCTCATCGCCGAGCGCGTCGACGAGTTCCCGCACTACCGCGAGGTGACCTTTATCGCGCAGCATGGCTGCGGCAATCTTCACGTCGATATACGACTTCACCGGCCCGGGGCATTGAGCGAATCCGCCGTATACCTCGACGATGCCAGAGGCCTGCTTGATCTCCAGGTCGACGGGGCGAACGCTGAAGTCCTCGGGGTAGCTGACCACATCGGGCGGCACGTCTTTGCCGAGCATTGAGCCGACGGTTTGCCAGAAGCGATTCTCAAAGGAGCGCAGGCGGCGGCTCCACGCTTGCACGGTGGCATAGATGGGCGATGACTCATAGTCGAGCGCGAGGCCGCTATGGGCTTCGACGCTGTCTTGGCTGCGCCGGTGTACGCCTTGCGCCTTGTGGATCTTGCCTTCGAGGTCGGCGATGTGGGCGCGGTTCTGAATGAGAGTGTCAGGGCTTGGAGACTTCCAGTTGACCTCGGCATCGTAGAAGAGCATCCAGCCGGCGCCAACCACCTCTTCGCTTTTGGCCTCGTCGATTTGCTCGGAGTCCACCTGCACATGAAGCAATGGAAAGTTCGTCTTGCGCTGCAGCTCGTCGCCCAAGCTCTGGTGGTTGTCCACCATCAACTGCAGGAGCGCCGAGCTGTTGATGGCGCTCACACCAAGCGGCGGGTGCGCTTCTTCCTGCGTTGGCTCCCGAGCGATGAAGAGGTCGACGGGTACCCTATCGAAGTCGTGGGCGCCCTCGTCGACGATCTTGGCGTTCTCATCGATCAACACCCACCGCTCGCGGTCCCAATGGCGCCAGCGGTTGTAGCTTTCGTGAATCAGGATTGTGATGAACTCGTCGGTGACTGGGTCGAGTTGCCATTGCCAGATACGGGTCGGCGACAAGACGCGGCTGTATGGCCGGTTGCCGGCTGCGTCCTCGTGGGCCTTGCTGGCGATGTCGCCGGGGTTCGTCCGCGGCATGTCGGTCAGCACAGCCACCCAGCCAAGGGCCAGGCCCATGGTGTAGACGTAGGCCAAGAAGTCTTCGGCGCTGTGGCCGCGGAGGTCCACGTCAGCCATGTACGCATCACCAAGCTCTTGGGTGATAGCGGAGCGGTCGATCATCTGGCGGAACAAGGTGTTGACGTAAATGCTGATGATTTCTTCAGCGATGGGAACGTGGGCGCTCTGCTTCACTCGCAGCGCGAACTCGTCGTACACGTGGCCGTTGAATTCAGCGGTGCGGCTTTCGCCCGGTAGCCGTTGGATGTACGAGCCGTCCTCGAGCTCGGTGCCGGTGATTGGGTGGCGGGTGCCTGATGGCGGGGCCAGGATGGCTGAGCCACCTTGGAGAAGTGCTTGATATAGCTGGTAGTTTGGGAGGTTGGCTTCGAGGTTGGCGTTGCGGCGTACCTTGCCCTCGGCTTGCATGCTGACGATGTAGTCAACACCCACGACCATGTTTTCTCTGTCGAGGGGCACAAAGGCACTGTGCCATGTGCGGTATCGCACGTCAAGTGCGGAAGTGCACAGAGGCGAGAATCGCCACCCAATGTGGGGCGCATTGCGCCGATGTCAAGCGTAAGTGCTTGATATGTGGATTGGCATGGCGGTCGCAATACTCCAGGGCATGAACGCAACGCAGACAACGAAAGGCAACACCATGACAACAACCAATTATATCAAAGAAATCGACACCCATTTCGTGAGCGTGGACGGAAAGGCCGTCGGCAGCGTAGACGGTGAATACCGCGGATCGCGTCAAATGTGGCTCCCCAACGGTCAACTCCACGGATACGCCTGCTCCCTTCAAGAAGGTATCGAGCGCCTCGCGCTCCTGGCCCGATTCTAGGGCTTCGGCCCCTCACCCGGCCCCGCCCAGCTTCGGCTCGGCGGGGCTTTCGACGTAGGAGGACACCATGAACATCAACCAAGCAATCGCACTCGGAGCATCGGCAGCGGCAAAGCACATCGCGGAAGCGGGCGCAAAGCTCGACTCGGACGGCTGCCCGACGTGGCCACCCACGCCGTCGGAATCCGAATGGCGCGCATTCAACGCGCGGCCCGACGTCGTCGATGAATCGCTAGCCTATGCCTTCGCCGAATCTTACGAGGCCGTGTCGATGGCGGCAGCCTCCACCGTCGCCGGCTGGTAGCTAACCCACCGCCGGAACGCCAACACTCCCCCGCATCGCATACGGCGCCATGAAGCAACAGCAATCGATGCAGTGGTCATCATCGGTCTGCGGCTCGGACGTCGAGTTACGCCGCGCGTCCAGCTTCCACTTGTAGGTGGCAATCTGCGTCGGCAACGTCTCGCAAGCTGACGACACCAGGAAGCCCGGCATGTTGCTTTCATCGTGCTGGAGCAGCGCTTTGAACAAGTTCCGCCGGCCCACCTTGTCTTTCTTCGATGCGGCCTTCACCAGCCCGATGGCCGGCTTCTGACTCTTGAAGCGCCGGCACAGCCGCAGCATCTCTTCTTTGCTCGGGTCGGCGCGCCAGTACTTGACGCCGTGCCGGAAGCGTAGCTTCGAGATGTCCTTGAACCAGCCATACGCGTCGTACTCCGCGCACTGCTCCAGGTCTTCGACTGCGATGACGAGCGGGCGTTGAAAGGCGCCTTGTGTGGCTGCGTCCAGCGGGTGCTTGAACCAGATGTGGAAGACGACAGCGGCCCCGGGCTGTGTCGGTGAGTAGGCGAAGTCCAAGACACCGAGGATGAGGTTAGGCCTCGGCAGCGGCTTGCGTATACCGGGCAGTTCCCGGGTACTCGGATTGTAGTCGACGACATGGATGAGCGGGTCCCAGTTGTCATACACGAACTGGCCAGGCAGCCGCCAGTCACC
>JAAELU010000067.1 GCA_024226255.1 bacterium | reverse complement strand
TCGAGGTTGAGCGCCACGAGTTCATCGCGTTGGTTGACGATCAGATGACGCATTCGGATCTGCCGATCGGCGATCCAAGCACTGATAGGGGCCGAGCAGATCAGAGCGATGAGCATCCCCTCAACGATGAGCCCACCGACGAGCGCGTTGACCAACACGATCGTGATCAGCTCCGCCGCGATCACCGAGACAAGCGTGACCGAGGCAACGGCGCGAAAATGGGCACGCCGTTGTGGCGCGGGCAAGGTAGCCGTAGGTTCTCTTGGCAACGGCGTTCGTGTAGGCATCTATACATCCCTCTGTCGGCCGATCAGGCCAGGTGTTTCGGGTTCTATTGGTCGGCGGGAGCCATTCCTGGGGCAGCGAGCTCGGACCGACGCGGATGAAGGACCACGATTGGACAGGGTCACAGCCATGGTCGGCAACACCTTTGTCTAGGAGGTGGCAGACTCCTCATCAGCCGGACCATGGCATCCGGCTGCCGGATGTGCCTACCAACGGACCCGGAAACCATCACATATGCCTGCTTCGCTGCGCAACGGCTCCCAAGCGGCTTCCCCCCGACCCGAACCGTGGCCTCCTCCTTGGAGCCACATACCTCGGTGTGGCTTCTACGTCGTCTGTCCTGGCCGCGCTCATGTCGTCAGTTATCGGCAGATAGGGCCGGGGTTCTTCGCGCCATTTCCAACCGATTCGAGGGGTCTAGCCCCTCCCCGGGAGAGACGGCAACGACCCGGGCGGGAGTGGGGACGCATAGTGCGGGCGCTGCGCGCCGGTTTGTGATCAGCTCGCAGATCCACTCGGTAGCTGCCTGGTGTTATCCGCGCTTGAGGACAACCGTGCCGACAAGCTAGGCGTCTCGGGTATGCGTTGGGGCGACGTCACCTGTCGAGTGGAACGCCTCTAGAAGATGCGATCCTGGAGGAGTCCGATTCATGACACCCGTTGTCGTGCGTGTTCGGACAGTCCCTACGCCGTAGGTCCTAGGAGAGGGGCGGACAAAGCGAAAGCAGCAGCGGGTCGGCCGCTTGGCAACGGCGGAGCGTTACAAGAGTGAGCTTGTGCTCCGTTACTGCAGCTACCTCAACATCTGAGCAAACCAAGTGGCGAGCTGTTCGATGAAGCGGTAGTAGTCGCTCGGCCCACAGAGCCCGCACGGGAGGTCAGGCTGTTCCTCTTGCTTAGGTTCCTCTTTCTCTTCCTCACATTCGGAGTCCTCACGAACCTCGGTGACCTCGAGACTGAAGGTGCCGTCCGGTTCGGTGGTCGTGGCCACGACCACAAGCTCGCCTGAATAGGCGGTCTCGTCGGTGGGAAACGGCTCCCATGCGCTGCCGGCCCCGCTGCTGCCGGGCCCGCCGGGACGATAGGTGAGGATCACCGACTCGCTTGCCGTGCTCTTGATGCAGGCGAAAGGTCCGGAGTTGATGGTGAGATGGAGCCGCTTGGTGCCGAACGGCTCGGGGCTGCGCTGGATAGTTGCCTTCCCAGACACAGGGATCCTCTCGGCGGGCGGGTTGTAAGCAATGGTCCCGCCTCCCGAGTCCTGGACGGAGGAGTCGCTCAGGGCTTCGGCGAATCGGTGGAACACATCATTCATTCCGGTAATGCCTGCCATCGCCTTTTGGTGGTCGATCGGGTTGCTGCTGCCGGGAATCCGGTCGACAAGGTCGATGACTCCCTCGAGTCCTTGCAGCCACAAAAGGTGCTGAAAGAACAGCCAGTTGGCGTCCTGGCGGTCCATCATCGGGATGGCTATCTCTTGCGCGGACAGCGTTCCACTGAGACGCCACTCCAGGTCGCAGCGTCCGTAACTGCAGGTCGGGTCGGGGTACACCATATTGCTCAGGAACTCGGCCAAGGAGCCGTTCCACCAGCGTCGGTTCGTGAACGAGGCGACCGCGAATTGATCGGGCCAGACGACGGGGACGATGCAGTGGGCGATGTCTCGTGCGATCTCCTGCTTGAACTGAGCCTCTTGTCGGTTCTGCATCGGAGTGTTCAGGAAGATCCCGCACACCGGGGTTGCCGTCGCATCGAGGACGTAGCTCGAAGACCCTCCTTGGACCGATAGCAAGACATGAAGGCACGGTGAAGAGTCGGCGCCGTAGAGGTCCAGCGTCTCTTCGATGGCCAAATAGGTCCATGTGAGGTGGAGATCGGTCCAGCCGGGCGTGAGCCCGGTCTCGGGGTAGACGACCTGAGCCTTCAACAGGTCGACCCCCTCACGGGAGTACGCCGGGTTCGCCTTCCAGCCGTTCCCTCCGGCGTCGCCGCAGACGCCGGTTGGCCACGGGCCATCATGCGGAGGCAGGTAGCCCTCGTCCTCGGGCACCTCGGGAGGTGGGGCATTACCCTCGCCCCCTTCGGTGCCGGGCTCGTCCGGATCCTGCAGTTCGTCTTCTTCGTCCTCCTCGTCGTCGACCTGGAGCAGATTGCGGGATGTGAATCTGAACGTCGATAGCGCATCGGACGAGGGGTTGCCGGGCGACGCAGTCAACATCGACTTCTGGGCCTCATCCGCCAGGTCCTCGCTCAACAGGAGAGTCGGAAGCGCAAGAATATCGAGAAGGCGAACGATCTCCTGCCGGGTGGCGTCGTCCGCACCGACCTCGACATACGCCTGCGCCATCCGCATGATCTCGGTTCCGGAGTCATCGGCGAGTTCCTCGTTGCGGAGCACACCGGCTGCACCGGTCTCGCCGGCGAACAGCTCGAGCGTGGCGACGATGCCCTGTCCAAGGGTCCACTCTCCGTCGGCCTCCTTGGCTAGCAAGTTGTCGACGAAGCCGAGGTTGGAGTGGTCGACTGTTTCGATGAATTCCGGGATTACCTCGCTGTCGGCTCCAGGCAGGTGGGTGAGGGCGGCCAGGGCCAGATAGAACGCGGTCGCCCGTTGCTCTGCGGGCTCGAGGTCCGGGAGGGCAATGACGATGCGGAACATCGCTCTCCCCGCTCGGACCGAGACGATGTCGGTGTCGTGGGGAGAGGCGAAGGAACCGCCGCCCGGGACGTCCTCGAACCAGACCGCTTGGTCGCCGATCCCAGGAATCGCCGCGCCGATGATGCCGTCAATCTCGGCTTGCGGTTCGAAGTCGGACTCGAGAGCCATGGCTGCGGTCACGTGGATCTCGGTCAGGATCAGCTTCTGACAGAACCAATCGCCCGACTCGATGAGGTCGACCGGCTGAGAATATCCCAAAACGAAGACCTCGTCTCGGGCAGCGGCGCGGCCTTCTCGATGTGGTGCCAGGAGACGCTCGGCGTCGTCCTCGCTGATCAGTTCGCAGAGATCGACTTCGATAGGTGGTGGGGGACCGAATCGGATGCGCTCGATGGCGGTGGTCACGACGTCGGCTGCCAGCCGTTGGCGGGTTGCATCGTCTACGTCGGATCGGTTGATGGCGAATCTGACGAACAGCAGTCCGTTGACAGTCTCCTCGACGGCGCTCATGGTTCCGGTGGTCTCGCCGGGGAACCACACGGCCAGGTCTCCCACCCCCGGGTAGGCGAAGGACGGCGAGCCGTCGATCAACGTGTCCGGCGCGAAGTCGTTCTGGTCGCCAGGTCCGAGTTCCATCGAGACTGTTTCGCCGGTCTCGTCGATCTCGGCATCCCATCGGCAAGTCTCACCTAGCTCGAAGGCGAAGATCCCCTCCGACCTGAGCCTGCCTTCGTCGTCGACCAGCCCGAGCGCCTCGTCGACGGCGTCGGCGGGGAGGAGGCCGCAGCTATTGATTGGTGCCACCTGCGGGCTTTCCACCACCGTGGTGGAAGGCGCAGCTCGGGGTTGGGTCGTTATTGGAGATGGAGTTGGAGTTGACGGGGTGTCGTCGGAACCTGACGAGACGACAGCGATGATGACGGCGCCGAGCACCACGCCGACGATGGCAGCAATGCCCCTCGTCCCAAGGCGTTCGATCAAAGTAGGAGCTTGCTGTGGCTCTTCGCCGATCGGCCCATCCAAGTTCATTCCAACCCCAGGCCCTCCACACCGAGACTAGCGAAGGGGCCTGCTGCATTCCGCGGAAACTCCGTCCCTATCGCGTTTCGAACGCTCGGTGTGCGCGAGCCCTTCACCGGCATCCCCGAAACCGACGACGCGGCCGTGGCGCGACACGAGGCCGTGCTGCGTGAGCTCGGCCTCGTGAACGTGGTCGTGTCCTAGGACCCGGGGGGCATCTCGATCAGCATGAAGGCGGCCCCGAAGGGATCCCGGGCGACCGCCTTGCGTCCCTCCTGCATGTCGAACGGCTCCTGGATCAAGGTGCCGCCTGCCTCCTTGGTCTTGGCCGCGGCATCGTCGCAGTCGGCCACCGACAGGTAGACGGACCAGTGCGATGGCACCTCAGGTGGCAGCATCGCAGTGGCGTCGTACATGGCGCCGTTCTCGCGATTGCCGATCTTCCACACCGTGTATACGCCGCCGTCCTCGCCCATAG
>JAAELU010000066.1 GCA_024226255.1 bacterium | reverse complement strand
CGCCGGCGACTGGCCGCGAAGGCCAAGCGGCTCGGTCGGAAAGCCCTGAACCGGTTGGCGACGATCGTCACCCCGGACACACTGATGCGGTGGCACCGCAGGCTGATCGCGCAGAAATGGACCTATGAGCGGAAACGAGTGGGCCGCCCAGGCCTGATGAAAGCCATTGCCGGGCTGATCGTGCGGATGGCTCAGGAGAACTCGGGCTGGGGATACTGCCGGATCCAGGGCGAGCTGAAGGGCCTCGGTCATCTGGTGGCGCGCAGCACGATCGCCAAGGTGCTGAAGGAGAACGGCATTCCGCCGGCTCCGGACCGGCCGTCGTCTTGGCGGACGTTCCTGCAAGCCCACTGGGGCGAGATTGCCGGCACGGACTTCTTCACCACCGAAGTCTGGACCGTCCGCGGCTTGGTCACCTACTACGTGCTCTTCGTGATCGACCTCAGGACAAGGCGGGTCCACCTCGCTGGGGCGACGACGCAGCCGGACGAGTCGTTCATGGCCCAGGTGGCTCGCAACCTAACCGACGCCGTCGATGGATTCCTGGCCAGCCACCGGTTCCTGATCTGTGACCGGGACGGCAAGTTCTCGGCTGGATTCCGCGCCATGCTCGAGGATAGGGGCGTGCAGGTGATCCGAACGCCGCCTCAAGCTCCCAACTGCAACGCGTACGCCGAGCGCTTCGTACTCTCTATCAAGTCTGAGTGCCTGCGCAGGATGATTTTCTTCGGAGAATCCTCCCTGCATCGGGCACTCCACGCGTACCTGGACCACTACCACACCGAACGGCCACACCAGGGAACCGGCAACCAGGTCATCGACCATAGCGACCAGGTTCCCGAAGGCGAGGTCCGCCGCCGTGAGCGGCTAGGTGGCCTGCTGAAACACTACTACCGGGCGGCGTGACGGTCGGTCCCCGTCTGAGGCCTCGGCCAGAACTCGAGTGGGCTCGACGGGATGACGGCGAGGACCACCGAGGCAGCCTTCGAGACGTTCCAAGCCGAGGTGGCCGACCATCTGATGCCGGATAGACCCGCTCGAGTTCATCCTATTGCCGAGATGCCTCCACCAGAAACTGTCGTCCGAGTTTTCGGATAGGACGCCATCAAGATCTACGGTTTCTTGATAGGTTCGGGATTGGTCAAAGGCAAGACTCTTGGGATCGACGCGACGACATGGTCAAGGCTTGGCAAGCCCAGCATCTCCCCGCGAGGAAGAGCCGTGATCGAACCTGCCGGTCGTAGGCGGATTACCTTGAAAGGCCTTGATGAATCGACCTGGTCAGGTTGTCGAGCAGCCTCGCCGCAGTCAAGATCGTTTGCACCTGGGGCG
>JAAELU010000065.1 GCA_024226255.1 bacterium | reverse complement strand
TTGAGCGAGCGGGAAATGATGGCCGTCCTCGAGGCTGCGGAGTCGGTGGACGAGTCGACAGCCGCGGTGGTGTGGGCCATGGCTCGCGCCGGCGCCCGGATCGGTGAAGCCTTGGCATTGCGCCGCGGAGACGTTGACGGCACGACTCTGCACATCCGAGGCTCAATGTCGCGCAACGAAGGCCTGAGGCCCGTCAAAGGCAAGAACGGGGCCGGCCGGTCCATTCCTATCCCGACCGACCTAGCAGCCCGTCTGAGCCGTCACATAGCCTCGCAGACGGTCACGCCATTGGAGGGTTGGCTGTTTACTGCTCCCCGCGGCGGGCAGCTGAGATACGACAACTGGCGCACCAGAACGTGGAGGCAGATTGTTGAGGTCGCCGGAATAGGGGAGGTGAAGCCCCATGATCTGCGCCACACGGTGGCGACAAGCCTCTTCGTCCGCGACGGGTGGACGGTCCCACAGGTACAGGCGTACCTCGGACACGTTGACCCGGCTGTGACCTTGAAGGTGTATTCGCATGTCAACGCGGAGAGCTTGCCGCGGCCGTCAGACGGACACTTCGCGGACACCTTGGGCCGTTGACGCTGAAATCGTCAATGAATACAGGCTATTTCGGTTGCTGATTGCTGCCTTCACACGGCAGAGGTCACTGGTTCGATCCCAGTAGCGCCCACCATAAGAAACCCCCGGTCAGCGGGGGTTTCTTCATGTCAGGGAAGCTGTGTTGAAAGGCGCGATGCAGGCTCGGGACGCGCATAGGACGCGTTTCGCCGTGCCAATCGGTCATCTTGGCCACCCCCCACACTTGCGACAGGTCCGATTGCCAGATGAGTTAGGTCGTAGAATTGAGGGATTCGCTACGTCGGGGACTTCCCCGATGGCCATCCTTGGCAACTTCCTCGAGCGTAATACTCACGACATGGCTATACATCACGAAATTGTGAGGTATAGTGATCGGGTGAGGTATTTGTGATGGTAGCGAACTCTGAAGTACATCGACGTGTCGATACGGCGTTGCGCGACGTCTTGCCCAAGTCGGTCGACCTGAGTGTCAGCGGGACGGAAGGTAGTTCGGAGTCGGGCGCAGACTTCGTTGCTGAGATCAGAGGGACAAGATTGCGCATCGCGTGGGTGCGCCATGCATGGCTGAGCTCGATTGAGAGGATCATGGCTCGGGTAGATCTGCCCGATGTGTTGGTTGCTGAGCGGGTGCCGCCGGCGTCGCGCATAGCCCTGACCGAAGCGGGCATTGGGTGGATCGAAACCACCGGCGCAGCCGAGATCGCGACGGATTTCCTCGTGGTGTCGCGGAGCGGTCGCGCCCCGGGGACGGTGCGCAAAGCTCCGACGAGGTGGACATCGAGCGTCCTCGGCGTCGCTGAGGCAATCTTGGCGGGTGTCCAGCCGACGGGCTCGGCGATTCACGAGGCTACCCAGATATCGGTTGGAGCCTGTACGAAGGCACTGCGGACGTTGGCGGATCTCGGCCTGCTCGAGGCTGATGCCGCTCGAGGGCCTCGTTCCGGGCGCCGCGTCGTCGATACCGATGGCTTGCTTGATACCTATGTCGCTTCCGCTCACGAACTCCGTTCTCCTGTGAGCCTGAGTGTGGGCGTCGTATGGCAGGACACTGTTGAAGGCCTTGCGAAGACCGGGCGAGACTGGGACACCGCTGGATTGGCTTGGGTAGCCACCGGTCTTGCGGCAGCCGCGGTTGTTGCTCCGCTTCTCACATCGGTGGGCACCGCGGAAGTGTATGTCGAGGCTGCCACGATCTCGGAGCTGGAGCTGGTAGCCACCGAGGTTGGTCTGCGGCCGATTGAGGGTGGGCGGTTGCGTCTCGCTCCTTTCCCCACTGCCACGACCCGGCACATGGCCAAGGTTGCCGATGGGCTGCGGGTAGCTCCCTGGCCGAGGCTTGTTGCAGACCTGCGCAGATCAGGAGTACGCGGCGAAGAGGCGGCTGAGCATCTGAGAGAGATCGCCCGTGGTCGATGAGGTTCGACGCTCTCGAGTAGCTCGTGCTGCTGCGGAGTCTGCGTTAGTTCGGGTCGTGCATCACTATGGAGAGCGCCCCGAGTTTGTAGTCCTCGGCGGTCTCGTTCCCGAGCTACTTTGCTCCACGAGCTCGTACCAGCACGCGGGTACCACAGATGTCGACGTGCAGGTAGATCTCGAGATCGCGAGCGGTTCGATCAGCGCAGCGAGACTCGAAAGGGCGCTCCGCAATGCCGAGTTCGTCCCAGATGACGAGTATGTGTGGCGATGGGCGTCCGAGGGAGCGGAATCCCGGGCGGTGGTCAAGTTCGAGTTGCTGGCGGACCTCGATGACCAACCCGATGGATCGACTCTCGTCTTCGATGGATGCGAGCAACTGGGTGCCGCGAATCTTCGAGGTACCGGGTTCGCGGCGCGCGATGTCGAAGTGCGGGAGTTGAAGGCAAACATCGGCGGTGTATTGAATGTGGCCCAGGTCAACGTCTCTGGTCTTGCGGGTTTCCTTCTAGCCAAGACGTTTGCAGCCCGTTCCCGGCGCAAGCCCAAGGACTGGTACGACATCACCTTCGTGCTCCTGCACAATGACGCTGGAGGGCCAGAGGCGGCGGCCGCCGCGACTCTCGATCGATTCCGCGACGACGTTTCAGGCCCCACCCGATCAGCGATCGAGGACCTTGGAGACAACTTCGCCACCCCTGGCGCACAGGGTCCTGCGGCGTACGTGGAGCAAATGCTCCTTGACCATCCCGACCTGGATCGGACGGTCGTTGCAGCCGACGCCGTAGTGGCTGTCGGGCGCTTTTGTGAGCTGATGCTGGGATGACTGGGAACCGATCCAGCGACAATGCCCTGTCCTTCGATGAACGTACCCGTCGGCCGCTTAATGGGCCGCTCCGCTGCCTTCGCTGCGGTACCGAGGGGATGTACGAGACAGCGGCGGACGCGGACAGAGCAGGATGGGATGTCGCTCCTTACTTCGCGCTACAACCCCTCTGCCCTAGTTGCCCGATGGGTACCTGGGCGAGCGGGTTTGTGTCGTCGGAAGAGACCCGAAAGGACTAGGCGACATACCGGCGACCTGCGCATAGTGTGGAGCAGAGCCCCGGCCGCATCGGGTCTTTGCACCTAACTGCTGAGTTAGGTGCCCGCCCCGTCGAACGAGGCGGCCGTGACTTATCGCTGGATGATGGCGGTTCGAAGAGACCTTCTAACATCTGACTCGATGCTGCTCACGATCACCTCTACGACACCTCCGGCAGGAGACCTCGGTTTCATCCTGCACAAGCACCCGGACAGGGTGCAGGACTTCTCTCTGCCGTTCGGTAGAGCCCACGTGTTCTATCCGGAAGCGACATCGGAGCGGACAACGGCTGCCCTCCTGGTTGAGATCGATCCAGTAGCACTCGTGAAGAGACGGGGTCGAGATCTGGTCCTCAACGACTATGTCAATGACCGACCGTATGTTGCGTCGTCTTTCATGAGCGTGGCGATCGCCAGGGTGTTCGGCTCGGCGTTGCGTGGGAAGTCGGAAGGTCACGAGGATCTAGTGGATCAGCCAATGTCAATCACGGCTCAGGTCGCAGTCGTCGCCAGCTATGACGGCGAAGAGGCCCTTCACCGCCTATTCGAACCCCTCGGGTACACGGTGACAGTCACGGCGCACCGGCTCAACGAGAGGTTCGAGTCCTGGGGCGACAGCCCTTACTACTCGTTGACCCTCGAAGGTGAGGTTCCCGTGAAGAGCCTGCTGGGGCATCTGTATGTCCTGCTTCCGGTTCTCGACGGAGCTAAGCACTATTGGGTGGACGAGAGCGAGATAGACAAACTCCTCCGCTCGGGGGAAGAATGGCTAAGCGATCATCCCGAGCGTGAGGTGATTACCCGTCGCTATTTGAAGGGTCAGCGCTCGCTTACAAACGCGGCACTCGACCGACTCCTCGCCGAGGATGTCGGTCTGGTCGACCAGGATGTGGTCGATGATTCGGAAGTCGAGGACGCCCAACGGGTGCCTCTCAATCGACTCCGTATGGATGCGGTTATCGAAGAGTTGAAGCGGCTCGGCGCAAGACGCATTCTCGACCTCGGGTGCGGCGAGGGACGGTTGATTGGTGAGTTGCTGCGCGACCCCTCCGTTGCGCAAGTCACAGGAATGGATGTGTCAGTTGCCGCGCTTCGGAAGGCGGCCCGCCGGCTTCGACTCGATGAGATGTCACACCGCCAACGCGAGCGCGTCGCTCTGATGCAGGGCTCGCTCACGTACCGCGACAAGCGTCTCAGCGGATTCGACGCCGCCGCGGTGGTCGAGGTGGTCGAGCACCTCGACCTGTGGCAGCTCGGATCATTCGAGCGCGCGCTGTTTGGCGAAGCTCACCCCGGTGCGGTGGTGCTGACGACACCGAACGCTGAATACAACGTGGAGTACGAGCGCATGGAAGCTGGATCGCATCGGCATCTTGACCATCGGTTCGAATGGACCAGAGCAGAGTTGGCCGCGTGGGCGGCTGGAGTCTGCGAGCGCAATGGATACTCGGTTGAGTTTCGCGGTATCGGTGAGGAATCGGCTCTTGTGGGCTCTCCGACACAGATGGCCGTGTTCCGAGCCGGGGAGAGGCAACCGTGACAACGATTGAGATCCCAGAACTCTGCGTCGTCGCTCTCGTTGGCGCGAGTGGATCTGGGAAGTCGACATTCGCTGCTCAGCACTTCCTCCAGACCGAGGTGCTGTCGTCTGATTTCTTCCGAGGCTTGGTCGGCGATGATGAGAATGATCTTGCCGCAACCGGTGATGCGTTCGATTCGCTGTATTACGTCGCGGCCAAACGCTTGCGGGGGAGATGTCTCACCGTTGTAGACGCCACAAATGTGCAGAAGCCTGATCGGAAGCAGATTGTTCAGCTGGCCCGTGACAACGATTGTCTTGCCGTCGCCATCGTGTTCGATCTCCCGGAGCAGCTTTGTGCCGAACGTAACGAATCCCGAATCGATCGCCAGATCCCACGGCGGGCCATTGCCCGCCAGGTCAGGAACCTTCGCAGGTCGTTGCGACATCTACGGAAAGAGGGCTTCCGTTACGTATTCGTCCTGAACACCCCCGAGGACGTCGCGTCAGCCGAGATCACCCGGCAGCCCTTGTGGGTCGATCGGCGAGACGATGTCGGGCCGTTTGACATCATTGGCGATGTCCACGGGTGCTTCGATGAACTCGTCGAGCTCTTGGAGAAACTCGACTACTCGGTCGACCGCTCAACACTTGCCGTGAACCCACCTATCGGACGCAAAGCCGTGTTCCTCGGCGACCTCGTTGACCGAGGGCCTGACACTCCGAGTGTCGTTCGTCTGGTCCAAGGGATGGTCGAAGCGGGAACTGCCCTCTGCGTGGCGGGTAACCACGAGAACAAGCTCGTTCGAAAGCTGTCGGGCCGAGACGTCCAGATGACGCACGGATTGCCCGAAACCATGGAGCAGCTGTCGAGCGAACCGGACGACTACGTGCAAAGCGTTCGGACCTTCCTCGACGGACTCATCAGCCACTACGTGCTGGACGGCGGCAAACTGGTTGTGGCGCACGCCGGGCTCCCAGCTGACTACCACGGTCGCGCTTCAGGGCGGGTGCGCAACTTCGCTCTATATGGAGAGACCACGGGGGAGACGGATGAATTCGGGTTGCCAGTTCGCTACGACTGGGCATCCGACTATCGGGGTGATGCCATGGTCGTTTATGGCCATACGCCCGTCCCGACGGCCGATTGGGTGAATCGAACGATCTGCATCGACACCGGATGCGTCTTCGGGGGGCAGCTCACAGCGCTTCGCTATCCCGAGAAGGAACTCGTCTCTGTCGATGCGGCCGAGGTCTACTACGAGCCGATTCGGCCACTGGACAGCCAACTCGAACGTGGCGACCTGCTCGATATCACGGACGTCACGGGCAAACGATTCGTTGAAACGTCCCTGGGCGGTCGAGTCACTATCCCGGAAGAGAACTCGGCGGCAGCGCTTGAGATCATGAGCCGCTTTGCTGCAGATCCTCATTGGATCATCCACCTACCTCCGACGATGTCACCTTCAGAGACGTCGGAGCGTGAGGGCTTCCTTGAGCATCCCACTGAAGCGTTCGACTACTACGCGAAGCGCGGCGTGGAACGGGTCGTGTGCGAGGCCAAGCACATGGGGTCCCGGGCGATCGTCATCGCCACCCGCAATCCTGGTACCGCGGCGTCACGGTTCAGGGCCGAGGATGGCGCGACGGGAGCGGTCCTCACACGAACCGGACGACCATTCTTCGATACCACCGCAGCGACCGAGGAAGTACTTGCTGAGATCCGCACTGCCGTCACCGCTGCCGGGTTGTGGGATGAGCTTGAAACAGACTGGCTTTGTCTGGATGCCGAAATCATGCCATGGAATGCAAAAGGGGCAGGTCTTGTTAGAGGCCAGTACGCACCGGTTGGTTCGGCAGCCCAGGTGATGTTTGCTCACACCAACGAGGCATTGCGGCAGGCAGCGGGTCGCCTCGATGTCGAAGACCTAAGCGTGCGGTACCTACGGCGGACGAAAGCTGCCGACGCATATGTCGATGCATACAGCAACTATTGCTGGGAGGTCTCAGGTCTCGATGATCTGCGGATCGCTCCGTTCCAGCTGCTCGCGAGCGAGGGCCGAACCTACTTCGACCAAGACCACGTCTGGCACATGAAAACGCTCGGTCGGCTGGCTCTCGAGGGCGGACTGCTCACAGCGACACCGTTCCTAGAGCTCGATCCCGCTGACCAATCCGCTCGTGCGGAAGCAGTCTCATGGTGGGAGGCTATGACCGCTGACGGAGGCGAGGGAATGGTCGTAAAGCCCAAACATCCCGTAACGAGAGATCGGAAGGGACACCTTGTGCAACCCGGCATCAAGTGCCGAGGCCGCGAGTACCTCCGAATCATCTACGGCATCGATTACGACGCACTCGAAGCCATCGAGGCGCTGCGCAATCGAGATCTGCGCCGAAAGCGCGCCATGGCGCGCCGCGAGTTCGTGCTTGGGGTAGAGGCCCTAGAACGGTTCGTCCGTGCAGAGCCGCTGTACCGAGTCCATGAAGCCGTCTTTGGTGTCCTAGCCATCGAGAGTGAGCCCGTCGACCCGCGGCTTTGACCGCGAGGACGCAGCGTCCTCATCGCTCAACGACCGAGTTCGTGGCCGCGATCCTTGGCTCTGGTTTGCCGATGCCGGGCTCCGATCTGGGCGTCCAGTCGTTCGGCGGCGGCTTGGTCTGCTCCTTGGTAGAGGTGGCCGTAGACGTCGAGGACGGTCTTGACTGAGGTGTGGCCGAGGCGGTCGGCTATGACTTTGGGGTGTTCGCCTTGGGCGATGAGCAGCGCTACTTGGGAGCGACGGAGCGTATGTGTGCCTAGATCGGGGTCTAGTCCGGCGGCTTGGAGTGCTGGTTTCCATACTCGGCGTATCCAGTTGGTTCGGCGGATGGGTCCTCCTTCTGGTGCAGGAAAGAGCCAGGCCTCTGGACCCGACTCGTCCAGTTGTGTGGTGTGTTCGGCGAGCTGGTTGCCGATCGAGTGGGGTAGCACGACGGTTCGTATGCTTTTGGTTGTCTTTGGCGGGCCGACGACTAGTTGGCCTTGGACGTCTGAGGCTGTCCTGCGGACGTGCACGAGACTGCGTTGGGGGTCGAAGTCGCCGTGTTGGAGGCCGGCGAGCTCTCCAATGCGGAGACCGCCAAAAGCGCCGACGAGGACGAGTGCCCGATATCGAGGGTCGATAGTATCGGCGAGCCGCATCACCTCATCAACGGTGAACGCCGTTGGCTCGTTGGGTTGGATTTTGGGTAGTTGGACGTCTCTGGCGGGGGAGAGGGCGATCAGCCGATCCCGCACCGCCAACCGGAAGACACCCGACGCGATCTGCCAGGCCTTCTGGATAGTCGCCGGCGCCTTTCCATTGTTTGCGAGGTCGGCGACCCAGGTTTCAAGGTCGGATGGTTGGACGCTACCGACTGGCTTGTCACCCAGATGCGGCAGCACCAGCGAGTTGAGATAGGACTGGTCACGGGCCCGGGTCGTTGCTCGCAGGGCGGCTCGGCCGGCCATCCACGATTCAGCAACTGATTCGAATAGCACTTGGCCGGCTCTTGGGTCGACCCACTCGCCACGATCCAGCTTGACCAACTCGTTACTCAACCAGCGTTGAGCATCGATGCGACGTTCGAAGGTACGAGATCGCCACCGGCGGTCGGGACCCTGATAGCGGGCACGGTATCGGCCGTTGCTACGTCTATCGATGCTCGTCCGTGACATCGGGTCCTTCCCTAGGTTGTCGTCGTGCTTGTTCGCCGAGGGTCACGCTTCGATCCGCTGTTGAATCCATTGCTGTACGTCGCTCCACCGGTAGCGGAGGTGCCGCCCGACGCGGAACGCTGGCGGCCCTTCTCTGCGGTATCGCCACGCATAGAGTGTCTTGACCGGTACCCCGAGGTAGGTGGCTAGCTCGTGGACTCCAATGAGTCGGTTCTCGTAATCCATGCCCCGATCGTGCCTGCGCACCCTTTAAACAGAGTGTTATCTCAATGCAATTTCGATGAATCATCCGGAGAATCCATGCCAAGTCGGGTGTCGATTCCCAGGGTGCCGGTTCGCTTCGAATGATCAGCAGATCCGGGCTAGGGAGGTGGCTGCCAGGGCTACTGCAACTCTGGTTAAAGGGCTATTGCAACTCTCGTTAAAGGTTGGATCCACCAACGCGATTCTCCGAGCCATGTCTCAGACATGGGCATCATCGATGAACACCGTCCAGCGCCTGACCGCTGCCCGGGCCGCCGATGAGCCTGCTGCCAGCGACAGAGAGGATCGCTGGTGGCTCTTCGTGGGCGAATGCGAGACTGCGTTTGCTGGAGGTGGATGATGGCCTGGCGGCGGCAAGCCTGGCGGCCGGGTAGCAGCTGTGCTGCGGTCGTATGCGGCCAAACCGAGGGATTCTGGTGGCTCTGCAGCGATAAATGTCACTGGCTTTAAAGGGTCCTCCTCAACAATGAGCGATAAGCCACTTCCTGCAGGAGGACCCGATGTCCCAGTACCCATCACAGAGCAAGACGACCGCCGATAGCTCGATGGAGGTCGCGAGCGCGACTCGCGCCAAACCCCCTGCAATCACACACGCAGTTGCAACTTGAATCGCCCTGGGTTTGATGGAGACCGTTTTGTTTGGTTTCTTTACTTCCCGGTTGTGGCTAGTTGAGCGTAGTTGTTCTCCTCGTATTCGACTGGTGGGATATCGCTGCAGTGGCTGTGGAGCCGC
>JAAELU010000064.1 GCA_024226255.1 bacterium | reverse complement strand
GCTAGGGAGGGTAGTTCGAAATGACCAAACGAGTATTGATAGTTGGCGGCGGCCTGGCCGGAACCATCGTGGCTAATGGCCTGGTTCGTCAGGTGGCCGAGGAAATCCGCAGCAACGAGGTGAGCATCACCATGTTGGGCGCGGAAGAGACCCATATGTATCAACCGGGTCTGTTGTACGTGCCCTTCGGGCGTATCCGCGAGAAGGAGCTTTTCCGCGATCAGCGCAAGGTGCTGGATCGCCGCATACCCTTCCATGTCGACCCGGCAACCAACATCGATATCGAGAAGAAGGAAGTCACCACGGCCTCGGGCAAGAGCTTCGGTTATGACTATCTGGTGATCGCCACGGGTTCGCGTATCCGGCCCGATAATGTGCCCGGCATGGAGGAAGGCGCCCATTGGTTCTATGACCTCGATGGCGCGCGCAAGATGCGCGACGCGCTCGACGCGTTCGAGGGCGGCAAGATCGTCGTCAACGTCAACGCGCCGCACAAATGTCCCGTCGCGCCGCTCGAGATAACCTTCATGCTGCGGGATTATTTCCAGGGCAGGGGCATGCTCGACAAGGTCGAAATCACCTATACCTATCCGATCGGCCGTCTGCACGCGCTGGAGCCGGTCGCCATGTGGACTCAGCCGGAGTTCGACAAGGCCGGTATCAAGTACGAGACTTTCTTCAACACCAAGAGCGTCGATCCGAAGAAGAAAAAGATCCATTCGGAAGAAGACGTGACGCTGGACTACGACATGCTGGTTACGATTCCGCCGCATTCAGGGGCCCAGGTGATCGAAGATTCCGATCTGGGCGCCGGTGGCTGGGTGCCGACCGAGCGCGAGACGCTGTTTGTCGAGGGCAAGACCGACGTCTTTGTGGTTGGCGACACGACCAACATCCCGATCTCGAAGGCCGGTTCGACGGCCCACTTCGAGGCCGACACGATCATTGATAATCTCGCGTCGCTGCTGACCGAGGGCCGCTTCGCGCGCAAGTACGACGGCAAGGTGTTCTGCTTCATCGAGACCGGGCTCAAGGACGGCACCTATGTCTGGTTCGATTACAACACGCCGCCAAACCCGGGTCCGCCATCGCAGATGGTCCATTGGTTCAAGCTCGCCTACAACCGCCTTTATTGGCTGTCGGCGCGCGGCCTGCTGTAGGGAGCGAGCGATGAACACACCCAACGAAGCACCGCTCTCGAACATGCCGCCAAACGAGGCCGAACGGCTGGCTATCGCCGCCCGCGATGCGCTGACCGATTCGATGGTCGAGCGCCTGACCGTAACCGCGGCCAACGCGGCGGAAGTGATCGACCGGCTCAACGATGAGGAGACCCGGGACGCGGTTCACGGCTTGATCGATCGCTTGACCGATCTGCATAAAATCGGCGCCATGGATACCTTGTTCGATACCGTGGCGCTGTTGCACGCCGCGCGGTCGGCGGCCACCGATTCCATTGTCGAACGACTGTTCGCCTTCGTCGAGCACATGCTCAACACGGTTGGCAGCGAGGAGATGGTTGATCTGCTCGACAATGTTCGCACGTCGTTGGACGAGGCGGCGGTGGAGGCCGAGGCGACACCGGCGAAGGGCGGCTTGTTTGCCGCGCTCTCGCTTCTTTCCAAGCCAGAGACCCAGCAAAGCCTGACGTTTCTGCTTGGTGTCGGCGAGAGACTGCGAAAGAGCCAGGGCGGAAGCTGATTTCCCGCGGCCCTGCTTGCCCAAACAGCCCGGTCGCGACGATTACGCGAGCGAATAGGAGTTGACCCACGGGGGAGAGGGTTGCTATGGCCAGCGCTTCGGGGGAATCTGCGGCGTCTAGGATTATGACCAAACAAACCAAAATCGACCCGAAAACGCGGGTTGAGCTCAAGTTAGTGCCGATGAACGGCAACGACTCCATCGCGCGTGGCGCCTGGGAGGCTGGGGTGCGCGTGGCGGCCGCCTATCCGGGGACGCCGAGCACCGAGATTCTCGAGAACATGGGCACCTACCCG
>JAAELU010000063.1 GCA_024226255.1 bacterium | reverse complement strand
GCGATGGTTGCCTCCTTCTCCTCTTGCTCTAAACTCTCAACTCTCAACCCTAAACTCTTCCCCGCTGCCGGCAACCCTAAACTCTTCCCCGCTGTCGGATGGTAGTGGACCTCGCTAATGATCACCGGTCCCACGCGGGGCCCGCTGTTGAGGCCCTCTTCGGGCTGCGCCTTGTCGAGCGTTGTGGAGATCATCGGATGGAACTCACCGGACCCGTTTGGCCACCGCCCCCACGACTCACCCATGGCGGCCGCACCGATCTCGGCGTGATCGGCGAAGTGGCTGAGTTTTCCGCCCGGGCCGGTCTTCATCAGCCAGACATCGGCCTCTCGGGCGCCGTCGAGGTCGAAGTCGTCCGGTCCGGGAGTGCCCGGCGTGGGGTTGAAGTCGTCCTCGTCGAAGACCAGATAGCCACCGGCCGGGATCGACGTGCCGCCGGGGATCTGGAACTTTTCATAGTCGCCGCTGGAGTTGCTCAGGTACCAGCCGCCAATGTCGACGGTTGCGGCGCCGGGGTTGTGCAGTTCGACGGTGTCTTTCTGAGCGGGATTGCCGTGCGAGAGGATCTCGTTGACGACCACTCCGGCCAGCGGTCCGGC
>JAAELU010000062.1 GCA_024226255.1 bacterium | reverse complement strand
GTGCGGTGGCGGTGAGCCACCGGCGCATCCTCACGCTCGCACACCCGCAGTTCTGCCTCTCCGCCGTGGAGACCAATATCGACCGTATCGATCACTCCGCATCTCTCCGGCCCCTCGCCTAGAAGATGACCGGGTTTCAGGGCATGGAAGGTAATGGTGGCATCAGCGACGAACGCGGCTCCCGTCACGTCTCCTGTCCCGGCATCTAGACCGCTGGGGACATCAACAGACAGCACGGGCGCATCGTGGTCCAGCCACGGCAAGACCTCGGCGGGAAGCTCACCGCGGAAGCCGACGCCAAAGAGAGCATCGACAACAAGATCGGCCGCCTCAGGTGTACCGAAGTCAACGACCTTGACCCCGCTCTGCACGGCACGGGTCCAAGCCCGTCCGGCCACCGACGCCGGATCGTGGGGATAGCCGAGTGCGTGGACGATCACCTGGGCACCCCTGTTTTGGAGGTAGCGCGCCGCCACGTATCCGTCGCCTCCGTTGTTGCCACGACCGGCGAGAACCACCACTTTCGACCCGTATCCGATGCCAAGATCGACCGCCGCCAGCGCTACACCAAGACCGGCACGCTCCATGAGGACTTCGACCGGTTCAATCGAAGCGGCATCAAGCCGATTCGATTCCTCTGGAGTAATGACAATCCGCATCCGCCGAGTCTATCCCCTCTTGTTCTTGCGTAGCTGGCGGCAACTTGTTGCCGTGTCCTGTCGCGGGTCATGCCTATCAGGTGTCGCGGGTCATGCCTCACAGTTGTTGGGGGATGTTAGGTGGTCGTCCTGGCCGGTCG
>JAAELU010000061.1 GCA_024226255.1 bacterium | reverse complement strand
GCCGATCAAGAGGTCGAGTTCTTCATCGCTCAACGCGTAACGGGGCATGAAGGGACTCAATGCCTTTCCGCCGGCACCGATGCCGTTTCGAATCGCCCTTTTCAGCGATGCATCCGTGTAGGCCGGTCTTATCTCCGGTGCCAAAGGAGGTTTACTGGTGGGGAGCCGCAGAGGCGCAAAAAGCAAATCCCCCACCACCGCCGGAATGACCTCCTGGCCCTCGCTGGAGCCCAAGCCGCTGCGCCGGTGGCAGGCACCGCAGCGAACCTGCTCGCCGGTAACCCGGATATCTCCGCCCACGGTGGCGGCCATCGTCTTACCTGAAGGGAGCAGCCCCTCCATATACATCCGCCTACCCTGCTCGATACGGGTGCCGTCGATGGCCGATGCGTCAGATGGGGCGGCCCCCTTGGCAGCCGGCCCGATACAGACCAACAGCAGCGATCCAAGCAAAATCCATGGATTGAACCGATATGTCGTCACGAATCCTGATTCTGCACGGTGGCCAGTCGTTGGTATTCCCTGACCACGTCTGCGGCGCTGGCAAGACCATCCAGACGTACCCATGGATCTTCCTTCTCAATCCGTAGAAAGGTGAGCGGCTCGTGGTTCATCTTGGATCCGCGGTAGGCGTCGAAGGCCTTCTGAACGGCTACGATCCGGTCCAGGTCGCCGGTCAAAAACTGCCACTGGGGGCCCGCTCCGAAACGTGCGGCATAGGCTTCCAGCCGCTCAGGCGTGTCATGCTCGGGGTCTATGGTGATGGAGATCATGCGTACCTCGTCGACATCCCCCCCCAAGTGTTTCTGCACCTGGGAGAAAGTGGCGCTCAAAACCGGGCAGATAGTAGTACAGGTGGTGAAGATGAAGTTTAGCAGCACCGGCTTGCCTGTGTTGATCTCGCGCAAGAGACTGGTCTTCTCGCCTCCCATGCCCACCAGGTCCAGGTCCGGCAAGCCGTACTCGTGTTCCGAACGCTTGTAGCCTTTTTTATTCATCATGTGGCGGTGATGCGCGTGTGGGTCGTGGGACAAGGGCGCCAGGCCCCGCCCGCCGCCGTCGAGTGCGGTGGCAGGGCCGAGGAACAACAGCGAAACCGTCGCAGCGAGTACGCGAACTGTGCGCCTATGCATTGACATGGAACGAACTCCTGTATCGTATTTCATTGGATCTCCACCGTATTATCGCTGCTCAACCTGCGCCGATTCCGCGCCCTCGGTACCCGATACGGATACCGACACCGGCACTGAGCCATACCTCGAGACAAACTTGCCGAGGGTCCTCTGCCAACGGTTCTTAGTGGCTTTCCAGACCAGATTCTTGGTGAGATTGCCTCCGTCCGTCAAGTCGATCGTGACCGCGAGGGCAGCCTGATCACCCAGCGCGCTGGTTGCCCATACAATGATCTTGTCCTTGGATGCAATATAGCGAGCCCTGGTCACATCGATGCTCAGGTCATAGCCATTGCAGTCCTGATCCACGCTGTCGTGCTTGATTTCGGATGCGCCCGGATTTATGGACAGATCATTGTCGTTGCAGTCCACGTCCGCCGTGAAGCCGTCGCCATCGGCGTCGAGCTGGCTGCTCGAGCAGCCGTCGGCGTCCACGGTCTCACCAGCGGGGGTGTTCGCACACTGGTCGAGTGTGTCGCTCACCCCATCGCCGTCGGTGTCGAGCTGGGTGCTCGAGCAGCCATCGGCGTCCACGGTCTCGCCCGCGGGGGTGTTCGCACACTGGTCGAGTGCATCGCTCACCCCGTCGTCATCGGTGTCGAGCTGGCTGCTTGAGCAGCCGTCGGCGTCCACGGACTCGCCCGCCGGGGTGTTGGGACACTGGTCGAGCAGGTCGCTCACTCCGTCGTCATCGGCGTCGAGCTGGCTGCTTGAGCAGCCGTCGGCGTCCACGGACTCACCCGCCGGGGTGT
>JAAELU010000060.1 GCA_024226255.1 bacterium | reverse complement strand
CGGTCATCCAGAAGGGCTGGGTGCCCTCGAGGAACTGGTTCTTGGCGCCGTCGTAGTTGGTGGAGCCGATGTATCCGGCGGCGACCTGGTCGGCGAGGACCTGGACACCAGCGACAGACTCAGCCGAGTCGAGCAGCACGGAGGTGCCGTCCCAACCGGTAGCGCTGTCGTAGCCGAAGATGTTGCCGCCCTGAGAAGTCAGGAATGGGTACATGTGATAGGCGTCACCACCGTCGCCGCCGCCGGGGGCGCCGAAGCAGTTGGTGATCGCATCGCCGAGACCGTCACACGCTGCGGTGAGGTCGGCCCATGTGGTGGGCGCCTCAGCAACGAGGTCCATGTTGTAGTACATGGCGACTGCCTCAGTGGCGTACGGCAGGGCGTAGAGCGAACCGTCGAAGCTGAACATGTCCAACGAGATCTGGCTGAACTCGCCGGCTGCGCTGCCGAGATCTAGGGGAGCGGCGACGCCGTTGGCGGCGAGCTCGCCCGACCAGTCTCCGGCGCCAATGAAGATGTCCGGTCCTTCACCGGCGGGGCCGGCAGACTGGACCTGACCGCGGATCTCGCCGAAGTCAACCGTCTGGACGGTCACTTCAACGCCGGTGGCCTCGGTGAATGCCGGAGCCACCTCAAGGATCACCTTGGTGCGGTTTTCGTCGGCCCAGATCACGAGTTCGAGCGCCTTGGGGGCCTCGGTGGTGGTGGTTGGGGCTGCAGTCGTCGTTGTTGTTGTTGGCGCTGCAGTCGTGGTTGTTGCTTGGGTGGTTGCTGGTGCTGCCGTCGTTGTGTCGTCAGCACTGTCGCCGCAGGCGGCCGCCACCATGGCGAAGGCCGCAAGCAGAACGACGAGCTTAAGTCGGGATTTCACATCCGCTCCTCTTGTAAGGGTTCTTGGGCGGCCGGTGGACACACTGTGGCCGCGCCAGCAGATTCAAGCACGTTCCTCGCAAACTTTCCAATAGTTTTCTGCAAAGTTGCAACTAGTCTTGCAAAAGTACTCGCGGGTTGCCACCATATGACTTCGGCTTCGGGGAATAGATGCGACCAAAACTTCATGAAGTTGCCGCGATCAGCGGCGTGAGCCTGGCGACTGTGAGCCGGGTCATCAACGGCAAGCCTGGCGTTGCCGACGGCACGCGTCGCCGCGTTCTCGATGCCCTCAGCGATCTTGGCTACAAGGATGCGCCGCCGCAGCCGGCCCGGTCGGGGATCGTCGGCATCATCACGCCCGAGCTGGAGAACCCGATCTTCTCGCTGCTGGCTCAGACCGTCGAAGCCAGACTGGCTCGGTTCGACTACCTCTGTGTGGTCTGCCCGGCGACGGCCGAAACCATCAATGAACAGGACTATCTGGACCACTTTGTCGAGTCGAACGCCGCCGGGGTTGTCGTGATCAACGGCCGGTACGCCAACCGTGGCGTCGGCTACGACACATATACGTCTGCCGCCGCCGAGGGCCTCGGCATGGTCCTGGTGAACGCCATCGAGATGCCATGCCCGTTGCCGTCTGTCAGTGTCGATATTGCCGCCGGCGCCGAGCTGGCAGTCCGCCACCTCGTGGACATGGGTCACGAACGGATCGGCTGTCTGGTGGGACCGCGCCGGTACGTCGGCTCCACTGAATTCCATCGCGGCTGGAAGCGCGGCATGGAAACCGCCGGGCTGCCTGTCGGCACAGATCGGGTGTCCGAGACGTTGTTCACGCTCGAGGGTGGCCAGGCCGGAGGCGCCAAGCTGCTCGAGAACAACATGACAGGCATCGTGGCCGCCAGCGACTTCCTTGCCATGGGTGCCATCAAGGCAGCCCGCGATTGGGGGGCCACGGTCCCCGATGACGTATCCGTCGTCGGATTTGATGGGACGCCGCTGGCGTCGTTCACCGATCCGTCGTTGACCACGGTGCGCCAGCCGGTCGATCGTATGGCTTCGGCCGTCGCCCGCCTACTGACGTCCTATGGCAACGGCGACCCCAAGCCGGCTGCCCAGGTCTTCACCCCGGAACTGGTCACTGGCGGATCCAGTGCTCGCGTGAATGTGCGTGTGAGCTAGGCCCGCGGTCTTCCGTTTCTCGTGTGTCTTCCTGTGCGATCGTGAACTTGGTCTCATTGCCGACCCCGCGTACCCTCTGACCTGGAACTTGGCATGTAAACACCCAGAAAGAGGGGACCTCGATGCGAGACCTATCAGTACATGGAATCACACCTCTGGGAGATGTCTTCTGGGACACCTCGACGCCCGTACTCATAGAGCACTCGCTTGCACAAGGCGTGGGCAAGCTTTCCCACAAAGGGCCCTTGGTGGTCAACACGGTTCCCTATACCGGTAGAAGCCCCAAGGACAAGTTTGTCGTGCGAGACGCGGAGACTGAAGGGGACATCTGGTGGGGCGACGTCAACCATCCAATCGAGAATGACGTCTATGAGGCCCTCTACGCCCGGGTGGTCGCCCACCTATCCGAGGAGGAGAACCTCTACATCCAGGACGTGTATGCCGGGGCTGATCCGCAGTATCGCCTCGCGGTGCGGGCGATCACACCGAGTCCGTGGCATGCCCACTTCTGTCGCAACATGTTCCGACTGCAGCGGATGTTCTTCCAGGATGACGAAATCGAACCCTTCATGCCGGACTTCACCATCGTGCATGCGCCGAACTTCAAGGCAATTCCATCGCGCGACGGCACCCGAAGCGAAGTCTTCGTCATCATCAGTTTCGAGCACAAGGTGCTGCTCATTGGTGGCTCGACCTACATGGGCGAGATGAAGAAGTCCGTGTTCTCAGTGATGAACTATCTCCTCCCCAAGATGGGTGTGTTGAGCATGCATGCCTCTGCCACCAAGGGCGACGAGGGCGATTCGGTTGTCATGTTCGGTCTGTCGGGCACCGGCAAGACCACGTTGGCGACTGATCCGGCCCGCGGCATGATCGGTGACGATGAGATTGGCTGGGGCGCCGACGGCGTGTTCAACATCGAAGGTGGCTCGTACGCCAAGGTGATTCGCCTCAGCATTGAGGACGAGCCCTTGATCTACGACGCAACCAACCAATTCGAGACAATCCTCGAGAATGTCGTGGTTTCGGAAGAGGGCCGCCGACCCGACTGGGAGGACGACACTCACACCGAGAACACTCGTTGCTCCTATCCGCTGGTGCACCTGCCGAATGCGGTGGAGAGCGGAGTGGCCGGCCATCCCTCCAACATCGTCTTCCTATCGGCTGATGCCTTCGGTGTCCTGCCCCCGATCGCCCGGCTTACCCGTGAGCAGGCCATGTACTACTTCATGTCTGGTTACACGGCGAAGCTGGCGGGGACCGAACGTGGGGTCGTCGATCCGGAGGCAACGTTCTCGCCGTGCTTCGGTGCCCCGTTCCTCCCGCTGCCGCCGTCTCACTACGCGGATGTATTGGCAACCAAGATCGACGAATTCGACCCTGGGCTGTGGATGATCAACACCGTGCGGACCGCCGGTCCGCACGGTGTCGGCTATCGCATCCGGATCCCTCATACCCGCGCCATGCTCAACGCCGCCCTCGAGGGCAAACTCGACGACGCCGAATATGTGACCGATCCTGCATTTGGCCTCGAGGTTCCCACGGAGATTCCCGGAGTACCGAGCGAGCTGATGCGGCCCCGGGACACTTGGGACGATCCGGACGCATACGACCGTCAGGCCACGAAGTTGGCGACAATGTTCCGCGACAATTTCAAGCAATACGCCACCGGCGTATCCCAAGCCGTAGTCGACTCAGGCCCCTGAAAAGGACCCGCGGAGTCGCATGAGTCCCCCCGGAGGGGGGAAGGTACCTGCGAGGCGCCCTCCAGGGCGCCGATGGAGGTAGGGGGGCGCACGCGAAATGTCCGTCACGGCTAGAGGCTTAGTAGCACTGGGTGCATGGGCAACCTTGTACCGGGAATCAGCGGTACACGGCCGCCCCCTTACCCTCTGCGCCGGCCTAGCGGCCGTCTGGGGGTCCCTTTCCCCCTCCGGGGGAACACACACGACGTGGGGCGCCCACGCGCCGAACACGTAATACGTACGTAATACGAGCCTCTAGGCGATTCCAACCCACCGCCCACTCACCGCGGGTCCCTAGCTTCTCTCGTTGCCGCGTTTGTAGTTGCCGGTGAGTCGGGCCATGAGTTGCTGGGCATCTCGGGATTCAACTTCGGTGAGGAACTTCGTTGCCTTCCTGCCGCGTAGGACCGTAGCGATCCGCCCGTGATGGCGTATTTCGACTTCGCCGCTCTTGCGAGCCGCGTAGGTGAACCCGTCCGGCGCGCCCATCAGCTCGTCCATGTCACGACGCGGCGACCCAGTCCTTCACCATACGGTCCAGCGTCTCCATCGGTACGAGCCCGCTACTGAGAACGGTGTCGTGGAACCCACGGATATCGAAGCCGTCACCCATAGCGGCTTCAGCCTCGGCGCGCATCCTCATGATTTCGAGTCTCCCGATCATGTACGCCAGGGCCTGACCGGGCATACCGATGTAGCGGTCCACTTCGCCCTCGACGGTGCCACGCGACATCGGCGAGTTGTCGAGGAAGTACTGGATGCCTTGCTCACGGGTCCAGCCCTTGGCGTGAATGCCGGTGTCGACCACCAGGCGACCGGCCCGCATGGAGTCGGCCGATAGCATGCCGATGCGTTCGAGGCCTCCGGTGTAGAGGCCCATCTCGTCGGCGAGGCGCTCGGTATATAGCCCCCAGCCTTCGGCATAGACAGTCACTTGGGCGTGCTTGCGGAACTCAGGCACGTCCTCGAGCTCCTGCGAGATGGCGAGTTGGAGGTGGTGGCCGGGGATGCCCTCGTGATAGGCCATTGCCTCGATCTCGAAGCGACCCCAACGGGTGGGGTCCTCTGTATTCACGAAGAAGGTTCCGGGTCGACTGCCGTCTGTGGCTGGTGGGAAGTAGAACGCGGTCGGCCCCGAAGGTGTCTCGGCGACTACGCAGTCCGCCTTGGGAAGGCGACCGAACCAGTCGCCCATTGCAGCCTTGGCCTTGGCCATTGCAGCCTCGGAGGCGGCGACGACATCGGCTCCCGTCGTGAAGTGCAGATCGGGATCGTCACGGAGCCGGGTGTAGATCTCCTTCAGGTCGCTGGTGCCGAGAACCTCTTGGCCGAGAGTGCGGTACTCCTCGGCGAGTGAGTCGATCTGACGCAATCCGAGGTGGTGGATCTCTTCGGGATCGAGTGGCAGTGATGTGTGCTGCTTCACGTAGCGGGCGTAGGTAGCTTCGCCGTCGGGGAGGTGGCACAGCCCGGGCTCGTCGTCGCTGCGGCCGGCCGGTACGACGCTCTCAGCCACCATGTCGCGATACGACTGCAAGGCGGGCCGCACATGGTCCGTCACCAACGCAGCCAGCCGCTCCTTCCAGGCAGCCTCGTCGGCACCGGCTGGTGTCTGGGCGTTCATGAAGGGGTCCTGATCGACGGGCATGGCCAGCATTCCGTCGATTTGGTCGACGGTCTTTTGGGCCGTTGACGCCATGGGGGTTCGGCCGTTGGCGACTCCCTCGGCGAGGCGGTCGTTCATCTCGCCATAGGCCTGTTGCGACTTGCTGAACCGTTCGATGAAGGCGTCGGCGTGTTCTGCGGTTTCGATGGAGAGCTGCGGGACTACGACAGGAATCATTGCTTGGAGCCCAATGGTGTGATTGACCGCCATTTCGGCAGACCGCGTCTCGGCAACGTCGGCGGCGTTTTCGGTTTCGAAGATCAGGACGTCGCGGGTGATGCGATCCGATGCGTTCAGCTCTGCCGGGTCAACTGCGGCGGCGCGACTCGCAAAGGCGCGCAATTCGGTGATGTGGCGATCCTCGGCAGCGCGCGAGAATTCGCCGAACTCAGCGTCGTAGTCGTGGATCCCAATGAGGCTGGCACTGATGGGCTCAGTCATCAGCTTCCATTGGAAGTATTCGTCGGCAAGTTCGGCTAGCTGCGGGTGGCTCATCGGTTCCTTTCGCCTCTGGAAAGGAGACTACTGAGATTCACAACCCGCTTCGCCCGGCAGGAGGTCTCGCCCGAGCACACCGAAGGTTCCTGATTCGTGCTCCCATTGGGTCGCCATCGACGCATCCACCAGGAATGCCCTGGCCGCACTCGCGTCTGAACCGGTGAGCACGTAGCAAGGGAATTGGTTCTGCGGGTCGTTGGCATCGTTTGGTTCGAAGTCGAAGGTCCAGGGGCGCACATCGGTGAACTCCTCGCCCACTCCGCCGCCTTCGAGGGTGCGGATGATGAGCTCGTCGCTCGCGTACGGATCGCTGGACGCAGAGAACGCCATCTTTTCGAGAGTGGCTCGGAGGAGCTGGAGATTGGCCATTTCGTCCGACAGATCCTCACCGAAGCCAAGGGCATAGATGGAGATCCGGTGGACGTCGCCGCCGGGGTCGGTGTAGACGGCAACGGTCGAGGTGGCATCGGCGACGATGGCGTTGGCTTCATCGTTGACGAGATCGTCCACATCGGGCAGCCCGGCCGCCTCGATGAGGACCTGAATGTCGTTCATCTGATCAGCGGTCAGGGTTGTCTGTTGCATTCCAGGCAGGACCGGGCCCGGGAACGCCCCCGGTTGGGGACCTTGGAAGATCAATGTGCCGTCGGTCAGCAATGTGTACGTCGGCGGCCGGTTCAGGGCGAACTGGACCATCATGAATCCGCCTTCTTCCGACATCTGCAGCAGAACCATCGGAGTCCCATCGGGTGTAGTCGTCGTTGTGGTGGAGGCGTCGGTTGTGTCACTCGCTTCGTCAGTGCCGCAGGCCGCGGCCAGCAGCGCAAGGAGGGCGACGGAGGTGATTGCTCTTTTCATGTGGATTGGACGATAGGCGTGACGAGTTGGGTTCCCGGCTCTATCCGGCGCAGGTAACTTCGATCGTGAAGTCGACGTTGTCGGCCGACTCGTCCGTGTAGTCGTACATCTCGCCACTCGCCCTCAACTGCGTTGGCGACGATTCCCAATCGGCTCCGGCCGACTCATCGAGAGTTAGTCCCTGGCCCTCGGGGGGTGTGATGTCCGCGTACACATACACGGGGTCGCGGGTCTCGTCGATCTGCAAACTGAACGACCAGTCCTCCGCAAAGAACTGTCGTTTGGGTCCCTTCAGGTAGCACTCGCCTACAGCCTCGATGATTTCCCCACCGAACGTTGCAATGCCGGTGCCGGCGACGACGATCTCCTCAGCGCTGATGTCGCGCAACTCGGCGATCTGCTCGTCGGTCCACGTGTCGATGTCAACGGTCAGCGTTGGCTCGCTGAGAAACTCCCTGGCCCGGATGCGGATGCGCCCGACTCCGTCCTTGATGAACACCGAGATGTCCTCGTCGTCGACGAGCAGCTCGTAGCCAGCCGCCTGGAGTCCGCTCACCATGTCGGCCCGGACGGCGTCCCCATCGCCGTCGTAGCGGCCGGTCAACGACATCGTGTTAGCCGCCGGGTTCTCCGAAACGCCTCTGATCGTGACGCTGTCCGGCACGTAGAAATCAGACGGGAAGTAGTCAGGGAGGCCGAGATCGCCGCCCACCACTAGCTCGCCGTCACCGTCCCCGCTGCCGCTCCCGTCGCCGCTTCTGCCATCGGACGAATCGCCTCCCCCGCACGCCCCGAGGAGCAGTACAAGCGCGAGAAGCAACGTTGGCATGTGGCGAATTCGCATGGTCATACTCCAACGGTACCCATCGATCGGCCGTGGTGTCGTTGTGAAATGAGACGCCTCCGCAAGTCGCCAGATACACGGGTTTACGGTCTCGCCCCGACCCTGCGATAATCACGGTCCTTGCGCCCGTAGCTCAATTGGATAGAGCGTCTGACTACGGATCAGAAGGTTGGGAGTTCGAGTCTCTCCGGGCGTGCGACAACGCTGCGCGTTGTTTGCGGCAACCCTGCGGGTTGCCGGGACAACCGATTCGCGTCTACGGCGAGCGCTCCGGTCGAGCATCTCCGTCTTCCCGAGATGACTTGGATCAGTTGCAGCAGGTGTCCTCGAGCGAGTCGGCCGTCCATGTGACCTTCGCCATCCAGGCAGCTATGGCGGCGATCACGAGAGCCGCCAGGGGATCGGCCCACCACCAACCGAACACGGCATGGGCACCGAGCCCGACAAGTAGCGCTGCGGACAGCCAGGCACACACGTTGGTCTGCGATGCCTCCGCCTGTGCGGCCCGCGACCCCAGCACCGGGGCGAGACGGGCTTTGGCCCTGGCGAGCACCGGCATCACCGCCAGCGACAGCGCTGCCAGCACAATGCCCACCACAGTCACGTCTGGCTGGCTTCCCGCTACGAGGTCAGCCACCGACTCGTATCCGACGTAGCCCGCCAGCACTGCGAAGCTTGCTGCCACTAGCCGCTGGGCTCGTCGGTCGGCCTCCTGACTGCACGAACCAGCCCGATCTTGGCGGAGCCGCCAGGCCAAGATCACAGCTGCCGAGACTTCAATCCCCGAGTCGAGGCCGAAACCGACAAGGCTCACCGAGCCGGCCAGCACCCCGGCCCACACGGCCACGATTCCCTCCACAAGGTTCCATCCGATCGTGAGCCCGTTGAGCAGCTTTGCTCGCCGGAGTGCACCCGCTCGATCGAGAACCATTACCGCATTGGACATTCCGCCATCCTACGAGGCGCACGATGCAAATCATCAATGTCCACGAAGGGACGGCGGTCGACGTCAGGGGGCGGGTCGAATGGCGATCACTCTGCCTCGGGTGGCCTGGTCGCCATGGCATCGGTGATGGAGAACGGCGACATCGACCAAATGTGCGCCGAAGTCGGCTGAGGCCTATGCGTCGGTCAGGTTGGGCCAGGTGTATGCACGCCAGAAGATCAGGACGCTGAACAGCATGTAGAAGATCCTGAGGTAGTACTCCCATCCCTGAGTGGCGTCTACGAGAAAGCCTATGTTCAACAGCAGGTAGACCGGCACCACGATCAGGTTGGTCAGACGTACGCGGGTCGGGCGCCCGAGCAGGCTGTAGGCGACCACCAGCGTCAGCACAATGGCGGTCGTCGGCGCAACGAACTGGACGGACGTATCGGCAACCTGGCATCAGACCGGACCTACACCGGGCAAATCGCACACGCATCGACCGGACTCATGTTCTACAACGCCCGTTACTACGACCCCCAACTACGGCGCTTCATCTCCGCCGACACCAGGGTTGCCAGCTGGCAGAATCCGCAGAACCTCAACCGATACTCTTATGTTGACAACGCGCCGACACGCTTCACTGATGAGTCAGGGCACTGCAAGACGCGATCAGGTCACATAATCGATGGGTTCAGAACACCTGAAGAGTCGGTGTGGTGTGGTGTCGTGCCCGGACTCCGTGGATCGCTAGCGCGGGAGGATTCCAGAGCTGCCGGAGAGACTGCATCCTTCCTCCCGGGAGCAGACGTATTCGCCGACGCCGCTTTGTGCGGAGATAGCCTCGGCCACGGCTCCGTAGGTGGTTCGTTCGTCGACTGCGGTGCCGCTCTCATCCCGTTTGTTGGCGCCGGGTTCCTCCGGCGTGCCGGAGGTCTTCTAGGGGATTGGTTCCGCGGGGGACGCCGCGCCGACTCGGTGTGGAATCTCGGGTGGGGTGCGCGTGGCGACGTCGCCGAGGACCTTATAACAGCCATCGTGTTCCACCCACCTCGCTACGAATCTCATTGAACGGGTCTGCAGGCGAGCAACCGAGGGGTCGACAGTTCCATTTGGTCCGCATTTAGTCCGCGAGAGGATGAGAAACGAACATGAACGGTGCGAATCAGTGAGAGGTAGGAACCCAAGGGGTACAAGGGATTCCACCGAATCGTCAACGTGGCTCGAACCCCCTGATTCTGACTACGGATCAGAAGGT
>JAAELU010000059.1 GCA_024226255.1 bacterium | reverse complement strand
TGTTGCATCACCGTGGATCTCGACCGCGCAGTTGGCCGGGAGAACATCGATGATCACGGTTGCCGTGTCGGAAAACTCCGGTCCGGTCGCCGTGTACGTGAAGGAGTCCAAGCCACTGAACGCGGCAAATGGCTCGTATTCGAAGCTGCCATCGCTGTTGAGCGTCAGCGTGCCATTGTCCACATCGTCATCGAGCGCAACGGTCGAAGGGCCATGGAGATCATTTGCCAGAACACCCGGCGCAGCCACGTTCAACACCAGCGACTGGACCACTGTATAGGCATCGTCGAGCCCCATTCCAACATAGGCGCCGTCCCGTTCATGCGCGCCGATGTCGCCCATGTCGTGCTGCGGGCGCCCCACGCCGCGTTGGTCGTATGCGTAGGTCGTGCCACAACCGTTCACTCCAGGAGGAATCGCTCCAACGGCCGGGCCGGCCGCCATGGGCACATGTGTGAACGTCGGGCCACCATTGTCCGCCAGTGGCTCGAGCATCGGATCCGTGCTGGCCATGCTGGAAGGCTCGGTCAACGGGCAGGTGGCATCACCCACGATGTTGTAGCCCTGGTCGGTCCACACGGCCGTGCCGCTGCACTCGGTGGGGGAGTCACTGCCGGCCAGAATCGAACCATTCAGCGTGACCGCTCCATTCGAGCGAATGCTCCCACCCAACTCACTGGCGTTATTGTCGAAAATGGTCGAGTAGTTCACGGTCAGAGTTG
>JAAELU010000058.1 GCA_024226255.1 bacterium | reverse complement strand
TCCACCAACTCGACGAACTCAGAGAACTCGGGTGCGACGTTGGCCAGGGATACCTCTTCTCACCAGCAACACCACTGGCAACCACCGAGACCACCATCTCACAGATCGAAGCTCACCCCGCCGATGCGAGACAGCAACAACGCACCTGAGCTCACGAGAAGCCGTAGGCCGTACGGCCCGTTCAGGCCTCCTCTGCTATCGACGGCGAAGAGTCGCTGAACCTGATCAAGCTGGACCCGGAGCAGCTCAAACGGCCGATACTGACTTGCCAACTCCACAATCAGCTCAGGTGTGAGGTTGTGGTCCTCGACCTCCACTGAGAGCGGGTGGTTGGCAGGCCAAAGATCAGGTCGCCGACGCCGGGATCTGGGACAAGGCACTCCAGCTCTCGCATGGCCTCGTCCCTCTCTCCTTCGCTGATGGCACCGTTCGTGATCTTCTGCACGAGTTCGACTGCTCGCCGGCGAGCCTCGTCGTCCATCAACAGACGATGGCAGGGCTCCCAAACGGGTGCACTGGTTCCTGCGCACTGGCCCGGGTCGGGTGCTCGAGTACGCCGGCCGGACGCGTCGCCCCTGGTCGGTTGTGTGTCTATCCGCTCGAAAGTGGTGCCGAAGTGCGAGGGTCCCAGTGACCGGTCAGGCCCGGAGTCATCGTGCGCCGAGTTCACTAGCTTCAGGGGGGATGGACACCCCGCTGGAGGCAACGATAACCGGACTCTGGCAGCACCGCTCGGGCTTGTTGCCCGATGCAAGCAACCTCGAAGCGATTCGTGAGGTGGTCGGACTCCTCGACACCGGCCAGGTCCGAGTTGCTGAACTAGTCGATGACCAGGTGGTCGTCCACGAGTGGCTGAAGCAAGCGATCTTGCTGTACTTCCAGACCCAGCCGAACGAGCGAATCGAGATAGGGCCGTTCGAGATCGTCGACAAGGTTCCCCTGAAGGCCGGCTTCGAAGAGGCTGAGGTGCGAGTGCTGCCGGGTGCGATCGCACGCTGGGGATCGTTCATCGAGCCCGGTGCCATCCTGATGCCGAGCTTTGTCAACATCGGTGCCCGAGTCGGCTCGGGCACCATGGTCGACACTTGGGCCACCGTCGGTTCATGCGCGCAGATCGGCCGCGACGTTCACCTCTCGGGCGGGGTCGGCATCGGTGGCGTACTAGAACCACCACAAGCGGCACCCGTTATCGTCGAGGACAACGCGTTCATCGGTAGTCGCTCGATGGTGACCGAGGGAGCACGAGTCGGTGAAGGAACGATGCTCGGAGCCGGGGTGATCCTCAACCCCTCGATACCTGTCGTTGATGCCGAAACCGGCGAGGAGGTTGCCCGAGGTGCCGTGCCTCCGTGGTGCCTGGTCATCAACGCAACACGGCCCCGCGACTTCGCCGGGGGGACGTTCGGGCTGGCCTGTGCCCTGATCATCAAACGCTTCGCTCCAGGAGAGCGACACGACAAAGCAGCCCTGAACGAAGCCCTCCGCAGCTACGGCGCCGGACTCTGAGATCGACGACCCGGGGCGACCTATCCTGAAGACTATTAGGCGACCGGCAAGTGCCGGACTGTTGTGGTCTCCGGCACGTCAGGAGCGGGGCGGAAGCCCAGCCTCGTAGAGGATGCCCTTGCCCCCGTCGAAGGTCACTCCAGCTATGGACGTGATGTGGTTCAGCTGCCGGAACCCGAACGTTCGGTGGAGGTCAATGGTTGCCCGGTTCGAGGCATTGGCGAAGTAGAAGACTCTGTCGGTTCGCTCCCGTAGCCAGTCGAGCCGCCGTTCGGTGAGTACGTGGGCGATGCCTCGGCGCTGGAACTCTGGATCGACGACCACGCCCAGCAGGTAGAAGCCGTCCGGCGCTGCATCGGGGTCGAGCCAGTCCGCAACGCCGTACCCGACGACACGTGCATCAGTCGTTGCGACGACCACGCATCCCCTCTCAGACATTCGGCCCAGTGTGCGCTGAGTCCATGCGTTTGCTTCCGCGGTCGCCACCTCCTCACGATCTGAGTACAGGCGAGCAATCCCCTCGGCGTGCTTCTGGTCCGCCATCGTAACGTCAAGGTCATCGGGCGGCGGCAGACTGAGCGCCGATGGCTGATAGCCAGCGAAGACGGGCATACACGCCAGCCTACGGCGCCGACCCGAGCGGGTACCGGCATCGATGCCGAGTACCCGGAGTGCGCCACAACGACGGCCTCGGGCGTTCGCCCTACTCACAGTGAACATTTCCATGCTGTCGCTCGCGTCGTGCCGTTTGGCGTTGCTGCGATGAGTTGCCCTAGCGGTGTGCCTGTCCGGTGGCGGACACTACCGTAGGTGTTGTGAGCGATGGCGTGAAGCAAGATCGGCATCGGTGGGTCACGCTCGCGGTGTTGCTCGCGGCTGTCGTGCATGTCAGCGGGTGTTCGAGGGGATCTGACTCTGACACTGCCGTCGGACTTTGCGCGTCCTGGAGTTGGTCGGCTGCCGAAGACGATGCGAGCTCTGAGGCAACGAATTGGGAGAGTATCGAATCGGATCTCAAGATAGGGATTGGCCGGGACTCGTTCGTCAGTCCCACGCTCGAAGGTTTGACTTGGAGAACTACTTCCTATGGACCCTCGAGCTTCGAAGACGGGCAGGTCTGGTATGGCCGTCCGTCCTCTAGCCCCATACAGGAGTCCGGATTGTCCGATCTTCGACTCGCGGAAGCAGCTGAGGGCGAACTGGAGAACTGTGCGATCTACCTGTCTGCTGTGGCCGCAGTTCCTGAGAACGTGCTCGCGCTGGCATCAGAAGCGACGAGGTCCGCTGTCGAGAATGGGTTCCCGGTACCGACAGCGAAGGTCTTTCTCAACTCGGAGTGGGCTCTCAATCCAGACTCTGAGGAGGTCCATCTGTTGGCCCGGGCCTGCTATCGCCATGAACCAGAACGGATAGTCCCACTGGTAGTTGAAACGGCAGGGACAGTCGAGATCATCGTGTTCGCGGTCGATGATTTCCAGCCACGAGAGGCGATGTGTGTCGCTAGCGACCACGAGGTCATCGTGTCGCTGTCCGAGCGCCTCGGCGATCGCGACCTCATCGGAGCAAGTCGACTGGAACTCAACGATGAGAGGCAACCGTGGCACAGGCTGGCCTCGCCCCCTGCAACGGCGCCAATACCGGCCGACGGCCTCGGATCTGCGACCACTGCGACCAGCACAACTCGCCTTCTGATGACGACGCAGCAGGCAACCACGACCATCAGGGCCCGACGGGGTGCAGACCGCCACCCGGAGTGATGGTGTCGCTCTGGCCGCCGGCGTTGTCGATCACGGCACAAGTGCCTGATTGATACTGGAGGCAGAGGTTGCGGTGGTTCCATAGCTTCTGAGGGAACCGGCGGGTGGGTCTCCAAGGGCCTGCCGCCCGGACTTGGGGTGGCCTTGGTGCGAGCTGCCAACCAGCCGGTTTCCTTTGCCGTGGCGTGGCTCGAAAGAGGCGAGAGCACATCAACCCGAATCAGGATTGCCCACCTCGGTGTCACCATCCAATAAGGAGGCACCTTTGTGACCATGATCGGTATCGATCCACACAAGGCATCCCACACCGCGGTCGCGGTTGACGACAATGAGATCGTGCTCGACGAGTTCGAACTCCGGGCCTCAATCGTGCGGTGTTCCGATGGGCCCGAACTGTCGTAGCATGCGATTGGGCTCACGGGAGGCCTTCGTGCAGTCAATCATCAATCGTCGCCTGACGTTTCTCCTCTTCATCACGCTGTCGGTCGCCG
>JAAELU010000057.1 GCA_024226255.1 bacterium | reverse complement strand
TGGACATGGAAACCATGCTCGACGGCGTGGTCCTTTACGTATGTGATGAAGCCGGCAATGTCGATAGCCATACCCGAATGCTACTGGGCCGGGCAGTCAATAATCCGATGCACATCAGTTGTCGGCTGCGACAAGCCGAGACCGGAGGCGTTTGAGGTTGCGACGCCAGACCCAGGCAGGTATCGGCTTGGCGACCTGGGTGCCGAGGAACCCACCGAGGTACCAGGCGAGATTCGACTCCTCACGCCAGACAGAGCGGGCGCCACCGCCTTTCCCTTCGAGCTGGAACTCGCCCGCTCCGGTTACGAGACCTTCGTGACGAACACCGATCGACCGCTCCGGAATCCACGACGCAACCCGGATCACGTCGGTGGTCTGCAGCGGGCCGACGCGGGTCAGTACCCGCATCACTACCCCGGCGCCGCGCCGCTGGTTACCGACAAACTCGATTGATTCGACGTCGGCCATCCACTCAATGTGAGTTTCGAGGCGCTCAACGTCGGCGCAGACGGTCGCCACATCGGCGGGGATGTCAACAGTGACCTCAATTGCAGCCATCGGACCAACCTGCCCTCCTTCCGCGTTGTAGCCTGCCTCAATGGGTTTGCTCAATACACCGGCTTGGTTCTTCCGAGCTCGCCTCGGATTCCTCTTTGGGCACCGGGTAGTGATGCTCGAACACACAGGCCGCCGTAGCGACAGATTGCGGCAGACCCCGCTTGC
>JAAELU010000056.1 GCA_024226255.1 bacterium | reverse complement strand
TATTCCACCTCAACTATACCAGATGATGTATAGACTGATTGATCATATACAATATATAGAATCAGACGAACTGCACCCATATGAATTGACGGTCCGGGCGGTCGACCTTTCTGATCAGGGAAAGGGGTATCAAGACCTTGCAGTCACGGTGACCGACACCGTCACTGAGCCCACGATCACATCTTCCGCCGCCATCTCCGTCGCTGAGAACCAGATTTCGGTGCTCACCGCGACGGCCACGAATCCGGCTGGTGGCACGTTGGCCTACTCCATCGCTGGGGGCCTGGACGGCAGTCTGTTCGAGATCGACGAGGAGACGGGCGACCTGAGCTTCAAGACCTCGCCCGATTTCGAATCGCCGCTCGATTCCGACGCAGACAATGACTACGAAGTCAGACTTGCTGCCACCGACGGGTTTGACCTGGGCACCGGCTACCAGGATCTCGTGGTCACGCTGACCGACAATCCGAGTGAGCCAAGCATCACGTCGGCGAGCACCGTCGCGATCGACGAGAATACCACCGCGGTCCAGACCGTGACCTTCGATAATCCGACCGGTGGAGGCGTGACCTTTGAACTGAGCGGGCCCGATGCCGATTTCTTCGAGATCAATTCCAGTGGCGAGCTAAGCTTCACGTCGGCGCCGGATTACGAGTCAATCGAAGGAATGCTCCGCAACAACGTCTACCAGGTCACGGTCGAAGTGATGAACGACTCGGACCAGGGTCGGGGTTCTCGAGATCTCGAGGTCACGGTCAACGATGTCAGCCTGGGGCTCACTCAGGCTGACATCGACAATGCCGGCGGTACTCTGAGCCGAGACGAGACGGTCATCGTCGAAGGGGCTCTGACCTTCGATAGCGACCTGACGATCGATGTGGAGGGCGCCTTCGATATGCGCGCCGGCGCAAGCATCACCGACAGCGACGACACCACCACGCACAACCTGACGATTCACGCGCACGATTTCTCGGTCGTTGACGCGTCTTTCGACCTGAAGGGCACGCTCAGCCTTAAGGCCGAGACTCTTACTGGTGCGTCCGTGACTATTGGTGGGAGTGATGCCGATCACGACCTGACCTTCGATGGTGCGACGATCAATGCGGGAGCGGTGAAGATCGAGGCCGTCTCCGACTCGCTGTCTTTTGGTGAGTCGGTGTTGCGTGGTGATCCATTCGAGGAAGTTGTGAACGACCTGATCAATGGCTTAATGACGCTGGCGCTTCCCGTTAACGTGAGTATCCGTTCCGCCGAGGCCAGTGTTGCAATCGTCGACTCTTCAATAACCTCCTCGAATGGAGATATCGAGATCACCGCCGCGGCAGAGGCCGACAGTCGCGTCATGTCGCTCGCGCTCGTGCCCCTGGTTTTTGGTTATCGTGGCTTGGGCAGCCTCAGTGTTGCGGTGACGACCGCGGATACGACCTCGACAATTGATGTCTTCGGCGCCACGACTCTGACATCCACTGCCGGCAGTGTGATGCTCGAAGCGGATGCGACGACGGTGAGCAAGCCCTTTGCCATTAACGTCGCTCCCGCGGCCAAAAGAGGCGTCTCGGCCGCGGTGGCGACGCTCACAACGACCTCGACAACAAAGGTCGGGCCTGACGTCGCGATCGTCGCTAGCGACAATGTCAGCGTTGGCTCAACGGCGACGGTGCGCGGCAAGGCGTGGGCCTCAACAAGCACTCCGAACAGGAGCACTGGCGGCGTCGCCTTCGCTCTGGTGGTCGACGATGCGGTTGTTGAGACCACTGTGGATGGCGCCATCATTGCCGGCGGTCGCTCGACCGCGCTGGATGTGGACATGACCAGCTTTGGCTCCGGCACGTCCTTGCCCCTCGATACGAGTACGTCGGAACACGGCCTGGAGACCGGACAGAGGGTCATCTATAGGAATGCGGCGAACCAGGCCATCGGGGGACTATCCGATGCTCACACCTACTACGCAATCGTCGATCCCGGTGAACCGATGGAGGTCCGGCTGGCCGACTCCCGTGCCGAAGCTCATGCGGGGGAGGCGCTGGAGCTTTCCCTGGACGACACCCTCGGCGCCAAGCACAGTCTGACGCTCGGGCATGACGAAGTCGACTTCGACGCCTACTCAGCCATCGCCAACGGCGAACTTTCGTTCAGCGCGGCTCACGGTTTGAGCACCGGCGATCCGGTCCTCTATACCAGCATGGGCAACCCTGACCTGGCGGGGCTCGCCGAGTTCACTCCGTACTACGTAATCAGGACCGATGACTTCACGATACAGCTTGCCGCCACGCTGAACCGCGCTGAGGCGAGCCAACCGATCCTGTTGCAGCCCTCCTTGGAGAGCGAGACCCACGGCTTGATCGTGTCGGCCCCCGTCTCTTCGCCCTTCATATTTGATCCCTCCGACAAGGTCGATGAACAGAATCACACGATCGATCTAGGACCAGATCACGGACTCAGCACGGGCGACTCTCTGCGCTATGGCGTGGGCACAATCGGCGGCCTTCGGAACGGCGAGACGCTGATCGTCGATTCGACGAGCGGGAGCAGTGTGGAGCTTCGCCGCGCCGATCCGATCGATCTCGACACCGCCGGGACTTCATCCACGAGCACGCACACCCTGGCGCCGGAGGTCTATGTCGAGTTCGATCCGTCCGACGTGGATCTGGCAAGCGAGGTGATTACGATCGTCGAGCACGGTTTCGCCGACCTGATGCGCGTGACCTTCCTGCAACTGGGCGGCGAAGGGGCGACCGAAGCGGACGGTCCCGAGAATGGCGCGGACTACTTCGTGGAGGTTCTCACCCCGGACACCTTCCGGCTCCACCCAACTGAGGAACTTGTCTCGCCGGTGAACCTCGAGGCCGGCAGCGCGCACGTCTACATACTGGCTCACGAGGCCGATCTCGCTGCCGCGGAGTACGCCGCCTTCTCCTTCAATCCGAGTATCGCGGTCGACAGTGACCTTGAGACCATCGCCATCACGGACCACGGTCTTCAGACCGGGGATAAGCTGTTCTACGACACCGACCCCACGGCGGTCGAAGAGCTGCCGGGCACGGCTCATAGGACCTGGAGTCCGGAGGCGCAGCAGCTTTACCTATTCGATACCGAGACCGAGGTCGACTATGACGCGGACAAGATCTTCGTCGGAGCGCACAATCTGCAGACCGGGGACGTGATCGTCTATTCGGCGGGAGAGGATGTAGATGGGGCAATCGCCGGCCTGACCGCGGACGGCACGTACTATGCGATCGTGCTGGACGCAGGATTCATTCAACTCGCAAAGACCTCCAACGTGGGGTATGACCTTAGTTTGATCTCCGTCGATAGCTTGAGCGAGATACCCGATAGTGGCGCCAGGCGCGTCATTGTGGCCAAATTGGGCGAAGAGGACACGCTACACTTCAGGGTGTTTGACACTACTGGAGCGAGAGTTGTGGATAAGCCCGAAACCGAATTAAACGACAAATCCGCCGAAATCGAAACCCTCAAAGCGAAACTGACCGATCTCTGGGACCAAGGGGACGTGCCGAGCGAGCTGAGGGGGGCTATCATTGAGGCGGTTACATCGATTACCCAGAGCCTCGACTTGACAGACGACCGACGGATCGCCATTCACAGCCTGCAATCGGCTCGCACGCCTGTGGATCTGGATACCGACACGATCTTTCTCCCGGGCCACAACCTCCAGGAGGATACGGAAGTTCGCTATGTGGTGGTCGATTCGCAAGGGATGGCTGTCGGAAATCTCGAAAGCGGTCACACGTACTACGTGAGGGTTGTGAACGTCGACAACATTGCGTTGACGAAGTCGCCAGGTGGCCAGCCGGTCGATCTGACCTCGGCTGGGACCGGGCAGATCCACCAGCTGCAATTCGAGACCACGATTCCTCGATTCGACCCTGCCATTCGAGGGCTCGGCGACGGACAGGTCTACTATGCCGTTGTGGTCGATGACGACACGATCCGCTTGGCCGAAAGCCTCCAAGAAGCCTCTGCCGTCGAGACCATTACGCTCGATTCGACGGTAGCCACGGATTCGGGTCATCAGCTCTCGCCAATTGCGGGGAATGCGTCCGACTCCGAGAGCGGGATCGGCATCTACGCAGAGCTCGATGCCGACGATCGAGTCCTCAATAGCCAACGCATCTCCATCAGCCAATACGAGATGTTATATAAAATGGGGAATGTCGGCGCGGGATCCACCCTGAGAACGATCGCATTTGGTCTCGGAACTTTTAGTAAGCAGAGTGAAAAGATTTGGGCTGGAGAAGAGAACCCCAACTTCCAGGCCGGCGTATCGGGTGGCCTCGCCATCTTCGATCACGATGTAACCGTCAGCGTGGGGGGCGCCGCCATCTTGCAATCGGGAACGGACATTCGTGTGGATGGGCGAATCGTCCAAAAGACACAGATCATCGCGCAAGCCAAGACCATGGGACTGCCTGCCGGCGGCGCGGGTTATGAAGGCATGTATGCGAAGAGCAGCAATGTCGCAGTCACCCTTGCGGCCGGAGTCGGTCGCTACGATAACGACGTCCGCACGACAATTCAAAACGGTGCCCAGCTGGACGCCGCAGCCAAGTTGGCTATTCGCTCCTATCTAGAGCAGCGGCCGGTTGCGTATGACTGGAAAGACACGCCTGTGCTCGAAATACTCGTCCCGCTTACGGGTGATAGCAACGCGCCCTTGTTCACCTCGCTCCTAACCGGCAACGGTCTTCTATTCAATTGGATTGACTCGGTCGCCCTGGCGACCTCGTCGGCGGGCAGTCTGGGCGCCGCGGCGGAAGACTCGCGTGCCGGAGCGTTTACGTTCGTCAACTTCATCAACAATTGCCATGCCGCAATTGGCAAGCAAGTCAGAATCAATCAGGACCCCGCCTACTGGACGACGTCCCAAGATGTGAGCGTGGAGGCGACGACTCGGTCCATCCATGCGAATCTGACTGGAGTTTACGAGCTGAACCTCGGGATTCTCGACCTGCTTAGCGCTTGCTATACGTCAAAGCTTGCTGGGGTGACCCACCGAATGGCATCCCCGTATGGAGTTCGAGGCAAGACTACCGGTGTGGGTGCTACGGTGATCGTTCTGGCCTTCGACAACACCACGAAGGCGAAGATCGACGAGGAAGCGCAGATTCGTACGGGTGCTACGGGGGGGCTCTCCGTCGAGGCGCTTGAAACGATGATCACCGCAACCGTGGGGTACACGGGCGGAAAGGCCGACCGCTTCGGCGGTAGCGGAACATTTGGCGTTCTGGAGCAGGACAGCACGACGTTGGCACAGATTGACGCGGGCGCGATGATCGAGACCGGCGCCCGACTCAATGCCGCGGGCGAGGCCAGTGATTCGGTGCTCGTCAAGGCCGACTCGGAAATGGTTCACTTTGGTCTATACGGTGCGTTTCAGTCGGCCAACGAAGTCAGTGTAGGTGTGACCGCGGGCTTGAACTTCATCACCCGCGACACGGCTGCCCTGATCGGTAATCCCTGGGACGAGGATGCCTCTGATCCACCCCCTGCCTCCAGCATTTCAGCCGCCGGTGATATTCGGGTCGAAGCGCTCAGTAGGGGCACCGTCATCCTGGCGGCGATTTCGGGATCGAAGCAGGGCGGGAGTCAGGAAACCAAAGTACCCGACCCCGGGCGTCTGGGGCGCGGCGAGGATCGGAAGAACCGACTGAGTGTGGGGGTTGGGATCGCAGGTGACGTCGAGTGGATTGAGGTCACCGACACGACGCGGGGGTACGTCAACGAGGACGCCGCGCTCATTCAAGCCGGCGGGGACTTGATCGTCACGGCCAGTGATTCGACGAGCAGTTTCGGTTTGGGCGGCGCCGTTGTCGTCTCGAAGGGTATGAAGACGAAGGATGGCGAGCCACCGCAGAACAAGTATGGCTTGGCCGCCTCTATCGTATACAACGGGTGGACGCTGACGACGGAGGCCTTTGTCTTCGGCGCGGACCTGGTGATCGCCGGTGACGTCCGGGTTGAAGCCAAGCGACCCGGCGAGTCCTTCTTTGTTGCGCTCTCTGCCGCGTTGGCAGTGAACGTGGAACAACAATCGGACGGAGGTACCTCGACCGACGCAAACTTCACGGGGTCAGTTTCGCTCAATCAACTGGACCTGACGACGCTGGCATATATCCAGGCGGCGTCCTTGGATGTCGCTGGTAGTGTCGTGGTCCGCGCCACGGATCAATCCGAGATCATCGCGATCGGGGGCGCCGTTTCATTCGGCGCCGCCATTGGCGTTGGCGCTGGCTTTGGCCTCAACGAAATCACCAGTACGACTACGGCCGGGGTCATCGATTCCACAGTGTTCGCCGACGGCGGACTCGTTGTTTACGCGAAGACCTCCGCCTATATCTTCGGGCTGGGCGTTTCGGCGGCCCTGTCGTTGGATAGGGACAATGACGTGGTCAGCGTTGCTGCGATGACCTCCATCAACCTGATCGACACCACGACCAGCGCTGAAGTGCTGGGGTCGCTTGTGGATACGACGGGTGGCAATGCGGACATCAATGTGGAAGCCCTGAATTCGAGCCTCATTACGTCCATTGCCGGATCTATCGCGTCCAACGACAAATGGGGCTTTGGCGCTGCCATAGCCTACAACGAGATCGACGCCGATGTCATGGCCGTCATTGACAACACGGACAATAACTTGTTTTCGACCCTCGTCACCAATGGCGCCGTGACCGTCCAGGCCGATAACACCGCCATCATCACTTCCCTTGGCGCCAGTGGGGCCATGGCCGACCTCTCGGCGGTCGCATCGTTTGTGATCAACAAGATCATCGGCCGGATCGACGCGCACATCGCCAACAGTCACGTCACGGCGGGAGACTCGGTAACCGTCACAGCCGTCGATCACAGCATCAACGTCGCTCTCGCGGGCGCCGCGGCTTTGACCGAGCACAAAAGGGCCGCCGCCGGCCAGGGCGGTTCCCTGAAAGCGTCCCTCGGCCTGGCCGCGGGTTTGAATCTCGTTGCCAAC
>JAAELU010000055.1 GCA_024226255.1 bacterium | reverse complement strand
TCGGCCTCGTGCTGCCCGAGCTCGAGCCCGAGCTTGAGCCGCCGCCTCCTGCACCCCCATTGGCAGCGGTGGCGAACATCAGATGTGAGCCGATGATCGCCGGCAGCACCTGCTTGAGGGCCCATTCCCAGAGTTTTGGGTTCGATGCCACAGCCGTCCAGATGGACTGAGCCTGTAACGCCTGCCTACCCCCGGTCGTCGCCAACGCGAAACCTCCGGCAAAGCCCGACGGCGGTGGGATCGGCGTGAAGGCGGCGAGCAGCCCCACCAGGCTGGCGGCGGCGAGCCCTGCGTAGAGAACGCCCGCCATGGCGAAGGCAAGGCCATCAAAGATCTCCCCAGCCAACAGAGCGCGGGCGGCACGCTTGCCATAGGCCAGGGCATAGAAGGTGTTCCCAACCAGCGAGGCCGCGTTCATGCCCACCAAGACTCCTTGGATCGCCGTCGCAAGATTGAACTCGCTCATCCCGCCGCCACCGATGAAGAGCCCGGTCGGATCGACGTTCGACACCGGATTGGCGTGGGCGTAGAGATAGCGGTGCTGGCTCAGAGGTGAGCCGATAGTCCCCTGAAAAGGATCGACCGATAGGAAGCGCCCGGTCGAAGAATCAAGCCAGCGTGCCCGGTGGTAGCCGAGCCCGACCGAGGCGACGAAACGCTCGCCGGCAAAACCGTAAGGGCCGACGTTGATCGAATCCCGCCCACCGAAAGCCCTGTAGTCGTCGTGGGCGACCACGTTGGCAGTCGGATCGGTGATCATCCGAATCGAGCCCAGGCCGTCGGCATGGAAGTAGTCGAGCCCGCCGTCGCCGGGACGAAACGCGCTAAGCAACAGATTCCCGGCTCGGGTGTAGAGGCTTTGCGCTGCGCCCTGGTCGTCGATCTCGGCAACGGCGTGGCTGAGGAGGCCCGCGGTGTCGACCAGGAATGTCGTCGACTCAAGGACACCGTCAATCGGTTCGCTCAACCGTACCAGCTCACCGTCGGCGTCATAGTCGGCTTCCGCCAGGATCTCTGTGCCCTCCATTACTCGCCGCAGTCGGTTCTCGACATCCCAATAATAGCTGCGACCACCTCGAGTCTGGAGGTTGCCGTTGGCGTCCCACGTCGAGGCCTCGCTGCCTTCTGCGATCAGCCGGTCGCACTCGTCGTACTGATAGGCCACCACG
>JAAELU010000054.1 GCA_024226255.1 bacterium | reverse complement strand
GTCCAGCGACGCGACGTCGGTGTTTCTCACTCCAAAATCGTCGTTGTCCGCGATCAGGTTCAGGTTGAGATGATTGCCGGCGGCGCCGAAGTTGTTGAGGGCACCCGTGAGGTTTTGGACCAGGGAATTGCAGTGGATCTCGTTGGCGTTCGAGCCGCTCAGGATCTGCAATCCGAGGGCGCGATTCTCTGTCCTCGACTCGCGGATCACGTTCTCGGTCGAACGGTCGAGGAAGAAGCCATCGCCGCTCGGTGCCGGGCCGGCCCAGGAGGCGTCGATCCCGGAGAAGAGGTTGCGGTCGCTGGTGGTCAGCCAGACGCCTTTCTGCGCGCCACCCACCGCAAAATGGGTGAAGCTCGAATCGTCGACGTTGATCAGTGACAGGCCAACGCCCGCGACGTCCGAGAGCTCCAGCGCCTGCGCCTGCCCGTCGTGGCTGACCCCGCTCATCTCGCTGAGCGCCAGGCCGACGTTGCTGCCGGCAAAGTCGATGTCGCGCAGCTCGAGCAGGTCGTCGAACGCGACCGCCAGCGCATTGCCGGTGCAATCGTTCAGCTTCAGGTCGATGAGCTTGTGGTGGGCGGCGGAATCGTTGGTGTGCGCGAAGACGCAGTTGTGGTTGTCCGAGAGGTCGCTGCCGCGAATCGTGTTGTCTCTGCCTCCCTGGAGAATCTGGGCGCCGAACAGCCGCTGGTGGGCGGTGACGTTGTCGAAGATGTTGCCCGCGGAGCCCTGGCGCAGGTCGATGCCGATGGACTGACGCCCACCGCCAGACCAGGAGAAATCCGACCGGGTCACCAGGTTGTCGTGGGC
>JAAELU010000053.1 GCA_024226255.1 bacterium | reverse complement strand
GGCGCCGCCATCTCCCGGAGCGCCTCGATCGCCCGTTCCGCACGGTACTCCTGGATGAACCCGAGAAAGACGGCAAACACGACGATGACACCGATGACGATCGCCTCGACAGCATCACCCATCATCGCCGAAAGACCGACCGCGATCAGCAAGATGATGATCAGGACATTCCTGAACTGGGCAGCGAGCAGCTCCCACGGCGACGTAAGGTCCGGCGCCTCGAGTTCGTTCGGACCAGCCACAGCAAGGCGCCGAGCTGCCTCAGCGGCCGCAAGCCCACGCGGTGAAGTGTCCAACGCCCGGACGCATTCCTCGGCGGTGAGGACGTGGAACGGTATCGAGTCACCCGGGGATTCCCCGTTTGCATCGTCGGCTGCGTCTGTTCCTTGCTGGTTCATGGCGACCTGTGTCGTGGCTTGACCGGAGTAGCAAATCCTTCGGGCTTCACTGCCAACACCGAGCAGCGAACCGACCGGAGAATGGTTTCAGCCGTATTGCCCATAATCAGACCCCTCAACCCGGTGCGGCCCACGGTGCCCATGACGATGAGGCCGGCGTCGAGATGCTCCGCCAGGCGAGGCAACACCACACCCGGCTCCCCCGATACCATGTGCACTGAGGCATCCAGTTCGCCCAGATGGTGGCGCTCGGCCAGCGCATTCAGCTGGTCACGGTGCACGACCTCCGTGTCCCCAACCATCACATCGACGATTTCACCGGGCAGTCCTACATAGGGAGACGTACGCAAGGTTGCCTCACCCTCGAGGGTCCAGGCGTGTCCTAGGTGCAACTCGCCATCATTGCAACGGGCCATTGACGTTGCCAGTTCGAGTACCAGGTCGTTGAGCCCGTCGCGAACCGGGTCGCTCGGATCCGGGTCGACCAACGCCAAGATGCGAAGCTCTCTAGCCAGCGATGGGTGCATCACCCACACCGGAGTTGGGCACTTTCGCAAAACATGCATCACGCCGCTGCTCGGTTGCGGCAGGGCTGCCCTGTCGACTTCCGGCTCACCCAGCATGACCAGATCATGACCACGGGCGAGGACATGACGGATCACCTCAAGAAACGGCTCACCGACTGTGACAATCACGTCAGTCTCCTCTCCGCCTCGAGTGTTCTCGACCATATGCCGGAGCCGCTCCTCCCGGTCGCGTAGCAACGCTGCTTCGACATCAATGGTCCGGCCTTCCACATGCATCTTCCTTCGCCACCGAGGCATCGGGGCAACTACATCCAGCACCGTCAGATGTGCGTCGTTGGCGTCAGCGAGGTTGACGGCGGTACGCAGAGTTAGCGGCTCCAGATGACCCGGAGACGCTGCAACCAGGATTTCTTTGAACCTGTCCATCGCACCACCTCCTTCCTCAATCGTCCGCGACGTCAGCTAGCGCAACTCCGGCAGAGCGCCGTTGCGGGCAAGGCTTCGAGCCGCTCCTCTGCTATTCGCGATCCACACACAAGGCACATGCCGTAGCTACCCGAGTCGATGCGGTTAAGCGCTTCGTCCGTGGCGGCGAGCCGACCTTCGATCGCGTCGGCCTGAATGGCGGCCTCGTCGTCGGTGACGTCGTGAGGCTCGTAGTCCCGGCGACTGGTAGCCGCCGTCCTCAGCTCCGCGTGCAGGCGCCTCAGCCGATCGCGCTCATCCAAAAGCCGAGATTGCTGCTGCCACTCCAATCTGGACCAGACCCTCATTGCTCACCGCCTGCAGCCAGTACCCCGAACGCCGCCAGAGGTCGGCCCCGTATCCTCCGGAATCTGAGGTGGTCGCGGTCGACGAGGTTGCGGGCTACTCGGTGGGACGGCGTGCGGCTGCATGCGATGCAACTCGCAGTGGCCGACAATGCCCGCAGCCGCTGCAGCGGAATACCGGCGCCGCAACCGACGCAGTACCCATACGTGTCGTCGGCGACCCGACCCAACGCCTCGTCGACCTCCCAAAGACGTCCCTCGGCCCGCTCGATAAGCAGCAACTGTGTCAATACATCGG